>NZ_CP046902.1:381250-712500 GCF_009789555.1 Stutzerimonas stutzeri
CCTGACCGGCTGGTTCAGCGAGGACTTCACCCTGGCCGAACTGAAAACCCTGCGCGCCATCGAGCGCATTCCGGACATTCGCCCCGGCAACGCCCGCCTCGACCGCAGCCTGGAAATTCCGACCCTGCAGGAAATCATCGATCTGGTGAAAACCCTGCAGCTGAGCGAACGCAGGCGCATCGGTCTGTACCCCGAAACCAAGCATCCTACCCACTTCCAGACACTCGGCCTGGACATGGAGCAGCCGCTGGTGCGCATCCTTCACCGCAACGGCTACGCGGGCCGCCACGCGCCGGTGTACATCCAGTCGTTCGAAGTGGAAAACCTCAAGACCCTCAGCCGCCTGACTCAGCTGCGCCTGGTGCAGCTGTTCGGCGGCGGCCAGCCGTACGATCAGCAGGTGCGCGGCAGCGACCTGACCTATGCACAAATGGCGACCGCTGCAGGCCTCAAGGCGATTTCGCAGTACGCGGTCGGCGTCGGCCCGGAAAAGAGCTACATCATTCCACGCGATGCCAACGGTAACCTCGGCCAGCCCACCGACTTCGTGCCGAACGCACACGCCGCAGGGCTCAAAGTGCACCCCTACACCTTCCGCGCCGAAAACGCTTTCCTGCCCAGCAACCTGCGCAAGGGCGATTCACCCGCCGATCGCGGCGATATCGAGACCGAGATCCAGGCCTTCCTCGACGCGGGTATCGACGGGCTGTTCATCGACCAGCCGGACATCGCCGTGCGCCTGCGCGCCGAATAAGACATACGAGGCCCGGCACTGGGCGGCCGGGGCTCGTATCGGGTGATCGTGAGGCATTCGGGGTTTCGTTGACAGGGAACCCGCCTACACTTGGCCAGGTATTAGCTTTTGCGGCTGACCGCGACCGATTGCCAGCAGCCGCGGATTCCTAGAACAACCACAAAAAGGAACGAACATGAAGCCCATCGTCAAATGCCTGCTGCCCCTCCTGCTGGGCGCCACACTCCCGCTCGCTTCCCCAATCCAGGCTGCCGAATGGCCGACCGACACCGTGCGTCTCGTCGTGCCCTACGCACCGGGCGGCACCACCGACGTGCTCTCGCGCAAGGTGGC
This sequence comes from Stutzerimonas stutzeri, assembly GCF_009789555.1. NCBI lineage: Bacteria > Pseudomonadati > Pseudomonadota > Gammaproteobacteria > Pseudomonadales > Pseudomonadaceae > Stutzerimonas > Stutzerimonas stutzeri. The sequence continues at coordinate 382,338 of NZ_CP046902.1, forward strand.
CGACCTGCTGCAGAAGGAAATCGGCACCGTGGTGGTCGAGAACCGCCCCGGCGCTGGATCGACCACCGCCACCGGCCAATTGGCGCGCGGCGGTCGTGGGGCGGACCACACCATCGCCATGGCCTCGCCCGGACATACCATCGGTCCGGTGATCTACAAGAACCTGCCCTACGATCCGGTGAAGGACTTCAAATTCATCCGCAACGTGATCGAGATTCCCAACGTCATGGTCGTCCCGGCAAACAGCCCGTACGACAGTGTCGAGGCCTTCATCGAGGCGGCGAAAACCAGGGAAATGACCTTCAGCTCGGCAGGCGTCGGCAGCTCGATCCACATGTCCGGTGAGCTGTTCAAGGCCATGACCGGCACCCGCATGACCCATGTCCCCTTCCGCGGCAGTGGCGAGGCCCTGCCGGCGCTGCTCAGTGGCGACGTGGACGTGTCGTTCGAAAACATGCCGGCGGTGCTCTCGCACATCCAGTCCGGCAAGCTCCGCGCGCTCGCGGTCACCTCCGCCGAGCCGTCGCCTTATCTACCGGGCGTCGAGCCGCTGTCGAAACTTGGCGCCGAGCTGGGCCTCGGTGATTTCGTCACCACCGCCTGGTTCGGCCTGGTGGCCGATGACAGCATGTCCGACGAGGCTGTTCGGACACTCCAGGGCGCGCTGGACAAAGTCATGGAGGACCCGAGTTTCAAGGATTTCGTCGCGCAGATTGGCGGTGAGCCCGCGAGCCAGGAAGGCGACGCCTTTCGTGACTATGTGGCGCAGGATGTCGAGCGCTGGAATCGGGTAGCCGGGCAGGCGCAACTGGAGTGAGTGGCGCCGGTCGCCGAAAACCCGCCCCGCTCACCAAGGGCCTGCCGGGGCATTGAGCCGTCAGCGAATCGCGCCGGCCTGTCGCAGCGCCGCCAGGTCGGCATCGCTCTTGCCGAGCACACGCTTTAGAACACCGTCGGTGTGCTGCCCGTGCAACGGCGGCGCCTTGGGCGCAACGGTCGGCGTGCGCGACAAACGCAGCGGGCTGCGCACCATACGCACTTCTCCAGCGACAGGATGCTCGGCGCTGACCACAAGATCGCGGTAGCGGGCGGTCTGCGAGTCGAACGCCTGCGCCACGTCCTTCACTTCACCGACCGGTATCCCCTGCGCGCGCAGCGCCGCGATCAACGCCTCGTTGTTCCAGCCGGCGAACGCCTCCTGCAACAGAGGCAGCAGCACCTCGCGGTGCCCGGTGCGCCCTTTGTTCTCGGTGAAGCGTGGGTCGGCGTACAGCTCCGGTCGCTTCAGCACGTCCAGGCACAGGCGTCGGTACTGTTCGTCATTGCCCACCGCCAGCGCGATGCTGCCATCGGCCGTATTGAACAGCTGATACGGGACGATGCTGGCGTGGGCGTTGCCGTAGCGCTGTGGCACCTTGCCGGTGTTGAGGTAGCCGGAGGCGACATTGGCGAGAAAGTGCAGCGCACTGTCGGACAAGGCGATATCCACCGACTGTCCCAGACCCGATTTTTCGCGCTCGTACAGCGCGGCGAGGATGCCCTGCACCGCATTCATGCCGGTGACCAGATCGATGAACGCAACCCCCAGGCGCATGGGCTCGCCGTCCTTCTCGCCGGTAATCGACATGAAACCGCTCTCGGCCTGAATGATGAAATCGTAGCCCGGACGGTTCTCCAACGGGTTGTCACGACCGTAGCCGGTGATCGAGCAGTGGATCAACCGTGGGTTCACCGCTGACAGCGCCGCATAGTCCAGCCCGAGGCGCTTCAGGCTCGCCGGTAGAAAATTCTCCACCACGACATCGGCCTGCGCCGCCAGGTCGAGGATCAGTTGGCGGCCTTCCGGCTTGCGCAGGTCCACCGCCAGGCTCTGCTTGCTGCGATTGGCGCTGAGGTAGTAGGTCGAAATACCCGCCTTGGCCGGCGGCATCCAGCTGCGAGTGTCGTCACCCCCCTCAGGGCTTTCGATCTTCCAGACTTCAGCGCCGAGATCGGCCAGTGCCATGGTCGACCACGGCCCCGCCAGGATGCGCGTCAAATCCAGTACCTTGATGCCTTGCAGAACGGCCACCGGCGCCTCCTTGTTTGAAATGATCCGCATCGGGGAGTCGAAGTTGACCCAAGCGGGTCGAAACCACAACCGACGACGGCTACAGTTGTGTTCGATAATCGAACAGCATTTGAGTTCGACGACGGCCCGGCTGGGCGGCTTCCTTTATGGTGGACAACGTCCGCATCACCGGTAATGGCCGTTTGCCAGCCGGGCCGGGCGCTCGTTCGCTCCCCGGACGCCACAACAACTACAAGATGGGATTTTCTATGCCGCTGACTCTCAAGCGTACCGTACGCCTGCTTATGCTGGGCGCCACGCTCCCGCTCCTGTCCCTCTCCGCTCAGGCTGCCGAATGGCCGACCGACACCGTGCGTCTCGTCGTGCCCTACGCACCGGGCGGCACCACCGACGTGCTCTCGCGCAAGGTGGCCGATCTGCTGCAGAAGGAAATCGGCACCGTGGTGGTCGAGAACCGCCCCGGCGCTGGGTCGACCACCGCCACCGGCCAATTGGCGCGCGGCGGTCGTGGGGCGGACCACACCATCGCCATGGCCTCGCCCGGACATACCATCGGTCCGGTGATCTACAAGAACCTGCCCTACGATCCGGTGAAGGACTTCAAATTCATCCGCAACGTGATCGAGATTCCCAACGTCATGGTCGTCCCGGCAAACAGCCCGTACGACAGCGTCGAGGCCTTCATCGAGGCGGCGAAAACCAGGGAAATGACCTTCAGTTCTTCCGGCGTCGGCAGCTCGATCCATATGTCCGGCGAGCTGTTCAAGACCATGACCGGCACCCGCATGACCCACGTCCCCTTCCGCGGCAGCGGCGAGGCGCTGCCGGCCCTGCTCAGCGGCGATGTCGACGTGTCGTTCGAGAACATGCCGACCGTGCTCTCGCACATCCAGTCCGGCAAGCTCAGGGCGCTGGCGGTCACCTCCGCCGAGCCGTCGCCGTATCTGCCAGGCGTCGAGCCGCTGTCGAAACTCGGTGCCGACCAGGGCCTCGGTGATTTCGTCACCACCGCCTGGTTCGGCCTGATCGCCGATGACAGCATGTCAGACGAGGCTGTGCAGACCTTGCAGGACGCGTTGGGCAAGGTCATGGAGGATGAAAGCTTCAAGGACTTCGCCGCCCAGATCGGTGGCGAGGCGGCGAGCCAGCAAGGCGATGCGTTCCGCGATTACGTCGCCGAGGACGTGGCGCGTTGGCAGCACGTGGCCGGCCAGGCCGAACTCCAGTAAGAGGAGGTCCCGCATGAGCGCTGCCACCGGTCGTCCGCGCTGGGCCAACGTCAATACGCTGCTCGGCGTCTTCTGGCTGTCGGCTGCGCTGGTGTTCGTTTTCTATCTGGTACCCAACTACATCGAAGAAGCGCCGATGATCCAGAACCCCATGCAGTCGCCGCGCTGGCTGCCCGGCGTCGCCGGCTGGCTGGTCGCCGTGCTCTCGCTGGCGCTGATCGTCGAAGGCTGCCTGCGGCCGCCGGAACGCACGGCCAGCGCCACGGCCAGCGCGCCAGCGTGGCGCTGGCTGTTGATGATCGCCGGATTGGGCGCGTACTGGCTGTTGTTCGAGCCGCTGGGCGCCATCGCCGCCGGCATTCTCGGCACCCTGCTGTTGTTTGCCGCGCACCCGGTGCGCAAGCCATGGCTGTACCTGCTGGCCGTTGCCTTGCCGTGGCTGGTGAGCCTGTTGTTCATCCACGTACTGAACGTCCCGCTGCCTTCGGGCACGCTCTGGGACTGACCCGTCCTTATCCGCGAGTGACCGAATGGAAGGTTTTTCCGAAGTCCTGAGCCTGTTCCTGAGCGTCGACAACTTCGTCGCAATCGGCATCGGCGTACTGATCGGCGTGGTCGTCGGCGCCATTCCCGGCCTGACCGCAACCATGGCAGTCGCCCTGGCCCTGCCGTTCACCTTCAGCCTCGAACCGGTCACCGCGATCCTGTTGCTGGTGGGCATTTACAAGGGCGGAATGTACGGCGGCTCGATCACCGCCATCCTGATCCACACGCCCGGCTCGCCCGCAGCGGCCTGCACGCTGCTCGACGGCTATCCGCTGACCCAGCAAGGCAAGGCCAAGAAGGCGCTGCAGATGGCCCTGTACTCCTCGTGCATCGCCGATGTGCTGTCGAACCTGGCGTTGATCCTGTTCGCCTCCTACCTGGCGAAGATCGCCCTGAATTTTGGCCCGCCCGAGTTTTTCTGGCTGATCTGCTTTTCCCTGACGATCATCATTTCGATTGCGGGCGAGTCGGCGATCAAGGGCCTGATTGCCGCGAGCCTCGGGGTGATCGTCTCATCGATCGGCATGGACGTGGTCTACGGTAGCCAGCGGCTGACCTTCGACAGCTACAACCTGATGGACCGGGTCTCGTTCGTGCCGCTGCTGATCGGGCTGTTCGCCATACCGGAGGTGATCGACTTCTACCTGAAGAAAGCGGAGCCGCACATCCGCGCGGCGACCAGCGGTGCCGGCCTGACATTCAAGGAACTCAAATCCAGCCTCAAGACCATCGTGCGCGGCTCGGTCATCGGCGTGATCATCGGAGCGATCCCCGGTACCGGTGCCACCGCGGCGACCTTCATTTCCTATAGCGAAGCCAAGCGACGCTCGCCGAACGCCGCCAATTTCGGCAAGGGCGAACTCGAAGGCGTTGCCGCGGCGGAGTCCGGCAACAACGGCGTCGCCGGCGCAACGCTTATCCCGCTGTTGTCGCTCGGGATTCCCGGCGACGTTATCACCGCGATCATTCTCGGCGCGTTCATGATCCACGGCCTGACACCTGGCCCTGTGCTGTTCCAGGAGAACCTCACGCTGATCTACGCGCTGTTCTGCGGGATCATGCTGAGTTCGGCGGTGCTGCTGTTCGTCGGCCAGGGCGTGATCAAATATTTCTCGCTGGTTGCTGACATCCCCAAGGCGATCCTGCTGCCAATCGTCCTGATGTTCTGCGTCTACGGCTCCTTCGCAGTCAACAACAGTGTGTTCGACATCGGCCTGATGTTGTTCTTCGGCGTGGTTGGCTACGTATTCAACCGTACCGGCTTCGCCACTGCGCCCTTCCTGCTCGGCTTCATCCTCGGGCCAATGTTCGAAGACAACCTGCGGCGCACGCTGCTGATCGGACGCGGCGATCCGATGATTTTCTTCCGCGGCCCGATTACCTGGATCTTCATCGCCCTCACGGCGCTTTCGCTGTTCTTCGCTATCCGCCGTTACTGGCAGGAGCGCATCCGCCCCCGTTGAAGCGGTCCGGACAGCCGCGCGGCGACGGGGCTGCGCGGCGCCCCGGGGCGCCTGTCGTCCGCAAGGCTCATCGGCGATCTTCGGCGTGCTGGCAATGTCCAACCACCATCAGCGCGTCGGGGCGCCTAGGCCGCATCCGGCATGCCGACCAGTTGCGTTACCCTAAGGCGCAACCGGCCGGCGCGCCGAATCAAAAGAGACCCGTATGCCCCCGACCTCGCCGAACTCGCTGACGCCTTTCGATCGCCTCTGGCTGACCGAAGCCATACGCTTGCGCGAAGAGCATGCCGGGCCGCTGGACGATGACGAGGCCAGTCGTCATGCGCGGGCGCAGGGCGGCGAGCTGTCCGATCTGATCGAGCGACGCGCACTGTGGCTGGCGCGCCGCGACGGGCTGATCGAGGCGCAGCGGCATTGGCTGCAGGGCGCAAAGCTGGCCGGAGTGACACTGGCACTGCTCGCACTGTTCACCGGAGCCGGACTTGCCTGGGCAGCGCTGGGCGACGGTCAGCGTCCGGTCAATGCATTCTGGGCATTGGGCAGTCTGCTCGGGCTGAACCTGCTGACCTTGCTCGGCTGGCTACTGGGCCTGCTGCTGGTCGGCGACAGTGGCGGCGCATTGGGCCGACTCTGGCTATGGCTCAGCGAAAGGCTCGCACGTGACGCCCGCGCCGTGCAGCTGGCCCCGGCACTGCTGACGGTATTGCAGCAACGGCGTCTCGGCCGCTGGCTGTTGGGGTTTGGTGTGCATGGCCTGTGGTTGTTGGCGATGTCCAGCGCGCTGGTGACGATGCTGGCCTTGCTGGCGACCCGCCGTTATGGCTTCGTCTGGGAAACCACCATCCTCGGCGAAGGCGCCTTCGTCGCGTTGACCCAGGCGCTCGGCACACTGCCATCGCTGCTCGGTTTCAGCGTGCCGGACATCGAACAGATCCGCGCCAGCGGAGCCCTGCTCAGCGATTACGAAGGCGCCCGGCAGAGTTGGGCGGGTTGGCTGGTCGGCGTGGTGCTGATCTACGGCGTGCTGCCGCGCCTGCTGCTGACGCTATGGTGCCTGTGGCGCTGGCGGCGCGGTCGCGGCCAGCTCCGCCTGGATCTACGACTGCCTGCCTACCGCCTGCTACGCGAGCGCTTACAGCCACCCAGCGAGCGTCTCGGTATCAATGATGCCGCGCCCGCGCAGCTCCAGGCGCCGACCCTTGGCGCAAAGCTCGATGGCACCGAAGGTGCGGTCCTGGTCGGCATCGAACTGGAGCAGGACCGAACCTGGCCGGTGAAATTGCCTGCAGGCGTAGCCGATGCCGGCGTGCTGGACGACCGCGAGCAACGCCGTCGTCTGCTGGACCAGCTGACCCGCTTCCCGCCACAACGCCTGGCCATCGCCTGCGACCCACGCCGCTCGCCCGACCGTGGCACGCTGGCGCTGATCGGCGAGTTGAGCCGGTGCGCGGCCAGCAGCCGTGTCTGGCTGCTACAGGCACCGGCTGGGCAAGCGCTGGACAGCGGCCGCCTGCAGGATTGGCATCAGGCGCTGGACGCCCTCGGCCTCGCCCATTCGAGCAGCGCACCCTTGACCTGGTTGGAGACCGGACATGACTGACCGTGATTGCGCAACCCTCCTCGGACAGTCGCCCCCCGCCGGCGCGCGTAAGCCGCCTGCCGTAGCGGCCAGCGGGCTGCGCGCGGCCTGGCCGCCAATTGCCGGAGAACACCCATGAGCGCACCGCTCAAGCTCGCCCTGGTGGGCCATACCAACGTCGGCAAGACCTCCTTGATGCGCACCCTCACACGCGACGTCGGCTTCGGCGAGGTGTCGCATCGGCCCAGCACCACCCGCCACGTCGAGGGCGCGCGCCTGTCGGTGGATGGCGAGCCGCTGCTGGAACTGTACGACACGCCCGGCCTGGAAGATGCCATTGCGCTACTCGACCACCTGGAACGCATCGAACGCCCTGGTGAACGCCTCGACGGCCCGGCACGGACCAGCCGCTTTCTCGCCGGCAGCGAGGCACGCCAGCGTTTCGAGCAGGAGGCCAAGGTCCTGCGGCAACTGCTGGCCAGCGATGCCGGGCTCTATGTCATCGACGCCCGCGAGCCGGTGCTGGCCAAATACAAGGATGAACTGGCGGTGCTCGCCGGGTGCGGCAAGCCGCTGCTGCCGGTACTCAACTTCGTTGCGCAGCCCGGTCACCGTGAAGAGCAGTGGCGCGAGGCGCTGGCGCGGCTGGGCCTGCATGCGCTGGTGCGCTACGACAGCGTGGCACCGCCGATCGATGGCGAACGGCGGCTATACGAGAGTCTGGCATTGCTGTTGGAACAGGCACGGCCGAAACTGCAGCGGCTGATCGACGACCATGAAGCCCAGGCCGCGGCCCGAATGAATGAAGGCAACCGGTTGATCGCCGAGCTGCTGATCGATGTCGCCGCCTGCCGCCGCAGCGTCGCCGCGCAACCCGAACTCGAACGCGGCGCCATTCGCGAACTGCACGATGCGGTACGTGCGCGCGAGCAACGCTGTGTCGAGGCCTTGCTACGCCTTTACGGCTTCCGCGCGCAGGATGCAGCCGCAGCGGACCTGCCGCTGCTCGACGGTCGCTGGGGCGACGACCTGTTCAATCCCGAAACGCTGAAGGAACTGGGCGTGAAGATCGGTGGCGGCATGGCGGCGGGTGCCGCAGCGGGCGCCGGTGTCGACCTGATGGTCGGCGGCATCACGCTTGGCGCGGCGGCCTTGCTTGGCGCCATCGCCGGAGGCGGCGCGCAAACCGCGCGGCACTATGGCAATCGTCTGCTGGGCAAACTCAAGGGCCAGCGCGAACTGACCGTGGACGACGCCGTACTGCGCCTGCTCGCCCTGCGCCAACGGCAACTGCTGGCTGCCCTCGCCGCCCGCGGACATGCCGCCATGGACGCCATCCGTCTCGATACGCCGGACGACAAGACCTGGCGCGAAGGCAAACTTCCCGAAGCCCTGCACCGTTGCCGCGCCCACCCGCAGTGGTCCTCGCTGAACCCCGGCGCGCGCCTGGAGCAGAGCGAACGGCAGCAACAGCTCATCGAGCTGGTCGACCGCCTGCAGCGCAGCTAGCCAGCCACCGCCCCTCCAGGGTGAGAGGGGCAATGCTCAGCTTCAGCCACGGCCCGCCGCGTCAATCACGCTTGCTGGCGACTTCCTCGGCCATGCGTGTCAGGCCCAGGTGGCGCACGTCGGTGCCGTTCACCAGGTAGATGACCATTTCAGCGATGTTGCGCGCGTGGTCGCCGATCCGTTCGAGCGAGCGCAGCACCCAGATCACGCTGAGTACGCGAGAGATCGAGCGCGGGTCTTCCATCATGTAGGTGACCAGCTCACGCAGCGCCGTCTTGTATTCGCGATCGACGGTCTTGTCGTACTGCGCCACCGACAATGCCAGCTCGGCGTCGAAGCGGGCGAAGGCATCCAGCGATTCCTGCACCATGCGACGCACCTGATCGCCGATATGGCGCACCTCGACATAGCCGCGCGGCGACTCGCCGTCCTCGCACAGCTCGATGGCGCGACGGGCGATCTTGGTCGCTTCGTCGCCTATCCGCTCGAGATCGATCACCGACTTGGAGATGCTGATGATCAGGCGCAGATCGGACGCCGCCGGCTGGCGCCGGGCGAGAATGCGAATGCATTCCTCGTCGATGTCACGCTCCATGTGGTTGATCTGGTCATCGACTTCGCGAACCTGCTGCGCCAGCCCGGAGTCGGCCTCGATCAGCGCGGTCACCGCGTCATTGACCTGCTTCTCCACCAGGCCGCCCATGGCCAGGAGGTGACTGCGCACCTCTTCCAGCTCGGCGTTGAACTGCTGGGAAATGTGTTGGGTGTGGCTGTCTTTGCTGATCATCGTGTCGCTCCGAGGAGGCTGCCGCTAGGCGGCGCTGGTGCGCAGCGCACCCAGGTAGATTGAATGCCACGCAAGCCCGTCTGGGCTTTGGCGGAGTGTCTCCGACATGGCCAGACTAACCGTAGCGGCCGGTGATGTAGTCTTCCGTCTGCTTCTTCGCCGGATTGGTGAACAGCGTGTCGGTGTCGCCATATTCGATCAGCTTGCCCATGTACATGAACGCGGTGTAGTCCGACACGCGCGCGGCCTGCTGCATGTTGTGGGTGACGATGACGATGGTGTACTTGGCCTTGAGCTCGTAGATCAGTTCCTCGACCTTCAGCGAGGAAATCGGGTCGAGCGCCGAGCTGGGTTCGTCGAGCAACAGCACTTCCGGCTGTACGGCGATGGTGCGGGCGATCACCAGACGCTGTTGCTGACCACCGGAAAGGCCGAGCGCCGACTCGTGCAGGCGATCCTTGACCTCTTCCCACAATGCCGCGCCCTTGAGCGCCCATTCGACGGTTTCGTCGAGCACGCGCTTCTGCTTGATGCCCTGGATGCGCAGGCCGTAGACCACGTTCTCGTAGATGCTCTTGGGAAACGGGTTGGGCTTCTGGAATACCATGCCGACGCGGCGGCGCAGGTCGGCAACGTCTTCGCCCTTGCGGTAGATGTTATGGCCGTCGAGGTTGATCGCACCTTCGATGCGGCAACCGTCGACCAGATCGTTCATCCGGTTGAAGCAGCGCAACAGCGTCGACTTGCCGCAACCGGACGGGCCGATGAAGGCGGTCACACGTTGGCGCGGGATGTTCATGCTGACGTTGAACAGTGCCTGCTTTTCACCGTAGTACAGACTCAGGTCGGGCACCTCGATGGCGACCGACTCGTTGTCCAGGCTCAGCGCGCGCTTGTCACGACCGAGCGCGGAGATATCGATGGAATGGGTATTGGTTTGCATGTGCTCACTCCGTTCGCAGCGGCTCGGACTCAATGATCCAGCGCTTTGTATTTTTCGCGCAGATGGTTACGAATGATGACGGCACTCAGATTCAGCGTCGCGATCACCAGTACCAGCAGCAGTGCGGTTGCATAGACCAGCGGTCGCGCGGCCTCGACATTGGGGCTCTGGAAGCCGACATCGTAGATATGAAAGCCCAGGTGCATGATCTTCTGATCAAGGTGCAGATAGGGGTAATTGCCATTGAGCGGCAGGCTCGGCGCCAGCTTCACCACGCCGACCAGCATCAGCGGCGCGACCTCGCCCGCGGCACGCGCCACGGCCAGAATCAGGCCGGTCATCATCGCCGGGCTGGCCATCGGCAGCACCACCTTCCAGAGCGTTTCCGACTTGGTCGCGCCCAGCGCCAGGGAGCCTTCGCGGATCATTCGCGGGATGCGCGCCAGGCCTTCCTCGGTCGCGACGATCACCACCGGCAGGGTGAGGATCGCCAAGGTGAGCGACGCCCACATCAGGCCCGGCGTACCGAACACCGGCGCCGGCGCCGCTTCGGGGTAGAAGATGCGGTCGAGCGAGCCACCCAGCACGTAGACGAAGAAGCCCAGGCCGAACACGCCGTAGACGATCGAGGGCACGCCCGCCAGGTTGTTCACCGCGATCCGGATGATGCGCGTCAGCACGCCCTGCTTGGCGTATTCGCGCAGATAGACCGCGGCGATCACGCCGAACGGGGTGACGATCACGGCCATGATGATGGTCATCAGCACGGTGCCGAAGATGGCCGGGAAGATACCGCCCTCGGTGTTTGCCTCACGCGGCTCGTCGCTGACGAATTCCCAGACCTTGGCAAAATAGAAGCCCAGCTTGTCGACCGTGGACATGGCATTCGGGCGATAGGCCCGCACGATCTTGCCGAGGGTGATTTCCTTTTCCTGGCCGTGCATGGTGCGCATGGTGATGCTGTCGCGGTTGAAGCCCTGGTAGAGCGCCGACAACTCGCCTTCGAGCGTCCGGTACTCGGCGTCCCACTGCGCACGCTCGGCATCCAGGTCGGCCTGGGCCGCGGCGTCGAGCCGGTCGTCGAGTTCCAGCTTGCGGGTCTTCAGGCGCAGGCGCTCGAGACCATGATTGATACGACCGATATCGACCTTTTCCAGCCGGGCGATCTGGGCATGCAGATCATCGATACGATCGATTCGCCGCTGCAGCTCGGCCCAGGCGGCATCGCCCTCGGCAACCAGTTGCCCGCTCTCCTTGACGTTCAGCAGTTCGCCATAGAAGTTGCCCCACTCGCGGCGCTCCAGGGCGACCAGATTGGCCGGTGTGCGCGGGTTGCTCAGCCACTCGCCGACGACCCAGGAAAAGTCCGCGCCATACACTTCGCGGTTACCGACCTTGAGCAGTTCACGGGTCATGAACTCGCCGCCCTCGACATCCACTGGCAGGCCGCTGGCAGCCAGACGGGCACGCGGCACTTCTTCGGCCTGCACCACTTCACCCGCCATGACCCGAGGCGACGCGCCGGGCACTTGATAGTCGGCGACGATCACGTCCGCCGGCCAGAAGTGCTCCAGCCCGCGCACGGCGATGACGGCCAGCAGCCCGAGGGTCATGATCACGGCGATGGACACCGCGCCGGCGTTCATCCAGACCCAGGGGGTGCCGCTCTTGATCCAGGTTTTCAGCGAATCCTTTTTCACGGATCGATACCTTTGTCGAAATCTTGTCGCAGCCGTCATCGGCTGCGTCCTTGGCCGCCCGCAGGCAGCCTTGAGTTACAGGCTCGCGTACTTGCGCCGCAGGCGCTGGCGAATCAGCTCGGCCAGCGTGTTCATCACGAAGGTGAACATCAGCAACACCATCGCGGCGAGGAACAGCACGCGGTAATGGGTACTGCCCACTTCCGATTCGGGCATTTCCACCGCCACGTTGGCCGCCAGGGTGCGCATGCCCTCGAAGATGTTGGCTTCCATGATCGGGGTGTTACCGGTGGCCATCAGCACGATCATGGTTTCACCCACGGCGCGGCCCATGCCGATCATCAGCGCCGAGAAGATTCCAGGACTTGCCGTCAGCAGCACCACGCGGGTCAGCGTCTGCCAGGGCGTCGCGCCCAGCGCCAGCGAACCCAGCGTGAGGCTTTTGGGCACGCTGAATACGGCGTCCTCGGCGATCGAATAGATCGTCGGGATCACCGCGAAGCCCATCGCCAGGCCAATCACCAGGGCGTTGCGCTGATCGAAGGGAATACCCATTTCATTGGACAGCCACAGGCGCATGTCACCGCCGAAGAACCAGTTCTCCAGATAACCGCTGACCGCCAGGGAACCCCAGCCCACCGCCAGAATCACCGGAATCAGCAACATGGCTTCCCAGCCATCCGGCACGCTGAGGCGGATGTTTTCCGGCAGCCGGCTCCAGCACCAGCTCGCCAGCAGGATGCCCACCGGCATCAGCAGCAGCAGGCTGAAGATGCCCGGCAGGTGGTTCTCCAGATAGGGCGCGAGGAACAGGCCGGCGAAGAAACCGAGGATCACCGTCGGCAATGCTTCCATCAGCTCGATGACCGGCTTGACCTTGCGACGCAGCGACGGCGCCATGAAGTAGGCCGTGTAGAACGCCGCGCAGATCGCCAGCGGGGCCGCCAGCAGCATGGCGTAGAAGGCGGCCTTGAGGGTACCGAACGCCAGCGGGGACAGGCTCAGCTTGGGCTCGAAGTCGCCCGTTGCCGAGGTCGACTGCCACACATAGTCAGGCTCGGGATAGCTTTCGTACCAGACCTTGCCCCAGAGGGCACTCCAGGAAATTTCCGGGTGCGGGTTGTCGATCACGAAACGCTGCAACTGGTCGCCGGACTCCACCAGCAGCCGCGTGGCACGTGGCGACAGAGCGGCGACCGCAGCGCCGTCGGCGACCTGTTCGGTCAGCAGCGTGCGGTGTGCGGTGCTGTGGAAAATACCCAGAGTACCGGCGCCATCGAGCGCCAGGAAACCCTTGCGGCGCTCCTCCGGAAGAATCTGGGTGATCGGCTGGCCGGCCAGCTGGAAGCTGCGCACGTTCTTCAGCTCGGCCTGGCCGTCACTGCCGCGCACCATGAACCATTGGCCGATGCCTCCGGTCGAGTCGCCGACCATCAGCGAGATGCCGCCAAGCAGTGCGGCGACCGTGGTGATCTCGCCGTTGCCACCCAGCAGCTTGTAGCGTCCGTTGAGCTGCTTGCGGCGCAGATCGAAGACGTCCACGCTGGCGCGACCACTCACGGCGAACAACCACATATGTCGCGGATCGATGCGCAGCGCCTTGATCGGCTCGGAGAGCTGCGGCAGGTCCATACGCTCCTGCTCCAGGCTGGTTTCGCCGGTCAGCAGGTTTTCGCTCGTAGCGATCCGCAACGCCTGCAGCGCCCCATCGGTGGCGCCAGCGACCATCAGCGTCTTGCCGTTCACGCTGATCGCGGCGTGCGCGACAGGGCGCCCCTGCGGATCGAGCTGCAGCGGTTCCTGACCGAACGGGTAGTCCAACTGCGGGGTGATGGTCTTCTTGCCATCCGGATAGCTGACCTTGTAGTTGTGTTCGGCTACCAGGACCTGGCCATTGTCCAGGCCGAGCACGATCCGGCGATTGCCGGGGGTATCCTGGCCGACCGAGACGATCCGGCTACCGGTCGGCAGCGGCAATTCGACCGTGCGCAGCGATTGGCCGGTCGAGAGGCTGAAGAAACGGACCTGGCCGTCAGCATCCAGCCGCATCGCGACCTGGTTCTGCTCTTCCATCGCCAGCAGCAAAGGCTCGCCCGCTTCGGCCAGCCAGGCCGGCTGCTGTGCCTCACGCGCCTCCAGTTCGGCGCCCTGGAACATGGGCGCAACGACCTGGCCGAGATAGAAGAAGATCAAGGTGATCGCGCCCAGCACGGCGAGGCCACCGATGGAGACGTACCAGCGCGCCAGGTTGTCTTTCAGCGCGCGGATGCGGCGCTTGCGTTGCAGGGCCGGGGTATTGAAGTCCAGCCGTTGCACATCGGAATTCGCGCTCATGGTCTCTATATCGTTCATGCGAAGGTTCCTGGCCACTCAGGCCGTCAAAACTGCTGCGCCCTTCTGGCGCGAGTCGTTCCCTGGCTGCCGAGGGCCGGTCGGGCGCCTAATCTAATCGAGCTGTATGACAGAAAAATTACAGTCAGGTGACGCGACGACGCCCACCAGCGCGATGAGGCGTGGCGGGCGTCCTGCTGGGCTCGCGGCAGGCGCCGCGAGACCGGCATCGGGTCTTACAGACCGAGGTCCTTCAGCGTCTTGTCGACGACTTTCTTCGGCAGCGGGATGTAGCCGTCCTTGACCACGACTTCCTGACCCTGCTTGGAGAGCACCAGCTTGAGGAACTCGGCGTCGATCGGGCTCAGCGGCTTGTTCGGCGCCTTGTTGACGTACACGTAGAAGAAGCGAGCCAGCGGGAACTTGCCAGCCAGGGCGTTTTCTTCGTTGGCCTCGAAGGCTTCGCCACCCTTGGACAGCGGCACCGCGCGCACGCTGGAGGTCTTGTAGCCGATACCCGAGTAGCCAATGGCGTTCAGGGTGCTGGAAATCGACTGCACCACCGAAGCGGAGCCCGGCTGCTCGTTCACGTTAGGCTTGAAGTCGCCCTTGCACAGCGCTTCTTCCTTGAAGTAGCCGTAGGTGCCGGACACCGAGTTACGACCGAACAACTGAATCGGCTTGCTCGCCCACTCGCCGGTCAGGCCCAGGTCACCCCAGGTCTTGATGTCCTGCGCGCCGCCGCAAAGACGGGTGCTGGAGAAGATCGCGTCGACCTGTTCGATATCCAGGCTCTCGATCGGGTTGTCCTTGTGTACGAACACGGCCAGGGCATCGATGGCGACCGGGACTTCGGTCGGCTTGTAGCCATACTTCTCTTCGAAGGCCTGGATTTCGTTGTCCTTCATCGGACGGCTCATCGGGCCGAGGTTGGCGGTACCTTCGGTCAGCGCCGGCGGCGCGGTGGAGGAACCGGCGGCCTGAATCTGAATATTGACGTTAGGGTAGCTACGCTTGAAGTCTTCAGCCCACAGGGTCATCAGGTTGGCCAGTGAGTCGGAACCAACGCTGGACAGGTTGCCGGATACGCCGGACGTTTTCTCATAGGCCGGCAGCGCCGGGTCAACGGCCGCAACTGCGTTGGCAGCGCCAACGCCAGCGGCTACGAAAGTCAGGGCCGCCATCAAACGATTCAGTGTCATACCTTGCTCCTAGCAGGGGTGTGCTCGTGTGTGTTGGAACGGGGGCCATTGTCTGCAGGCCGTGTGAACACTCTATGAAGACAATGTGACAATCTGGTGACGACCCGGAACTTTGTTCGGTGGCGGTCGCTGCCGCTGGATACAGCCGCTATACTCGGCTCCGGCCCGCACTACCGCGGGTTTTCGCGCAAGAACTTCAATCGCGCCGCGAGTCCGACCCGATGAACGAATACGAACAGGAAGACCCAATCCCGCAGGGCGATCTGGCCCTGCAGCTGACAGCCCTGCCGCGCGAAACCAACGGCTTCGGCGACATCTTCGGTGGTTGGCTGGTCTCCCAGATGGACCTGGCCGGAACCGCCATGGCCAGCCGCGTCGCTGCCGGCCGGGTGGCAACGGTGTCGATCGACCGCATGGCCTTCATGGTGCCGGTGGCGGTGGGCGCTCAGTTGTCCTTCTATACCCAGACGCTGGAAGTCGGACGCAGCTCGATTCGCATGCTGGTCGAAGTCTGGAGCGACGACCCGCTGTCCAGCGAATGGCGCAAGGTCACCGAGGCGGTATTCGTCTTTGTCGCCATCGACGGCAGCGGCCGCACCCGTCCGGTCACGCCTCGACGCTGAGCGGCGCGGGGTTCACGCGGCTGGCGCGGGACTCAGCGCATAGCGGTTCTTGCCGGCCTGCTTGGCGCGATAGAGCGCCGCATCGGCGGCGTGATAGAGCTGGTCGGCGGTCTGGCCCGGCTGCCACATGACGATTCCGATGCTGGTCGTGACGTAACGGCCCTGGACCGGTGCCGGATGCGGCACGGCGCGCTCGGCGAGCGCCGAGAGGATTTGCCGGGCAATGGTTTGCGCGGCCTGTGCATCGCAGTCGAACAGCAGTAACGCAAACTCCTCGCCGCCCACCCGCGCCGCCAGGTCCATCGGCCGCCGCGAAAAACGCCCCAGCACCTCGCCGAAGACTCGGATCAGCGCATCGCCGGCCGGGTGCCCGAGGCTGTCGTTGTAAGCCTTGAAGTTGTCCAGATCGAGCAGCAGCAGCGTCAGCGGTTGACCGTCACGACGCGCCTGCAAAAGCGTCTGCTTCAACGCGGTGTCGAAACTGCGACGGTTGGCCAGGCCGGTCAGCGAATCATGCTGCGCGACCCAGCCAAGCAACTGGCGCACCAGGAACTGCTCACGCTGCGAATACTCATGAACGTACCGGCTGATCGCACCGATGATCAGCAGCAACAGGTAATAGCTGACCGAAATCCAGTGCACCTGCATTTCGCTGGGCGAGAGGATGATCGCGGCGATCAGGATATCGAACAGCACGATCGAGGCCGCACTGAGCAAGGCGCGCCAGAAGGTGATACCGAGAAAAAAGAACGAGCAGACGATCAACAGCCCGGCGCCATACCGGAACGCCAGGTCCGGTTGCGTCATTTCGTACTGGATGTCGATACGCGCGGCAACGGTGCCGACCATCACCAGCAGCAGCGGGAACAGTCGGTTGGAAATCATCCGCACCCGCTTGTGAAACACCGTCATGGCCAGAATGGCGATACCCGGCACCATCTGCAGCAGGCGCAACAACGTCAGTTCGTGCAGCCACTGGGGATCGGAATGGACGAACAGCCGTTGCTCTACATAGAAATAGCCACCCACCACCATCAACAGCAGACAGGCGCCCAGCGCTTGCGACAGACGTGCCTGGTATCCCAGATAGCGACGGAATTCACGCTCCAGCTCGGGCACGAACACCAGACCGCGGAAACCGCCGAGCAGTTGCTTGCCACAGGGCGTGTCCCGGAAATCCTCGGCGGACTGTAGTTCTAGGGTGTGCATTGGCATCGCTCATGTGCAGGCGCTCCAATGATATCACTTAGACATCACTCCACCCGTTTTCCCGATGAACGCGTGCCAGCACCGTTTCGTGGCGCTCGGATGCGCCGTCCGGGTTGCGAGGACCGGCGCAACGCTCCACTATCTGGGCACCTGGACTGTTGGATGTTCTCGCGTGACCACCCTCCTGCTCGCCCTCTGGCCATTGTTCGCCCTGATCGTTGCCGGCTATTTTTTGCGCTTGCGTGAGTTTCCCAGCGAGGCCTTCTGGCCGGGCGCGGAGCGGATCAACTATTTCGTGCTGTTTCCGGCGCTGCTGTTCAGCAGCCTGGCCACCGCGCCGTTGGGCAATCCCGCGCTGCCACGCCTGGCCGCTGCGGTCATGCTCGGGCTTGGCCTGGCGTGGGCAGGATTGCTGCTGGTCAAGCGTGTACGCGGCTGGCCGGCCGCTCGCTTCGGGGCGTTCGCCCAGGGCGCGCTGCGCTTCAATACCTACCTGGGACTCGCCGCGGTCGGCAGTCTGTTCGGCAAGGAAGGCCTGGCGCTGGCGGCGCTGATGCTGGCGCTTATGGTACCTGCGGTAAACGTGATGTCGGTCTGGGCGCTGACTGCCGAGCGCGGTGTCAGCGTACGTTCGCTGCTATTGCCGATCGTGAAGAACCCGCTGATTCTCGCCTGCCTGGCCGGCGCCCTGGTGAACCTCTCAGGCCTCGGTTTACCCGGCGGCACTGACCGCCTGCTGGGCCTGCTCGCCGCCGCGAGCCTGCCGCTGGGTTTGCTCTGTGTCGGGGCCGCGCTCAAGCCGCGGGAACTCGGCGGTGAGATTCCCGCGCTCGGCTGGAACAGCGCAATTCGCCTTCTGGTGGTGCCGTTGCTCGCCTTCGCAGTGGCTCGGGTCGTCGATCTGCCCGCCATGGAATCGACCATCCTGGTGCTGTTTTTCGCCCTGCCCACGGCGCCAACCGCCTACGTCCTGACCCGCCAGCTCGGTGGCGACAGCCATCTGATGGCCGGCATCATCACCCTGCAAACGCTGCTCGCCGCGGCCAGCCTGCCACTGGTACTGACCCTGATGAATGGCCAGGCCTAGCGAGCCACCTGGCTGCGCAGCAGGCGCAGCAGCACCAGTGCCACGCCGAGCCCGATCGCCAGCAGTGCCATCAGCGGACCGATGTAGCCGAGCAGCTCCTGCAGCCAGACCAGCAGCTTGAGGATGAACGAGTCGCCCAGGCCAACGGACGCATCGGGCCCGATCACATACGCGCCCCGCTCCCACACCTGGTAGGCGGATTTCAACGGAACAAGGGCCAACGGCAGCAGGATCAGGCATACCCAGTATCCGCAGCGCCGACGCGGTCCGAGCAAGCCCCATGGCTGAAAGGCGGCGCGAATCAATTCAAAGAAGCAGAATGCGTAATAGCCCACCAACAGCAGGAAGACACCGCTGGCAAGCGAAGGCGTCAGCCAGACGCTGTGGATTGCAGCGCCCGCCAGCAGCAAGCTGAACACACCCCAGGTAACGAAGAAGAGTTTTTTCATCGGTTGTCCCGATTGTCTTGTTTTTGGCAGAGGCGCATCGGAACAGATTTCAACCGCTCATACGCACAACCGCTTCACGGAAATGCGCAGTGCGTGTGGCTGACAACCGCAATCGAGCCATCAGAACAGGCTTAACTGATCACCTGGCGGCTCGGGGGATTTCGCAGGGCCCGGGGCTCGCTCGACCATCGCCGACACCCGATCCGTTACGGCCAGGCGCTCGGCCAGCCCCGCCGCCCGCTCGGCCCGGGTCGTCACCGCGTCGGCCAGACGCGCCGGCAGCGCCCAGATCTCGACCTTTCGCTTGGCACGGGTGATACCGGTATAGAACATCGCACGGGTCAACAACGGGCTCGGCTGCTCGGGCAATGCCAGCAACACTTCGGCGAACTCCGAGCCCTGGCTCTTGTGCACGGTCATGGCGAAGGCGCTGTCATGGCTCGGCAGACGCGCCGGAGCGAAGCCGCGATAGCCTTCGTCACCCTCGAAGAACACCCGCAGGCCCTGCGCGGTTTTCAGGCACAGTCCGATATCGCCATTGAACAGGCCCAATGCGTAGTCGTTCTGCCGCACCATCACCGCGCGACCGGGATACCAGCGCTCGCGGGCAGGCACGGCGAGGCGGCGCTTGAGACGTGCCTCCAGTGCTTCGTTGATGCCGGTGACGCCAAAGGCGCCTTCACGCTGAGCCGTCAGCGCACGGAACCCATTGAAGGCGCCAAACGCCGCTGCCGGGTCGGCCTGCCGCGCCGCCTGCAGATAGGCTGCATAACCGTGCTCCAGCCGTTCGATGAGCGCGGTCGGAGCGGGAGCCGCATTCCACGCCAGGTCGGCGCGACCTTCCTGAAGCAAGGTCACCGAACCCCGGGCGTCACCGCCATTGATCCGTCGCGCCAGCTCACCGATGCCACTGTCCCCCGCGAAGCGATGACTGTGAGTGAGCAGCACCACCGCATCGCCTAGTCGGGAACGCGGCGTTTGCGTCGCTACGCGCTGGCCGGTGATGCGCTGCAGATCGCTCGCGGCCTGCTCATCGAAACCCCGTCCCTCGCACAGCTCGGCAAAGACCGCGCCGGCTTCCACCGCCGCAAGCTGGTCCTTGTCGCCCAGCAGAATCAATCGCGCCTTGGGGGGCAATGCGGCGACCAGCTTGGCCATCAACGCCAGATCGACCATGGATGCCTCGTCCACGACCAGGACATCCAGAGGCAACGGATTGGCCGCATCGTGACGCACCCTCGGGCTGTCGCCGCGGCTGCCGAGCAGACGGTGCAACGTTCGCGCCTCGTCCGGCAGCGCATCCTTCACCGCCTCGCTGACCGGCAGGTCGGCCTTGGCGTTGCGGATCGCTTCAGCCATGCGCGCCGCGGCCTTGCCCGTAGGCGCGGCGAGGCCGATGGCGAGCCGCGCGCCCTCAGGCTGCTCAAGCAAGGCGGCGAGCAAGCGCACCACGGTGGTCGTCTTACCGGTACCGGGGCCGCCGGAAATCACTGCCAGGCGCCGTCGTACCGCCTGCGCCGCCGCCAGCCGCTGCCAGTCAGGACTCTGCTGATTGAAGGCGAACAGGCGCGTCAGGCTTTCGCTCAGCTGCGCCTCGTCGATTACCGGCACATCGGCGGCGCGCGCCAGCAGCTGTTCGGCCAATTGCTGCTCATACGCGTGATAGCGCGCCAGATAGAGGCGGTCGCCGTCGAGGATCAGCGGCGCATAGTCGCCCGGAACGCCGATCAGTGACGATGCCGCCAGTTGTGCGCGCCAGGTGTCGAGCGGCGGCAGGCTGAACGCGAGGTCCGGCCATGGACGCTTGCCAGCCAGGCGTGCCAGCGACAGGCAGACGTCGCCGCTGGCCAGCGCTTCGCAGCACAGGGCGCCGGCCAGCAGCACCGCCTCGGGCGCCTGCGGCTCGAGGCGGTGCAGGCTGGCGATAAAGGCGCGTTCGAGCGGACCGAGGGGCAGTTCCAGCAGGCTCATGAGCGGGTCCTTGTGCACGTCAGGGGCAGCTTGCCGGCAGTGCGTGGCGGCATGACGTAACGGCGCATCAGCGGCCCTCCTCGAACAGTCGGTCCAGCGCGTCGAGCAGGCTATCGTCGGGCCGGGCGAAATAGACGCCAGCCTCGGGCATGCCTCGCAGGAACAGGTAGAAGGCGCCGCCCAGCCGCTCATCGGTGAAATCGGCCAGGCGCTGGCGCAGGAAGCGTCGCAGGGCGACCAGATAGATCAGGTATTGCAGGTAGTAGTGTTCGCCGGCGAGCGCCTGCAACAGCCGTTCGCCGCCGTAGTAACTGGCGTCCGGGCCGAGCCAGTTGGACTTGTAATCGGCGATGTACCAGCGCCCCTCGTGCTCGAAGGTCAGGTCGATGAAGCCTTTGAGAAACCCCTTCAGGCTGTCGAATTCCAACCGCCCGGCAGCCTCGCGCAAGGGTGCGGCAAGGCCATTGGCCGGATCGCTCAGCAGCTTGCGCAGGGGCACGACATCGAGATCCTGTATCGGGAAAGTGAAGCCCAGTTCGGGCAAGCGCCTGCTCGATTGCAGGGCCGCAAGGGTCAGGCCGCCGCCATTCAGATCGGTGTCCAGCACCCGCTGCAAATGCTGGCCGGCGATTTCTGTCCACTCCAACGGCAGTCCATGCGCCTGCAACGCCGGCTCGACCAGCGCCGCCAGCGCGCCCTTGCCACGCGCCCAGTCTTCGAGGATGGCGTGCAGGCACGTACCGGCGCGCGCGCCACGCGGGAAGGCGAAGAATCCA
Source organism: Stutzerimonas stutzeri (assembly GCF_009789555.1). NCBI lineage: Bacteria > Pseudomonadati > Pseudomonadota > Gammaproteobacteria > Pseudomonadales > Pseudomonadaceae > Stutzerimonas > Stutzerimonas stutzeri. The sequence continues at coordinate 403,813 of NZ_CP046902.1, forward strand.
CTTCCCGGCTCGCCGGCGTCCGGCATCGCCAGGGCGTCGCGGTCCGGCGCTTCCATGTGCATACCCGCTGCCAGGCCGGAGAAACTGCCGATACGCCAGGCGCTGTGCAGGCTGCGGTTGAGCGACGACAACTGCTGCGGGGGCAACGCACGTCCCTGACCTTGCGCGCAGGCTTCACGCGGTTCGAGCGGCAGGCAGGCCATGCTGCCCGCGCTGTGTTCGACCAGACGCTCGATGGCCGTGCGCAGGCTGGCGCCATTCAGGTCGGCCAGATGATGGCCGAGTTCGGCAAGTGGCTCATCGCCGGGCAGCTCGCGTCCGTGCAGCAGCCAGGCGAGGGCACTGCTGTGCAGTCCCTCCTCCGGCAGACTGCCGTCTTTCTTGGCCTTGGGCAGATTGACCGGCCCCCAATGCAGCCAGATTCGATCACGTGCGCGAGTCAGCGCGACATAGGCCAGACGCAACTGTTCGGCGAACACTTCCTGCCGAGCACGTTCGAGGTTTTCCGCCAGTTCGGCACTGCCCAGGTCCAGCAGCGGTTGTCCGTTTTCATCGTGGCAGCGCGCGCTGTCGCGGTTCTTGCCCAGCAGCTTGCCGTCCCACAGAAAGGGACAGAACACTAGCGGGTATTCGAGTCCCTTGCTGGTGTGGATGGTAACGATCTGTACCCGCTCGGCGTCGCTTTCCAGGCGCAGCAACGCTTCCTCGCCCGCGCCTTCGCTGCCGCGCTGGGCGTTGAACCATGCGAGCAACGGCTCGAGCCCCGGACGCAGCAGGCTTTCCGCCTGCAACAGTTCGCCCAGGTGCAGCAGGTTGGTCAGCCGGCGCTCTCCATCGACCCGCGCCAGCAGCCGCTCGGCGATGCCCTGCTCATCGAGCCAGGCGCGAAATACCCGCATGAACCCCTGCTGTTGCCAGAGCTGGTGATAACGCTCGGCCGCCTCACGCTCGGCATCCCACTGCTGTTGATCGTCCTGGCAGCGGGCCAGATCGGCGGCGCTGCGGCCCAGCAACCGCGTGGCCAGGGCGTAACGCAACAACCCTTCGCGGCCAGGCTCGGCATAAGCGGCAAGTACCGCCGCCAGTTCGGTGGCCTCTTCGCTGCGCCAGACACTGTCGCGCCCCCGACGCACGCTGGGCACACCTCGGGCGGACAGCTCCTCGGCGATCATTCCTGCCTGTCGATGGTTAGCCACCAGCACGGCGATATCGCCGCCCTTGAGAGGCGTGAACTGGCCATTCATGTCGAATCCGGCACGGCCTTCGGCGGCAGCCGCCAGTTGCAGGGCAATACGCCGTGCAGTGTCGCTGGCGGCCACCTGTGCAGCTTCGCCCTTGCCCAGCGCCTCATCGTCGAGCCAGACCAGCGACAACGGCGCGGCCACCGTCTCCTCGACCAGGCGCAGGTTGGCCCGTGGTTTATCAGCCGCTCCCACGGGCGGGTATTGAAGGTCGTGCTGAGCGAATGGCTGCGGATGCGTGAACAGGCGATTCAGCGCGTCGATCAGCGCGGGCGTCGAGCGGTAGTTGGTCGGCAGATTGTAAGGCCGGTCGGCCTGCTGACGGGCCGTGATGTAGGTCGCCAGATCCGCGCCCCGGAAGGCATAGATCGCCTGTTTCGGATCGCCGACAAAGCACAGCGAGGCATCGCCGCCCTTGGTATAGATGCGGTCGAAAATGGCGTACTGGATCGGGTCGGTGTCCTGGAACTCGTCGATCAGCGCCAACGGGTAAGTGGTACGCAACGAGGCCGCCAGGTCGTCGCCAACCGGCCCCTGAAGCGCCTGAACGAGCTGATTGAGCAGGTCGTCGAAAGCCAGCAGTCGCTGCGCCGCCTTGCGCGCCGGTAGCTCGCGGTTGAGCCGTTCGAGCAGCGCGACCTGCAACGCAATCAACCGCTGCTTGCCCGCCGGCAGCGCCTCGGACACCCGCTCAGCCAGCGCATCGAGCGCGTGGGCCAACTCGCAGACCGGCGCGTCGAAGCCCTTCTTGCAAGCCTTGTGCAAGGCTCGCACGCCGAATTTCGTCACACCCTCCGGTAGATCGAACATGACCGCAGGATCGGCGAAGTAGGCATCGAGTTCGTTGTGCCAAACCTCGAACTTGATGCGCTTGTGCGTGCTCTGGTTGAGGCCTTCATGGGCAAACAACTCGGCGGTCCAGGCCGGGCCGGTCGCCTGCCACAGCGACGCGGCGTGCCGCCAGGCGGCCTCGGTCGCGGACAGATCCGTTGGCGCCGGCAACGCCTGCGGTTCTATGCGCAGATAGGGTTTGCCCAGATGGCTGCGCAACCGTTGGCGCAGCCACACCGGCGTGATGCGGCTCTTGGCGAGCAGGCGTGCCCAGGCCGGATCGGCGCTGGCCAGTTCGTTACGCCAGGCGTCGGCGAGCAGCGCGTCGATGATTTCGCGGTCATCGGCGGTCAGCTCGCTGTCGAAATCGCCACCGGCCTCGAACGCCGCATCCTGCAGCGCACGCTGGCAAAAGCCGTGGATCGTGAAGATCGCCGCCTCGTCGAAGCCATGCACGGCGAGCAGCAGGCGCCGCCGAGACGCCTCGTCCGGGAAGCGGGCATGAAGGCGGTTGAGAAACGCGTCATCACTCGGCGCGCCGTCGTAGACCGCCAGGAGATCCGCCAGCCGTGCGCGGATGCGTTCGCGCAGTTCCGCCGTGGCGGCGGTGGTGTAGGTAACCACGAGGATCTGCCCCACCGACAGTTGCCGCTCCAGCAATAGCCGGGCGTAGAGCGCCGTGAGTGTCCAGGTCTTGCCGGTGCCGGCACTGGCCTCGATCAGTGAACGACCGTCGAAGGGTGAATCGAGCAGGTCGAGCTTCATGCGTCTTGCTCCTCGTCATCCAGCGCATCCAGAGCCGGCCCCATGAGTTGTTCGGCCAGGGCTTCGAAACGTTCGTCCAGGGGATCGCGGTCGCGAAAGGCCAAGGCATTCCAGGGGTCTTCAGCCTCGGCGGCGATGGGGCTGAATTCAGCGCCGAGCCAGGCTTCGCGGGCGCGCTTGCGGGCGCAGTCGAGCGGCTCGCTGCCGCGCGCCGGTCGGCGGTAGCCCTTGGCGAAGGCATGACTGCTGCGAGGCAGCAACGGCAGCGGCTCACGGATCGCGCAACGATAGGCGGCGAGCCAGGGTTCGAGCAGTTGCGCAGCGTTCGCCAGCGGTCCCAACTGCCAGTCGCCCGCTGGCGAGAGCATCAGGCTGTTGCGCTCGATGCCCGCCGTGGCAGACAGGTTGAGCAGCAGGTGACGCAACCAGAACGGCGGCAGATCCCATTCGCCCAGGCGTCCCAGTTTCCAGCCGAACAGACCGCCCGACGTCACACCGTCGAGCCAGCCATGCACGCGCACACCCGCCAGGGTGATATCGACGGGCAAGGGCTGCGGCACCTCTTCCGGACGGTTCTCGAACAGTCGCGGCGCGAAGGCCCGCACCGGCCCGCGCAGCTTGCCCCATAACGCCTGGCCCAGCTCACCCGCTGGCAACCAGCCCGCCGCACAGGCCATGCGGCGTTCTTCATCGTCGCTCCAGCCGTGCTCCAGCGCTTGCAGCGAGAGCCGCCGCAGGCCGTTCCAGGCCGGCATTTCCAACTCGAAAGGCTCGTCGCCGGCGAGTGCCTCCTGAGCGTCGGCCAGGCGCAGGCCGAGGCGCTGCTCCAGCAGGAAACGCGCCGGATGACGGAAGCACTGCAACAGTTGCGACGGCTCCAGGGTCAGCCAGGCCTCATCGGGGTCGTCCAGCCGGCTGGCAAAGGGTCTCGGCGCCGGCTCCGGGGGCTGCGCCAGGCGCTGCGCGGCGCGAAACCAGGGCAGCGAGAAGCCGGCACAGGTCGCGCGGGCAAAATTACCCGGCGCGAACGGTTGCAGCGGATGAGCGATGAGAATGCGCTCGCTGGGCTTGCCGCTCGCATCCGTCAGCACAGCGGTCATGTCGACCGCTTCCAGCACCTCGCTGAGCAGCACCGAGGGTGGCAATACGGCGTTGTCGCGCGGGTCGCGCCCGACATAGGACAGGTACAGCGCGCCACGGGCGGACAGCAGCGTTTCAAGCAACAGGTAGCGATCGTCCAGCCGTCGCGCCCGGTCGCCGCGCCGTGGGTGGCGGCCAATCAGGTCGAAGCCGGACGGCGGCGTTCGACGTGGAAACGCACCGTCATCCAGGCCCAGCAGACAGACCACGCGAAAGGGCAGGCTGCGCATCGGCACCATGGTGCAGAAGGTCACCGCGCCGGTGAGAAACCCGGACGCACCGCTGCCCTGCTGCAACGTCGCACTGAGTTGCTGATGCACCAGCTCCAGCTCGATGGGGCGCGTCAGGCCAGACGCTTGCGCCTGCTCACGCAACGCGGCGCACGCCTGGGAGAGCAGCAGCAGCGTTTCGCCGGCCTCGCGCTCATCGAACAGGGTATCGATCAGCAGTTGCAGATCGTTTGCCCACTCGGTCAACGGACGAGGCCGCGCCAGCTGGTCGGCCAGATTACCGAGGCGTTCGACGAACTCCGCCAGCCGCCCCAGCAGCTGGCCGCGTGCGCCTTCCAGCGCATCCAACGGCCAATGCTCGCCCAGCAGGGGTGCGGCGTCGCCGGCCAGTTGCGGTGGCGCCGCAAAGCCCAGCAACAGGCGATCCAGCCCCTGTCGCCAGGTAAACGCCGATTCGTCAGGCAAGCCGAGGCGAGCGCGCTGGCTGCCATCGCGACCCCAGCGCACACCGGCTTCGCGCAGCCAGTCGCGCAGCAACGGCAGGTCTTCGTTCTCGATGCCGGCGCGACGGGCAATGGCGGGTTGTTCCAGCCAGGCGAGAATTTCTTCGGCAGCGAAGCGGCTCTGCGCCAGCATCAGCAGTTCGAGAAAGGCTTCGATCAGCGGCAGTTCGGCGCGCAGGCTGCGGTCGGCCAGGCTGTAGGGAATTCGCGGCACGCCTTCGCGGCTGGCAAATACGGCTTCGATGAAGGGTGCATAGCGCTCGATATCGGGCGTCAGGACCACGACCTGATCCGGCGTCAGCGTCGCGTCTGCGGCAAAGCGGGCAAGCAGTTGATCGTGAAGGATTTCTACCTCGCGCAGCGGCGAGTGAGCGATGTGCACTTCCAGCGAGCGGTCGTCTTCGGCCAGTTCCATGCGCTCCTCTGGCCGACGGGTGCGCAGCCGCAGGATGTCGTTCTGCAGCGCGTGCAGCAGGCTGTCGTCGCGCAGGTCGTCATCCTCGGAATACAGGCCGATTTCCTGGCTGCCTTCGTTCGAGGTGAGGCTGAACAGCGAATCGAAGAAGTCGCGGCCTTGTTTGCCCAGGCTCGCCAGCAGTGGATGACCGACGTCCAGATACCAATCGTCCGGGCCGGAAGACTGTCGCGCCAGCTCCCGGACGTCACGAATTTCACCCCAGGCTTCGCGGCTCGGGTTGAGCGCGCAGATCACCACCTCGGTGTGCCGCGCCAATCCCTCCAATACGCGCAGATGGTGTGGCGGCAGGCTGCTGATGCCGAACACCAGCAAGCGTTCGGGCAGCCCGGACAACGGCGCGTCGCCATAGAGCCGCTGCAGCAGATCGCCCAGCAGGCGTGCCCGGTGCGGATGGCCGTCTTTGGTCAATTCGCGCCAGAGCAGCGCCTGCCAGGGCTCGTCCGGCCCGAGGTCGAGCGTCTCGCCGCGCTCCCAGGCAGCCAGCCAGTCGTCGCGATACAGCAGATATTGGTCGAAGGTATCGGCGATCTTCGCGGCCAGCGAAAGCCTGCGGCGCTCGTCACCGCCGTCCAGGTATTGCGCCAGGCGCGGCGCTTGCGTCAGGTTGGCCGGCTCGCACAGCCAGCCGTAGAGGCGCCAGGTCAGGGTCGACGGCGAAAACGCCGACTGCTCCGGCAAGCTGCCCAGCACCGTACGACTCAGGTCCCAGACGAATTTCGCCGGCAACTGCATATCCAGTTGCATCGCGATGCCCTGCTTGCGCGCCAGTTCGAGCGTCAACCAGCGGCCCATGCCCTGACTCGGCACCACCACCTGCGCGGGCGCGAAAGGATCGCCGAGCGGCTGGGCGAGCAAGGTGGTCGCCAGTTCGCCAAGGGTTTCCAGGTCAGGTGCGTGGTAAAGGCTCAGCATGGGCAACCCGCGTTGAGTGAAGTGAAGCGACTAGGTTACAGGCCACCTGCACGACGGGCGAGCGGCACCGGCGAGTTTGCTACGACGGTGCGACCGCTTGTGTCGCGGCCTCAGATGACGTTTTCGTGAACGGGCCAACTGCCGCAGGGTCAACCGGATATCCGGCGCTGTCCACGCGCCGCTGCGCGTACTTTCTGTCTTTTCGTTCGCCGGAGAAACCGCCCGATGCTGACGTTGTTGCACCTGCTTTCTTCGATCGCCCTGCTGGTCTGGGGTACGCATATCGTGCGGACCGGGATCATGCGGGTCTACGGCTCGCATCTGCGACGGCTGCTCGGCCACAGCATGGCCAACGCGCCCATGGCCTTCGGCGCCGGGATCGGCGTCACCGCCCTGGTGCAGAGCAGCAATGCCACGGCTTTGCTGGCCATCTCCTTCGTCGCCCAAGGCCTGATGGCGCTGCCGACCGCGCTGGCAATCATGCTCGGCGCGGATGTCGGCACCGCGCTGATGGCGCGCGTACTGACCCTCGATCTGTCCTGGCTGTCGCCGCTGTTCACCCTGGTCGGGGTCTGCCTGTTCCTTTCACGCAAACAGACCCGTGCCGGTCAGTTCGGCCGCGTGCTGATCGGCCTCGGCCTGATCATCCTGGCGTTGCAGTTGATCGTTACCGCTGCCGCGCCGATCACCGAAGCACGCGGCATGCACGTGCTGTTTTCCTCGCTCGCCGGCGACACGCTGCTGGCCGTGGTGGTGGGCGCGCTGTTCGCCGTGCTGTCGTACTCCAGCCTGGCCGCAGTGCTGCTCACCGCGACGCTGGCCAGCGCCGGATTGATCAGCCTGCCGGTCGCGCTTGGAGTGATCATCGGCGCCAATGTCGGCAGCGGCGTGCTGGCCTGGCTGAATGCGACGCCGCAGCCGGTGCCGGCCCGAAGAGTGGCGCTGGGTAATCTGCTCTACAAGCTGGCCGGGCTTCCGGTGCTGCCGTTTCTGCCAGTGCTGGTGGAATGGATGTCGAGCTTCGGCTACAGCGCTCAGACCCAGGTCATTGCCTTCCATCTGGCCTATAACTCGTTGCGGTGCCTGCTCTTGCTCCCCACCGTGGGGCTGATGGCCAGGCTCTGCGAACGCCTGTTGCCCGAACGCGCCCTGGACAACGGCATTGCGCAGCCGCGCCACCTCGATCCCGCCGCTCTGGACACCCCAACGCTGGCGCTGGCCAACGCCACGCGCGAGACCTTGCGCATCGGCGATCTGGTGGAAACGATGCTGGCACGGTTGCTGGAAGTGCTGCTTGAGGACCGCCCGGAGCCGGGTGACGAGATTCGCCGTCTGGATGACGACGTCGATGCGCTCTACAGCGGCGTGAAACTCTATCTGGCGCGCATGCCGCGTGAAGACCTGGCCGAACAGGAAAGTCGTCGCTGGGCCGAGATCATCGAGCTGGCGATCAATCTGGAACAGGCCGGCGACATCATCGAGCACATGCTCGGCAAGGTGCAGAATCTCAAGATCTCCAAGCGGCGGTCGTTCTCCGACAGCGGCCTGGACGAACTCAGCCAGTTGCACGGCCTGCTCAGCGCCAACCTCGCCCTGGGCCTGTCCGTGTTTCTTTCCGGCGACGCGCACAGCGCTCGCCAGTTGTTGCAGCACAAGCGCCAGTTCCGCAAGCGCGAGCGCGAATTGGCTCACGCCCACGTGCACCGGCTGCATCAACAGGTGGTGGAAAGCATCGAAACCAGCGCCGCGCATCTGGAACTGATCGCCGACATGAAGCGCCTGAACTCGCTGTTCTGCAGCGCGGCCTATGCGGCCTTGGAAGGCCCTGGCGCTGGCAGGCATCGCATCGCCGGCGACGTCACGGCCCGCGAGGCCCCAATGCCCGAGCATCCACTGCCACACGGCAAGCCGGCCTGATGGCTGACGGACGCAGTCGTTGTCGGCGTGCGCTGAACCAAGCCAATAAAAACCCCGGCGATGCGTGGCACGGCCGGGGTCGGATCAGCTAGGGCAGCGGTCAGGCCCGCTGCCGCCGTCGTTGCAGCCACACCACCAGCCCGAACAGCATAAGCGCCGGTAGCCACATCCATTCCTTGGCCCAACGCTCGGTCGGCGCGCGCACCGCCAGGATCTCCTGGTCGAACTGCAACCCAAGCTCCGCGGCCGGACTGCCGAAGGTCACGCTGTCGATCAGCACCTTGCCGTCCTCTTCATAGGTCATCAAACCGAGCTTATCGAGCTTCTCTTCGCCCGTCTCGCCATCGGGAATGGCCACCAGCAGGCTGAACTCGCGCATATCGCCAACCGCATCTTCACCGCGTATACGCAAGCGCAACTGGCTGTCCTCCTCGACCGCACCCAGCGCCTGGACCAATTGGGTCGGCGGGATGTCACGGTAGGGATCGTGAAGGATGTCCATCCAGAACCCCGGACGGAACAAGGTGAAGGCGATCAGCAGCAGCAGGATACTTTCGTACCAGCGGCTGCGGACCAGGAAGTACCCCTGGGTGCCCGCCGCGAAGATCAGCATGGCCAGTGTCGCGATGATGAAGATCACCACCCCGTGCCAGAAATCCACACCGATCAGCAGCAGATCGGTGTTGAAGATGAACAGGAATGGCAGCGCGGCGGTTCGCAGGCTGTAGTAGAAGGCCACCACGCCGGTCTTGATCGGGTCGCCCTTGGACACGGCCGCGGCAGCGAAAGAAGCCAGTCCCACGGGGGGCGTGACATCGGCCATGATGCCGAAATAGAAGACGAACAGATGCACCGCGATCAGCGGCACGATCAACCCGCTCTGCTGTCCGAGCGCCACGACCACCGGTGCCAGCAGACTGGACACGACGATGTAGTTGGCCGTGGTCGGTAACCCCATGCCCAGTATCAAGCTGAGAAAGGCGGTGAGCAGCAGCATCAGCATCAGGTTGCCCATCGACAGCAGCTCGACCAGATCGGCCAGCACCAGCCCGACACCGGTCTGCGAAACCGCCCCGACGATGATGCCCGCCGCGGCGGTGGCAATGCCGATGCCGATCATGTTGCGCGCACCGGCGATCAGCCCTTCGCGCAGGTCCACCATGCCATCCATGAACGTGCCATCCCGGTGGGCGGCGTCGCGACGCATCCAACTGAGCAGCGGGCGCTGTGTCAGCAGGATGATGATCAGGATCACCGAACCCCAGAATGCCGACAGACCGGGCGACAGCCGCTCGACCATCAGGCACCACACCAGCACCACCACCGGCAACAGAAAGTGCAGCCCGGACAGCAACACCGGCCGCGTCTCCGGCAGTTTTTCAAGCGGCGCGTCCGGATCTTCCGGCGGCAGCGGCGGATTGCTGGCGGCGACTTTCAACAGCCCCAGGTAGACCACCACCAGCAATGCCCCGATAACCCAGATAGCAGCGTCGCCAAGGGCCGGTTTCAACCAGCCAAGGCCGTAATAGACAGCCAGCGAGAGGCCGGATATCAACGCAACGCCAAAGGCGAAACCGATCAGCCGCTGCATCCATGGTTTGGCCACGTTCGCCCGCGGCAGCGCGGTAAGGCCGAGCTTGAGCGACTCGAGGTGGACGATGTAGACCAGTGCGATGTAGGAAATCAGGGCCGGCAGAAAGGCATGCTTGATGACCTCCACGTAGGGGATGCCGACGTACTCGACCATCAGGAAGGCTGCGGCGCCCATGACCGGCGGCATGATCTGGCCGTTGACCGAAGAGGCGACTTCCACCGCACCCGCCTTTTCCGACGAGAACCCGGTGCGCTTCATCATCGGGATGGTGAAGGTGCCCGTGGTGACCACGTTGGCAATCGAGGAGCCCGAAATCAGGCCGGTCATGCCCGAGGCAACGACCGCCGCCTTTGCCGGGCCGCCGCGAAAGTGGCCGAGCATGCTGAAGGCAAGCTGGATGAAATAATGGCCGGCGCCGGCGCGCTCGAGCAGCGCACCGAACAGCACGAACAGGAAGACGAAACTGGTGGACACGCCGAGCGCGATACCGAACACGCCTTCGGTGGTGATCCACTGATGATTGGCCAGGGCGGTGAAACTGACGCCACGGTGCGCCAGCATCCCCGGCATGTACGGGCCTGCCAGGCTGTAAGCGAGGAAAACCAGCGCGATCACTGCCAGTGCCGGCCCCAGCGCGCGGCGCGTGGCCTCGAGCAGCAGCGGGATGCCGATACAGGCGGTGAGCAGGTCCATCGTGGTCAGGTTGCCGGGCCGCTGCGCCAGCTGTTCGTAGGCGACGAACAGGTATCCAGCGCTCGCGGCGGCAATCAGCCCGAGCGCGATATCGAGCAGCGGCACGCGATCTCTCGGCGACTTCTTGAACGCGGGGTACGCCAGAAAGGCCAGCAGCAGCGCGAACGCCAGGTGAATCGCCCGGGCTTCGGTGTTGTTGAATACACCGACGCGCAACATGAACGGCAGCGGCGAGGCGATCCACAGCTGGAACAGCGACCAGAGCAGGGCCAGGCCCGCGATCAGTTTCGCCATGGAGCCCTCGGGCATCCGCGCGCCGACTTCCTGGGCAATCAGCTCTTCTGTGGAAAGTTCTTTGTCTTGCATGAAGTGAGGCCTGTTTTCAGGTAACGGAAACCGCGAAAACCCGTGGCGTAGGCTCACGGGTTTTCAGGCGAAAGCCGCGGACGGCAGACTTGCCGCATCGATGCAGCAAGTCCATGGGCCGTTACATCCAGCCACGTTCCTTGTAGTAGCGCTCGGCACCTTCGTGCAGCGGCGCCGACAGGCCGACCTTGATCATGTCTTCCGGCTTGAGGTCCTTGAATGCCGGGTGCAGGCGCTGGAAGCGCTCGATGTTCTCGAACACCGACTTGACCAGCTTGTAGACCACGTCCGCATCGACCTTGGAGGTGGTCGACAGAACCGCCTTGCCGCCGATCGACTGGGTGGCGGTGTCGTTGCCCTTGTACATGCCACCGGGGATTTCAGCCTTGGTGTAGTAGCTCTTCTCGGACAGTAGCTTGTCGATTTCCGGACCGGTGATCGGCACCAGAACGGCATCGACGGTAGTAGTGGCTTCCTGGATCGCACCGTTGGGATGACCGACGAAGTAGGTCATGGCGTCGATGTTGTTGTCGCCCAGGGCACTGGCCTGCTCGGCCGGCTTGAGTTCTGCGGCCAGGCTGAAGACCGACTTGTCCCAGCCCTTCTCGGCCATGATCTCTTCGAGGGTGTCACGCTGACCGGAACCGGGGTTGCCGATGTTGACGCGCTTGCCCTTGAGATCGTCCAGCCCCTTGATGTTGGCATCACGGCGGGCCAGCACGGTGAAGACTTCGCTCTGCAGCGAGAAGACGGCGCGGATGTCGTCCATGGCGCCTTCGTTCTTGAACGGTTCCAGCCCTTCCATCGCCTTGTACTGATGGTCCGACTGCATGATGCCGAAGTTGAACTCGCCGCTGCGCAGGCCATTGACGTTGGCGACGCCGCCGCCACTGGCAGGCGCGTTGCACTTGAGGTCTTCGGCGTTACGGTTGACGAAGCGGCAGATCGACTGACCCGCCACGTAGTAGACGCCCGTCTGGCCACCGGTACCGATGGTCACGAATTGTTCTTGCGCTTGAGCCACTCCGCTCAGACCAGTGCCCGCCAAAGCGGCGGAAAATATCCATGCCAAGGATTTGCCTTTCATGGATTCACTCCTTTATTGGTTGTATTGGATTGTCTCGCACTGCCTCGTGAGCACAGCGAGAAGATGGAAGTCTAGCAGGCCAACGATTTCGCGAGTAACGCTACGCGGACAGTCACGAAAAGAACATAGGCCCGCACCGGACATTCTGACTCACCCGCCTCGCGTGCGTTCCGCCACCGAGCGCGCGTTGCGCGCGGCGATTCGTCCGATACCGAGGCGCAAGGCTGGCGTCGCGGCTGCATTGGCCGTATCTTTTTTGACGTCACAACCTCGACACCCAAAACAACAAGAAGCGCGGCGTCTCGGAGCGCGGACAACACCTTCGAAGGGAGCGCGAATGCGGCGTCATATACGGCTGGTAGTGGCCCTCTTCGTACTGTTGTACGGCGCCTGTGGCCCAGCTGCGGCAACGATCATCCCGGCAATGGACGCCCAGAGCGCCAGCGAGCTGAGGCTCGGTGGTATCGAGTACGCGACCGGACACAAAAGCGCCGATTTCGAAACCGCGCGCGTCGCTGCCTGGCAATGGCATGCGCTGCAACGGCCCAGCCTGCACAAGCAGAAGCAGGGCGTGTGGCTGCGCTTCACCCTGCACAACACCACCGCCAGGGCCGGCGTCTGGCATCTCAGCCTGAAATGGCCGGTGCTCGACGACGTGCGCGTGCAGCTGTTCTACCCCGCGCGCAACCAATGGGGCCCCTCGATGCGCGCCGGTGATACCGTGCCCATGCACGAGCGGCCCCGGGCCGACCACAATTTCGTCTACCCCCTGCAATTGCGTGCTGACGAAACGGCCGTGGCCTACCTCCACCTGCAATCGAACGAACTGATCGCGCTGCCGCTGTCGATCGCCAACGAGACGGGCTTCATCGCGGCAAAGATCGCCGACGTGGCGATGATCAGTCTGTTTTTTGGCGGGATGCTGGTGATTTTGCTCTACAACTGCAGCCTGTTCCTCTTCACCCGCGATGTCAGTTACCTGCTCTACGTCACCTATCTGCTCAGCGCACTGTTCTACGTATTGACCATCACCGGCTTCGGTCAGCTGTTTCTCTGGCCGGATGCACCCGCCATTTCCCACCGGTTCTACGGGCTTTCAGCGGCACTGAGTTTTTTCACCCCACTGCTTTTCGCCAGCCGCTTCCTTGGCATCAGGCGCCATGGCGGTTGGGTCTGGCTGGTCACGTTGCTGCTCATCGGCTACTGGGCCATGGTGCTGCTGGCGATACTCTTCGCCCCGGCGCTGACAGGCTACATGGCGATCGAAGCGATGGCGCTGATCCATTGCGGGCTGACCATGGCCGTGACCGTTACGCTGTGGATTCGTGGCAATGCCTCGGCCCGCCTGTTCACCATCGCCTGGTCGACGCTGCTGTTGTTCACTGTTGCGCATCTGCTGGCCCTCGAAGGATTGTTGCCGCTCAATGCACTGACCCTTCACGGTCAGCTGATCGGCATGTTCACCGAGTTCGTATTGCTGTCGATGGCGTTGGCCGAACGCATCAACCATGAACGTGAAAGCCGGATCGAAGCTCAGCGCATCGCGTTGCGAACGTCCGAGGCGCTCGCTCAGGAACGCGAATCACGCTTGCGTGCGCAGCAGCAGGCACTGGACGTGCAGATGCGCGCCAACGAGGCGCTGGAGGCCCGGGTGTCCGAACGAACCCGCGCCTTGGAAGAGGCCAAGCGCGGACTGGAACAGGTCAACGAGCAGTTGACCCGCATGAGTATCACCGACGCGCTGACGCAGTTGTCCAACCGTGGTCACTTCGACCTGATGATCGAGGAAGAAAGCCGCCGCGCGCAGCGAATCGAAAAACCGCTTTCGGTGATCCTGCTGGACATCGATCATTTCAAGCAGGTCAATGACACCTACGGTCACCCGTTTGGCGACGAATGCCTGCGCCTGGTCGCCGCAACGCTCAAACGACACGGCCAGCGCGCAGGGGATGTAGTGGCGCGCTACGGTGGCGAGGAGTTCGTCATGGCGCTGCCCGGCGTCGACAGCCTCCAGGCTGGCGAGCAGGCCGAGCGAATCCGTATGGCGGTCGCAGCGCTGCGACCGAGTTGCGGCGACACCCGCCTCGACCTGACGGTGAGCATCGGCGTGGCGACACTATGGCCGGCCATGGCCGGCTCCCCGGCGAAACTGCTCGCCGCCGCCGACGCCGCCCTCTATCGAGCCAAGCGCAACGGCCGCAACCGGGTGGTGATTGCGGAGCGGTACGAAATGGCACTCGATCGCGACTCGACGAAGCGTGCAACCTGATCCAGAGCACCAGCCACTGGCGCATTGGCATTGAGCACAGCGAGCGGTATCTGCGGGCCGCTTGAACGGTTACCGATCCTCGGTAGCAAGCCAAACACGCGAACTGTCCCATCGCCCTATTCTTTGCAGCACGCCCAGGAGAACTTACCGACCGGGCCATTTCTGGCTCGATCGGGCCAAAAATGGCTCGACGCGTATCCTTTGTTTTCAATTACTTACGAAGCACCGAGTCAAAAATGGCCCGACTTGCTTGAATTTCCCTGTGTTTTTTAGGGCTTTAGGCCCGACGGCTTGTCGTAAACGACATTCTACACTCACCTAACACATTGATTATAAAAGGCTTTTATCCATCTTTATGGATGTTGGCACGTCCTATGCTCTGTCGCTCTCGTCCCCATCACCGGGACGGACCCAAGGCCATCGTGGCCCCCGACGACATAAGGAATCTGTCATGTCCACACCCGCATACATTGCCATCACTGGCAGGACCCAGGGCAATATCACCCAAGGTGCTTTCACTTCCGATTCGGTCGGTAACGTTTATCAGGAAGGTCACGAAGATCAGATCCTGGTGCAGGAAATCAAGCACCGCGTGACCACGCCCACCGACCCGCAAAGCGGCCAGCCTTCCGGCCAGCGCGTGCACAAGCCGTTCGTGTTCACCTGTGCGCTGAACAAGGCCATCCCGCTGCTGTATCAAGCCCTGGCCACCGGCGAGACCCTGAACAAGGTCGAAACGCAGTGGTTCCGCACCTCGGTCGAGGGCAAGCAGGAGCATTTCTTCACCACCTTGCTTGAAGACGCCACCATCGTCGACATCAATACCGTGCTGCCGCACGCCCAGGACAGCAGTAAGTCCGGTTATACCCAGCTGATCGAGATCAGCCTGGCTTACCGCAAGATCACCTGGACCCATGCCGTGGCCGGCACCGAGGCCTCCGACGACTGGCGCAAGCCGATCGTCTGATGCGCCTACCGCCGCTGCCGCCCTGGGCGGTGGCGGCTTCTCTTGTCATGGACGCCGGTATCGCTTGCCGGCCGCAAGGAGCACGTCATGCCGCGCCAAGCCGATCTGCGTTTTACCGTCACCGCTGCGGCGGGCGATTTCGAGGTGGTGAGTTTTACCCTGGATGAGGCGCTTTCCGAGCCTTTTCGTCTGGAGCTGGAACTGGCCAGTTTCGATCCGGCCATCGATTTCGCTCAGGTGCTCGATCAGCCGCTGACCTTGAGCATCGAGCAGTACGGCGTTGCCGTGCGTCATGTGCACGGCCGCGTCAGTGCCTTCGAGCAGGCCGACAGCGGTTTTCGTCGCACCCGTTACCGGGCGCTGGTCGAACCTGCCCTGGCCCGCTTGGGCCTGTGTTCGGACTGGCGCATCTTTCAGGCTCTGTCCGTGCCACAGATTATCGAGCAGGTGCTTGCCCAGCACGGCCTCAGCGATTGCGAAGTGGTCTGCACCCGTGAACACCTGCCCCGTGAGTATTGTGTGCAGGCCGGCGAGACCGATCTGGCCTTCATTGAGCGGCTGGCCGCCGAGGAAGGTTTTTATTACGCCTTCGCGCACAGTGCCAACAGTCATCGCCTGCTGTTCAGCGATCATCTTCACAGCCACGGCGCCCTTGAGGGCGAGCCGTTGCTCTACAACCCCAGCGCCGGGGGCGATGCGCCCGTGCCCGCGCTGCACCGCTTCACCTATGCCGAGCAGGTGCGCACCGCGCGCCAGACCCAGCGCGACTACACCTTCAAGCACCCGCGCTACAACCAGCAGCACAGTGTCGAAAGCGCCGAACTCGACCACCAGCGCAGCGATTATCAGCGCTATGACTATCCCGGACGCTACAAGCAGGACGAAGCGGGTCAGCCATTCACCCGCACCCGCTTGCAAGCCCTGCGCGGCGATGCCCGGGTGGCGCGGGTCGAGGGGGATGATGCGCGGCTGCTGCCCGGCCCGGCCTTTACCCTGATCGGCCACCCGCGTGCGGACATGAATCGCGGCTGGCGCGCCCTGCGCCTGCATCACGCCGGCACCCAGAGCACCAGCCAGCAGGAGGAAGCCGCCGAGGCCGAACAGGGCACGCATTATCATCTTCGCGCCGAGCTGCTGCCCGACCACAGCGACTGGTGCGCGCCGCTGCCGCCGAAGCCGCGTATCGACGGCCCGCATATCGCCACGGTGGTCGGGCCTGCGCGCGAGGAAATCTATTGCGACGCCTTCGCCCGGATCAAGGTCGAGTTTCCCTGGGACCGCCGGGCGCAGGGCGACGAGCACAGCTCCTGCTGGATTCGGGTGGCGCAGAACTGGGCCGGTCCGGCGTGGGGGCATATCGCCCTGCCACGGGTCGGGCACGAGGTCATCGTCGATTTCCTCGACGGTGACTGCGATCAGCCGATCGTCACCGGACGGACCTACCCGGCGACTCACCCGACGCCCTACAAGCTGCCCGACTACAAGACCCTCAGCGCCATTCGCAGCAAGGAACATCAGGCCAACCGGGCCAACGAGCTGCGCATCGACGACACCCACGGGGAAATCAGCATCGCGCTGATGAGCGATCACGCGCACACCGCGCTGAACGAAGGCTTTCTGACCCATCCCAGGCCACAAGGCGGCGCGCCACGCGGCGAGGGTTTCGAGTTGCGCAGCGATGCCAGCGGCGCGTTGCGTGCGGCCAAGGGCCTGCTGCTGTCCACCGAGGCCCAGGCGCAAGCCAACGGCGGTCAGCTCGACCGCGCCGGGGCCGTCGCGCTGCTGGAAAGCGCGCTGGAACTGGCGCGCACCCTCGGCCAGATCGCCGCCGACAACCAGGGCATCGGCCACGATCCCGAGCCGCAGCAGACCCTGACCACCGCCGTGCGCGAACTCGACCACGGCGCCAACGACCACCCCGAAGGCAGCGGCGGCGGCCAGCCGCTGATCGCCGTCAGCGCCCCGGCGGGCGTGGCCATCGCCACCCCGCGCAGCATCGTCCTGAGCGCCAGCGAACACATCGACAGCGTGGCCCAACAGCACCAACACCTGAGCGCCGGGCAGAACATCGTGCTCAACGCCGGGCACGACGTGGGGCTGTTTGCACAAAGCGGCGACCTGCGCCACATCGCCCACCAGGGCGAAGTGCAAATCCAGGCGCAGCACAACGGCATCAAGGTGCAGGCCGAGCAAAGCGTGGAACTCAGTTCCTCTCAGCAACACATCACCATGGCCGCCAAGGAACACATCACCCTGCTCTGCGGCGGGGCCTATCTGCGCATGGCCGACGGCAACATCGAACTGGGCATGCCCGGTAGCTTCACCGTCAAGGCGGCAAGCCATGAGTTTCTTGGGCCGGTGTATGCATCAACCGAGTTCAATACTTGGCCGCAGAGCGAATTCGACGAACGTGTCCGACTGGTGCAGCGGGGAAAACCACTTCCCCATCATCTCTACGAAATCATACGTACCGATGGCGCTCGCCTAACGGGTGTCACCGATGCCGATGGCTGGGCCGAAGTCCAGCAGGGGGTGAGCATCGAGGCCTGTGAATTTCGCATAATCGGCCCTATGGAGAACAATCAATGAGCGAGCCCACACGTCCCGTTCCATGGGAGATTGGCCCCGATGGCCGTACTCAGGCCCGAATAACCTTGTCGAGAAAGGAAAATAAAGTCAGGGCCGAAATTGAAGTGCCGCCGCATCAAGCCATTCCAGTAGTTTTCGTGCCCGGCATCATGGGTAGCCCACTGCTGGCAACCGGTGAAAACGCTCAAGTGCTGGGAGATGACAATCGGTGGTCTTGGTTTCCTGACAGAACCATGTGGCTAATAGCACCCAAAAATGGTTACAGAAAGCTCTCTCCGGCTGAGCGCAAGACACTTCTCAACCCATTGGAAACCCGGCCCTTGACCAACCCCGCAGATGCTGACCGTGAAATCGTCACGGAACACAGCCGGGCACTGCATGCAGAGGAAGCACTGAATCGAGGCTGGGGGTCAGTGATGCTCAGCGCCTATGGCGATCTGCTCAACTTTCTGGAGATGCAGTTGCGCTACATCTGCACACCTCAGGGTGGCCCCTATCCGGGCATTCAGGGTGCCATGCCTGCCGATATAACCCGGTGGGGTGAAATGCAGGGCTATGAAGCACTGAGGCCAGAGACTCTGCGAGCCGCCGCTGAATTTCGCTACCCCGTGTATGCCGTTGGCTATAACTGGCTGCGATCCAACAGAGATGCGGCCGACTATCTGGCGGAGCGGATTCGCACCATCATCCAACGTTGCGAATCGCTTGGCATGCCCTGTCGGCATGGGGTGATTCTCGTCACTCATTCCATGGGGGGGCTGGTCGCACGTCTGTGCGCCAAGCGCTACCCAGCCCTGGTTCAAGGCATCGTGCATGGTGTGCAACCAGCCATTGGCGCGGCCACCGCCTATCGCCGAGTGCGAGCAGGCTGGGAAGATATGATCGGTGCCATTGGCCTGGGAGGCACTGGGCGCAAAATCATGCCGGTTTTCGCCAATGCCCCTGGCGCGTTAGAGCTTTTGCCCAATCAGCGCTACGGGGCCGGCTGGCTGCGCGTCGTCAGTGATGGCAAAGAGGTGCTCAGCCTGCCGACCGAGGCCTCTGGAGCAGACCCCTACTCGCAGATATACCTGCAAAAGGACGCCTGGTGGCGTCTGATGGACCCTGAATGGATTGATCCTGAGCCCTCTGACAATCCACGACCAAGCATTACCGATGCTTGGGGCAGCTACACAAATAACATCATGCTTGCCAAAAAATTCCACTTGGAACTTGGCGATTATTACCACCCCAACAGTTACGTGCACTACGGAGCTGATGAGTCCCAGCAAGCCTTCCATCGCATTACATGGAAGCTACAGATGGGTTCGATTCCCTCTCACCTGTCCGGTTGGCCGGGCACCCCGGCCCCGCCCTTGCCCCACGATCATATACAGACGCTGCGCCTGACTGATGATAATCACCAAGGTCGCGTGTGGATGCTCAACGAGCAGATCGACCAGCATGGTTCTGTCGTGACTTACGACATCATGAACGGACGTTGCTTTGCCGTCCTGGCCGGGCAGGATCAGGCAGGAGACGGCACGGTGCCCGCACATGCCGCCGAGGATGCCGCGCGCAACGCTGTCTTCAGCGCCCGCATGAGCGGCTACGACCATCAGGGTTCCTACGCTGATCGCAACGTCCAGAACCTGACGCTGTATTCCATCCTGCGCATCGGCGCCACGGCACAGCCGCCTGGGATCAAGCCAAGGGAGCAAACCTCATGAATCGTCGTCGCCTGCTGATCGGGCTGGTTGGCCTCGTTGTACTTATTGCCTGTTTTCAGGGCTGGCGTCGCTGGCAGCTAGCCCATCCTGACCGGAGTCATACCATGACCATCCTGACCCAAGACATGCGCACCCACTGCGTCGGACGACTGCTTATCGATCTGCCCCAACACACCACATGGAAATCTCGATCCAGCGGTGCTCGTATCGGTAACCTCAACCTGTCCGTGACCACGGGAGTCAGCCGTGAGCAGTTCGATCAAATGGTGAAAAAACGCTGGTTGGAGGTACAGGCCATAAAGGCGGACAGTTCTGGAACGCCTTACATGAAACAGTCCGAACGTATCGATCACTCGGAACATGGATTGATACTCGCCTATGCCTTTGAGCAAATACATGTTCCTGATATTAATGGGGTATGGAAAGATCAGGTTTTCCATAACGCCGAAGGCTACTTCTGGGACAGAGGCACACTGTTCGAGATAAAGCAAAAACTCAATGGCAAAGATGACATCGCAAAGCTTTTTCCCCGCCTGCGTGCCCGAGCCCCTGACGAGATTCCCAGCCAGCCGGGCCTTTGTCTCAATGGCGCATTCATCTCTGGCTTTTATGACATGCAAGAGCGCGAAAACCTCATATGGCCATTCCAGTTGCCACGCAACATGGGGCTGGTCGTCAAGCACAACAGGGTGGGTCGTCCACAACCCTCATTGCTGGAACGCGAACTTGAATCCCGAGGTGCAGCCACAGCCTGGCTGAACGCCATGCTGAAACCGGGTGACGTTTATGAAGAACATCTCTTTCGTCGAGCACAGCACCAAATTGGCGAACTTATAGGTGACGAACTCGTATCCGGAGAACTTGAGGGCAGGCAAGAGTACGGCTATGACACCAGTATCGGAGGTGTCTGGGAGTTTTCTGGACAAGGTGCTCCCTCACCTGTACCGCAGATTGAACTCAACTTGAATGCCCGAAACTTCGATACATCCTACATACCCTCACCAGCGGGTGGGTTCCCTAAGCCCGAGGATGCACCCAATGGCCCTACCGAAGCGGAGTTCTTCGAGGTATGGGATGCCGTGATCAATAGCGTGCGAATTCGTCCAAACGCCCTGACGCCTCCACCTAAATAGGCCAACTCCACCACAGCAACAAGAGCCAGGGGCAGTAAACAGCGCCCCTCGGCCATTATCGACTCCATCCGCCTGCGCCCCGCTGCCATTGGGCCGTGATGCCGTCTATTGAACAGGAAATTTAAAGCATGAACCGTCGTCGCCTGCTGATAGGGCTGCTTGGCCTCGTTGTACTTATTGCCTGTTCTCAGGGCTGGCGTCGCTGGCAGCTAGCCCATCCTGACCGGAGTCATACCATGACCGCCCTGACCCAAGACATGCGCACCTATTGCGTCGGACGCTTGCTTATCGATCTGCCTCAACACACCACCTCGAAATCTCGATCCAGCGGCGCTCGTATCGGTGACCTCAACCTGTCCGTGACTACGGGAGTCAGCCGTGAGCAGTTTGATCAAATGGTGGAAAAACGCTGGCTAGAGGTTCAAGGGCTCAAAGGAAGAGGAGTTCGATACCTGTCCATTCCAGCAGAGCACTTTGAGCCTATTCCCGGAAGCGCAATATTTGCTTATGGGTTCCGCAAAGCGGATGGCCCTGATGTTAATGGTGTGTGGGGAAGCAATATTTTTCATGACGCCGAAGGCTACTTCTGGGAACACGGCACACTGTTCGAGATAAAGCAAAACCTCAATGGCAAAGATGAAATAGCGAAGCTTCTTCCCCGCCTGCGTGCCCGAGCCCTTGACGAGATCCCCAGCCAGCCGGGGCTTTGCCTCAATGGCGCATTCATCTCTGGCTTTTATGACATGCAAGAGCGCGAAAACCTCTTATGGGCGTTCAAGCTGCCACGCAACATGGGCCTGGTCGTCAAGCACAACAGGGTGGGGCGCCCACAACCCTCATTGCTGGAGCGTAACAGCGAGGCAGAGCAGGAAATGGCGGCTTTTATCGCTCGCGTCTTAAGCCAGCCAGGAGTAGAAGCTGGTCGCGAGGTATACCGTGCAGCCGCTCGCTCTGTGCAAGGCCTGGATGGAGAGGAATACTCAATGGGCGGAGCAGAGAAAAAAAGTGCCAACTCATTCACTACGAATATAGCTGCTGAATGGGAATTTCCAGGCCAAGGACTTCCAATAGCCGTTCCCAACATATCCCTTAGTCTCGGAAGTACTTACCGAACATCCCAAAGACCAGCCTCTTTAGGAGCATTCCCTAACCACGAGGATGCACCCAACGGGCCTACCGAAGCGGAATTCTTCGAGGTATGGGATGCCGTGATCAATAGCGTGCGAATTCGTCCAAACGCACTGACGCCTCCGCCTAAATAGGCCAGCTCCACCACGGCAACAAGGGCCAGGGGGCAGTAAACAGCGCCCCTCGGCCATCATCGACTCCATCCGCCTGCGCCCCGGTGCCGTTGGGCCGTAACGCCTCTATGAACAGGACGTTCAAACACATGAAGCGCTTCGCGAGCTTATTGCTGATCGGCCTGCTGGGGCTGACCGGCTGCCATTCATCTTATTCACGGAGCGACAACCCCATGGACACCACCGGATGGATCACCCACTGTTATGGCCGTTTTCTCATCGACCTACCGCCTCAAGCCATCATCATCGGTGCGGGCTATGACGTGTGGGGTAAACAAATCGAACGCCTGGATGAAACCAACTCCATCCGCCTGCGCCCCGGTGCCCACGTACCGGTTACTGGTACACCCTAGCCCAGCGCGATGCACGCCGCCGCTTCGAGCAGGAGGCGTTTGCGCCCCTCACTCCAGGCTCGACGGGAAGCGCACCCTGACCAGCAGCCCGCCCAGCGCACCCTGGCCCAGTTCGATGGTGGCGCGATGGGCGCGACTGATCTCGCCGACGATGGCCAGCCCGAGGCCGGCGCCCTGCCCTTGCTGCTGCACGCGATAAAAGCGTGCGAACACCTTCTCGCGCTGTTCGGGCGCGATCCCCGGACCGTCGTCCTCGACCTCCAGCACGCCCTCATCGCGTACCCGCAGCACTACATTGCCACCGCCTGGCGTATGCGCAAGGGCGTTGTCCAGCAGGTTGCTCAGCAGCTCGCTGAGCAATGTCGGCTCGCCATGAATCCATACCGGCCGATCTGCTTCGAGGGCGATGGCAACGCCTCGCTTGTGCGCCAGCGCAGCCATCGCCAGCCCCAGCTCACGGGCCAACTGGCTCAGATCGAGCCGCTGGGCGCCGCCCTCGGCAATCGCCTGCGCGCCACTTTCGATACGCGCCAGCGAGAGCAACTGGTTGGCCAGATGGATGACGCGGTCGGTATGCGCTCCGGCTTCTTCCAGGGTCTGTTGCCAGCGCTGCGGCTGTTGCTCGCGCAGGCCCAGCTCGATCCTCGCCTTCAGTGCGGCCAGTGGCGTGCGCAGTTCGTGGGCCGCGTCGGCGATGAACTGGGCCTGGCGCTCGAACTGGCCGCGCAGCCGTTCGGTGAAATGGTTGAGCGCAGCCACCAGCGGCTTGAGTTCGCGCTGTACCGCCACCATCGGCAGCGGTCGCAGGTCATCGGGCTGACGCAGCTCCACCGCCTCGCTCAGCTTGCCCAGTGGCCGCAATGCCGCGCTGACCGCGAGCCACACCAGCAGCAACGCGGTGAGCACCAGCAATCCGACCCGCCACAGGGTATCGGTGAGCAGGCTGCGCGCCATCCGTTCGCGGGCGCCCAAGGTCTCCGCCACGCGGATTTCGGCGATGCCATTGAGCTCCGGCTCGCTGACGGGCTGTAGCAGACTGACCAGCCGTACGCCCTCTCCCTTGAACGCCCCGTCATAGAAGCGTGCCAGCGCGGGGTAGTCGTCGGTGCGCCGGATATCGGGGCCTGGGGCGGGAAGGTCTTCGTAGCCGCTGACCAGGCGGCCCTCGGTATCGAGCACCTGATAGTAAATGCGCCCGGCACTGTCGTAGGCAAAGGTGTCGAGCGCCACATAGGGAACATTAGCGCGCAGCTTGCCATCGTTGGCGACCAGCCCCTCGGCGATGGCACGGGCCGAGGCCAGCAGTGTCCGATCGTAGGCGGAGTCGGCAGCCGCACGGCCATTCCAGTACGCGCTCCAGCCGCTGAACAGCAGCAGCAGCGCCAGCAGCACCGCCAGCCGCCGCAGCAGGCCAGCACGCAAACTGCCGGCGCGCTGCGGTAGCGCTTCAGGGGGCATCCATGGCCTCCAGCAGGTAGCCCAGGCCCCGGAAGGTCACGATACGTACCGCGCGGCCCTCGAGCTTTTTGCGTAGACGATGGATGTAGATTTCGATGGCCTCGGCGCTGGCGTCCTCGTCGAGGCCGAAGACCTGTGCCGCCAACTGATCCTTGCTCATGACGCGCCCGGGGCGCGCGATCAGCGCCTCGAGCACCGCCTGCTCACGCGATGTCAGGCTCAGGGGCTGCCGATCGAGGCTGAAGCGCCGTGCATCCAGATCGTAAACCAGCGCGCCACAGCTCTGCTGACGCTCGCCACCGGCGACGCTGCGCCGCAGCAGGGCCTTGACGCGGGCTTCTAGCTCAGACAGTTCGAACGGTTTCGCCAGGTAGTCATCGGCGCCGAGATTGAGCCCATGTACGCGATCGGTGACCTCTCCGCGCGCGGTGAGCATGATCACCGGTAGCGTCTTGCCGCGCTCACGCAACCTCGCCAGCACCTGGAACCCGTCGAGTCGAGGCAACCCGACGTCGAGAATCGCCAGTGCGTAGTCCTCGGTAGCCAGCGCCAGGTCGGCGGCCACCCCGTCATCCAGCAGATCGAGCGTCCAGCCGGCCGCGCGCAGCGCCTGAGCGACACTTTCACCGAGTTGGGGATGGTCCTCGACCAGGAGAATCCGCATTTGCCTGTCCTCTGCCACACGCGCAATGGAGCGCAAGTGTAGCGACAAGGCGCACCGTACGCTGCTTTCGCCCTTGAAAGCCTGGCGAAAGTTTCGCCACCTAGGATCGCATCCAGGTGGCTCGAACCGCCTGCAACGGCACCACGCCGTCACAACAAAAACAACAGTGGAGAGACAGATGCTGACTGCCGTCAGAACGAAACCCGCATATGCCCGCTCCGGCCTTGCCGTCGCGGTCGCCTCGTTGTCGCCTCTGACCCTCGCCGCTTCAATCGATGACAGCAGCGCGTTTGGACAAGGTCATCGAACGCGCCTCGACCAATTCCCACAATCTGAAACTGAACACCAAGAACGGTCGTTTCGCGAGTGCCGCCGAGACCGAACGCCTGACGTTCGCAGAGGGGCGAGTATTACTTCAACGACCGATTCACCGGCACTTGCCATGCCGCGGAACTCGATGACATTTACCGCCAGCGTTTCTTTCAACCTGCAGCCGGTCCAGCCGCAGACGGCCGATCTGCGCCTGATGATGAAAACCACCTGATCGTCAGCTCCAGCCTGCCGATCGGGTAAAGCCGTCCACAATAAGAATCAAAGGAGACACCCATGAAAACTGCTATCCGCCGTATCGCCCTGCTCTCGTCCTGCCTGGTCCTGTCCAGCCAGTTGTTCGCCGAGCCCAAGCGCCCCGAATGCATCGCCCCGGCCAAACCCGGCGGCGGCTTCGACCTGACCTGCAAGCTGGCGCAGAGTGGCCTGAAGGACGGAGGCTTGCTCGAAGCGCCGATGCGCGTCACCTACATGCCGGGCGGTGTCGGCGCGGTGGCCTACAACGCAGTGATTGCCCAGCGCGCCGCCGACCCGGCGACCATTACCGCATTTTCCAGCGGCTCGCTGCTGAACCTGGCGCAAGGCAAATTCGGCCGCTATGACGAAACCAATGTGCGCTGGCTGGCCGGTATCGGCACCGATTACGGCGCCATTTCGGTACGCGCTGACGCGCCCTACCAGAACCTCGACGACCTGATCGCCGCCGTCAAGAAGGACCCCAGCAGCGTCGTCTTCGGTGCCGGCGCGACCATCGGCGGCCAGGACTGGATGCAGACCGCGCTGATCGCTCGCGCCGCCGGCGTCGATCCGAAGAAGCTGCGCTACGTCGCCTTCGAAGGCGGCGGCGAAACCCTGACGGCCATGCTCGGTGGCCATGTCCAGGTCACCAGCAGCGGTCTTGGCGAAGTCGCACCGCAGCTCGAAGCCGGCAAGATCCGCATCCTCGCGGTGCTGTCCGATGACCGTCTGCCGGGCAAGATGTCCGAGATTCCGACCGCCAAGGAACAGGGCTATGACATCAGCTGGCCGGTGATCCGCGGCTTCTACATGGGGCCGGAAGTCAGCGACGAGGATTTCGCCTGGTGGAAAACACAGTTCGACACCCTGCTCGCCGATGACGATTTCGCCAAGCTGCGCGAACAGCGTGACCTGTTCCCACTGTCGATGACAGGTGATGAACTCACTGCCTTCGTCAACAAGCAGGTCGCGGACTACAAGGCACTCGCCGCCGAGTTCGGCCTGGTCAAGTAACACCTGCGGACGGCGGCTCCGGACAGGCGCCGCCGCCTGCTTCTCTCGAGGTAACCCACCATGTACGTTCGTGTCTTCGCCGCGGCGTGGCTGCTCGCCTGCGCCGGCCTTGCGCTGCTCGCCTGGGGTTTCGAGGCGCCCTTCGCCTACGACCCGGTCGGCCCGCGCGCCTACCCCCTGTTGCTGCTGTTTCTGATGGGCTGCGGCGCGCTCTGGCTGCTATGCAAGCCGCACGGGGAACCGACGCCCCCGTTCGACTGGACGATCGCCCGACGCGCGCTGTTCTGCGTGCTGGTCCTGCTGGGCTATGCGCTGCTGTTCGAAAAGCTCGGCTTCGTCATCACCACCGCATTGGCCACCTTCGCCCTGGGCCTGCTGTTCAACGGCCGCCTGTTGCCCTGCCTGATCAGTGGCGTGCTGATGGGTGTGCTGCTCTACGGCCTGTTCGATCTGTTGCTTGATGTGCCGCTGCCGCTCGGTGTGCTGCGCCTGCTGGAGAGCTGAAAATGGAAACCTTGAATTTCTTGATGCAGGGCTTCGATGTCGCCACACGGCCGACGAACCTGCTGGTGGCGCTGTTCGGCGCCTTCGTCGGGACCATCGTCGGGCTCTTGCCGGGGCTTGGCCCGATCAACGGTGTGGCCCTGCTGCTGCCCCTGGCCTTTGCCCTGGGCCTGCCGCCGGAAACGGCATTGATCCTGCTCGCCGCGGTGTATCTGGGCTGCGAGTACGGCGGCCGTATTTCCGCCATTCTGCTCAACGTGCCGGGCGACGCTGCCGCAGTGATGACCACCCTCGACGGCTATCCGCTGGCGCGCCAGGGCAAGGCCGGCATCGCGCTGTCGCTCTCGGCGGTCAGCTCGTTCATGGGCAGTATCATCGCCACCTGCGGCGTGGTGCTGTTCGCCCCGCTACTGGCCAAGTGGGCGGTGGCCTTCGGTCCGGCGGAATACTTCGTGCTGATGATCTTCGCCATCGCCTGCCTGGGCGGCATGGTCGGTGACAAGCCGGTCAAGACCCTGATGGCCGCGCTGATCGGCCTGGGCCTGGCCACGGTTGGCGTGGACTCGACCACAGGGGTCTACCGATTCACCTTTGGCAGCGTCAGCCTGTCGGACGGCATCCAGTTCGTCATCGTGGTGATCGGTTTCTTCAGTGTCAGTGAAGTGCTGCTGATGCTGGAGAAGACTCACAGCGGGCAAAAGGCGGTCAAGGCCAGCGGGCGCCTGCTGTTCAACTTCAAGGAGTTCTGCCTGACGTTCTGGACGATGGTGCGCAGCGCCCTGGCGGGCTTCGTCATCGGCACGCTGCCAGGTGCCGGCGCCACCATTGCTAGCGCCATGACTTACATGAGCGAAAAGCGCATGGCCGGCGACAGCGGCAGGTTCGGCGAAGGCGACCTGCGAGGCCTGGCCGCCCCGGAAGCGGCCAACAACGCCTCGGCGTGCGGCTCGCTGATTCCGATGCTGACCCTGGGCGTGCCCGGTTCGGGCACCACGGCGGTGATGATCGGGGCGTTGACCCTGTATAACATCACTCCCGGCCCGCTGTTGTTCGAACAGCAGCCCGATGTGGTCTGGGGCCTGATCGCCTCGCTGTTCATCGGCAACGTCATCCTCCTGGTCATGAATATCCCGCTGGTCGGGCTGTTTTCCAAGATGCTCAGCGTGCCCAACTGGGTCTTGGTGCCGGCGATTACCGCCATCAGCGTGGTCGGCGTCTACTCGGTGCACAGCACCACCTTCGACCTGGTGCTGATGGTCGGTCTTGGCGTGTTCGGCTACCTGCTGCGCAAGCTGGAGTTCCCCTTGTCGGCGCTGATTCTCGGGTTCGTGCTTGGTGAAATGATGGAAGACAACCTGCGCCGTGCGCTGTCGATCTCGGCAGGCGATCTGGGCATCCTCTGGGGCAGTCCGATCACCCTGGTGCTGTGGGCGATGGCCGCGCTGATGCTGGCGATGCCCGGTCTGCGCTGGTGGCGCCAGCGCCGTCGCGCCAAGCTGAACGAGGCGCATGCCTGACATGCCGCAGCGCAGGCTTCCTGCCTGGTGGGCGACGCCTCTTGTCGGCGCCCTTGGCGGCTGGCTGGCAAGCCTGGCGAACTGGCCGCTGCCCTGGATGGTTGGATCGCTGCTGGCGGTGATCGCGGTGCGCTGCAGCGGCTGGCTGGTAACTGAAGTCCCACGTGGACGCCAGACGGGACAATGGCTGATCGCCAGCGCGATCGGCCTGCATTTCACCAGCGAGGTCATGCAACAGGTGCTCCAGCATTTCAGCGTGATTCTCGCTGGCGCGCTGGGCACTCTGCTGCTTAGCCTGATCGGCATCGCCATTCTGTTGCGCAGCGGCACGGACCGCGCGACCGCCTTTTTCGCCAGTATGCCGGGCGGTGCCAGCGAGATGGTCAACCTGGCCGGCCGGCACGCGGCGCATCCTGCAATGGTGGCCGCCGCCCATAGCCTGCGCTTGCTGCTGGTGGTGCTGATCATTCCCGCGCTGTTCACCTGGAGCCTGCCGCCAGTCGATGCCCCACCGCCGGCTCCGGTCAGCTGGCCGTGG
Organism: Stutzerimonas stutzeri; assembly: GCF_009789555.1. Classification (NCBI taxonomy): domain Bacteria; kingdom Pseudomonadati; phylum Pseudomonadota; class Gammaproteobacteria; order Pseudomonadales; family Pseudomonadaceae; genus Stutzerimonas; species Stutzerimonas stutzeri. The sequence continues at coordinate 432,153 of NZ_CP046902.1, forward strand.
CTGGCAGTGCTGCTGCCAGGCGGCGCGCTGCTGGCGGTGTTATGGAAGCGGTTAGGTCAACCCAATCCCTGGATGCTCGGCCCGCTGACGGTTTGTGCCGCAGCCAGCGTTATCTTCGATCTGCATCTGGGCCTGCCGGATGGCGTCGGCCAGTTCGGCCAATGGCTCATCGGCTGCTCATTGGGCTGCCACTTCGATCGACCGTTCTTTCGCAGCGCCCCTCGATTCCTCCTGCGCATCGTGCTGTTCACGCTGCTGGCGATGCTTGCCGCAGCAGGTCTGGCCGAGGCACTGGGCTGGGCGGCGACGCTGAACCGGACCTCGCTGATGCTGGGAATGATGCCCGGCGGCATTACCGAGCTGTGCCTGACCGCCGAGGCGCTGCAACTGTCGGTGGCGCTGGTGACCGCCTTGCAAGTGTTGCGACTGTTTCTGGTGATGTTCCTGGCCGAGCCGCTTTTCCGGCTGTGGCAGCGGAGCATGCCATAGCCGCTGCGGGCCTTCGGTCATCCGAAAAACCAGTAGCACACCAGGATCGCCGCAACGATGCCGGCGAAATCCGCGGCCAGCGCGCAGCCCACCGCATGCCGGGCGCGCTGGATGCCAACCGCGCCGAAATACACGGCCAGCACATAGAAAGTGGTTTCGGTGCTGCCTTGTACCGTTGCCGCGACCAAGGCTGGAAAGCTGTCGACGCCCTGGCTCTGCATGGTTTCGATCAGCATCGCGCGGGCGGCGCTGCCCGAGAAAGGTTTGACCAGCGCGGTGGGCAGCGCGTCGACGAAGCGGGTGTCCCAGCCCAGCACCTCGACCAGCCAGCGAATGCCATCGAGTCCGAAATCCAGCGCGCCGGAGGCCCGCAGCACGCCGATGGCGCACAGCATCGCGATCAGGTAGGGCAAAAGGCTCTTGGCCACATCGAAGCCCTCCTGCGCACCTTCGACGAAGCTTTCGTAGACCGGCACCTTGCGCAGGGCGCCAACGAGGATGAAGGTGACGATCAGGCCGAACAGGGTGAGATTGCCCAGCAGCGATGACAGCGAGGCCAGCGCGGTCGCCGAAAGCCCGGCGAGCAAGGCCATGAAGCCACCGAGCAAAAGGGCGCCCGGAATGAAATAAGCCAGCACCACCGGGTCCCAGAGGCGCAACCGCTGCACCAGCGCCACCGCCAGAAGACCCGCCAGGGAAGACGCGGTGGTGGCCAGCAGGATCGGCAGGAACACCAGCGTCGGGTCTTCCGCGCCCTGTTGCACGCGGTACATGAAGATGGAAACCGGGAGCAGCGTCAGCGACGAGGTGTTGAGCACCAGGAACAGGATCTGTGCGTTGCTCGCCACCGCCTTGCTGGGGTTGAGTTCCTGTAACGCACGCATGGCGCGCAGGCCGATGGGCGTCGCGGCGTTGTCCAGACCCAGGCCATTGGCGGCGAAATTGAGGGTGATCAGCCCTAGCGCGGGATGGCCAGGCGGCACTTCAGGCATCAGACGACGGAACAGCGGGCCCAGCAACCGCGCCAGAAGCTCGATCAGGCCGGCCTTCTCGGCAATGCGCAGAAAGCCGAGCCAGAGCGTCAGGGTGCCGAACAGCACGATCATGATTTCCACGGCCAGCTTGGCCATGGCGAACAGGCTCTCGACCAGTGCGGCAAACACCGTCGGATCGCCGCCGAGCAGCCAGCGTCCGAGCGCGGCCACCGCGGCAATCAGAAAAAAGCCCAGCCAGAGCCCGTTGAGCATGTGATTCTCCAGAAAATGACTGCCCGCGATGATAGCGGTGCGGCTGGAGAACAGCCATGTCACGCTTCGACGGCTGGTAAGCGGAAGGTCAGGGAAGGAGAGATGCGCTGCGCTGCCAGACCACAATCCGAATGGAAGGTCACGCGCTGCCGGTGCAGTGGACGCTGTAGAGATCGCAAGCCGAAGGTGGGGTCATCCACCTTCGGTTGCCTTTCGCTGAGCCTGGTCCTGGAAGGGAGTACTCCATGTACCCCTAGGTCGCTCCGTCCAACAGAGCGTCCCGACCCCTTGGCCTCCCCGCTTCGCGGGCTGACGGGTGTTCACAACGCGGATCACCCCAGTCTGGTGACGACCCTCGCAATCGCATGCGAAGGCGCTGAATTCTGGCATCCCGCCTGTACAGCCTCCGTAGGTGTTGCAGCCGCCCTTGCGGGCGGCGTCACTGCATCAGACACGGGGGCCGCGGCCTCGACCGAAAATCAGCGAAGCGACGAACAGCACCAGGAACACCACGAACAGGATCTTGGCGATACCCGTTGCGGTACCCGCGATACCACCGAAGCCCAGTACCGCAGCGATGATGGCGATGATCAGGAAAGTAATAGCCCAACTCAGCATGGTGTAACTCCTCTTCGGTTCAAGACATCTTCAGCGGGACCGATTCAGCAACAATCAGCTCGCGGATCTACGACTAGAAAACCCAGCGCTGCTCCGACCGCACCTGCAAGTAATCAACCGTCTTCGGGGCAGGGCCGGTTTGCACGATCCCTACTGGTTGAGCGTCGTACATACGAATTCGTTCCGCTGAGTCATGCTGTCCCTGGCTGAGCGGTTGTGACATCGGACGCTCGGCGCCAACGATCAGCGTGACTACGGCTGCGGTAAGGAAACCTTTGCCAACCAGTGAGAAGCGTGCTTGACGATTCATCCTCAACTCCTTCTAAGCATGCGGGGCATGTCTGTCTTAGTCGTTATGTTGCAGGGCTCATGCCAGTCTTCAATAAAGCGAATTTGTCTTATTTTTCAGTAACTTAGATATCGTAAACATTAGCTCGTCAATTTATATTGCACGATGCCAGCGGTCGGCACCGGGCGATTTGCACGACGACCTAATCCCACCGTCACTGGTCAATGTGCGGCACCATGATTGAGCGCGTGAATACGCTCATGGCAGGCGCGGATTTTCGGCAATTCGATCGCCAGCAACGCCCTTACGTCAGGCGTTGCCGTTTTCAGCGCGTCCTCGAACGCCGCGAGGATGCGCTCCTCCGTCTGGTCCAGTTGATCGATGTACACCGCGTCGCGATGCCCGAGTCGAGCCTTGGTGTCGGCATACACTTCCCGCAATTTGCCGGCCGTGGTGCCGCCTTGGGCCGGTTGCTCCTGGTTGGCTGCAACCTTTACCGACAGGGCCTGGATGATGTGGGTCTTGGCTTGAGCCATGTCCCGGAAAAGATGCTGTAGCTCGACATCCTCCACCACCTCGAGGGCATGCTGATAAAAATGCTGGCCGTCTCGGGTGATCTCGATCAGTTCGTTGAGCTGGGTCATGTTCTGGTTCATGGGTCCTCCGGATACCTGATGCGATGCGCCTGGCGGGCGCGCCCGTTCAGATGTCCGCAAGCCTCATGCCAGCGCAAAAGATTGTCTTGCCGCTTTATAATCAGGCACTTGCACAGCCGTTACGCTTGGCGATTAATTGCAGGGTGCAGGAAATGGCGCTCCGCACCGTGCAACTTGCAAGACTTTTCGTAGACTAAAAGCAGGCGCCAACCCATGCTCGGCGTCGCGAGAGCCGCGCACCGAACATTCCACCCGATTCGCCAGCACATACAGCCTTACCTGACTGGAGCATTCATGGACCAAACGACCGACGCCGGTGGCCGCATTCTCCTGGTAGATGACGAGGCCGCGATCCTGCGCACCTTCCGTTATTGCCTGGAGGATCGCGGCTATACGGTGGTAACGGCTGCCAGCGCCTCACAGGCCGAAGCGATCCTGCAACGCCAGGTGTTCGATCTGTGCTTTCTGGATCTGCGTCTCGGCGAAGACAACGGCCTCGACGTGCTGCAACAGATGCGCGTCCTCGCACCCTGGATGCGGGTGGTCATCGTCACCGCCCATTCGGCTGTCGACACCGCCGTGGATGCGATGCAGGCAGGCGCGGCGGACTACCTGGTCAAGCCATGCAGCCCTGAACAGCTGCGCCTGTCGGCCGCCAAGCAGCTGGAAGTTCGGCAGATGGCCGCGCGTCTGGAAGCACTTGAAGGCGAGGTACAGAAGCGCAGCGATGCGCTGGGCTCGCACAGCCCGGCCATGATGAGCGTGCTGGAAACGGCACGGCAGGTCGCCGATACCGACGCCAACATCCTGATCCTCGGGGAATCCGGCACGGGCAAAGGCGAACTGGCGCGGGCGATCCATAACTGGAGCCGACGCGCGAAAAAAGCCTTCATTACGATCAATTGCCCGTCGCTGTCGGCAGACCTGATGGAAAGCGAGCTGTTCGGACACAACCGCGGCGCCTTCACCGGGGCCACTGAAAGTACGCTGGGGCGCGTCAACCAGGCCGATGGCGGCACCCTGTTTCTCGATGAAATCGGCGATTTCCCCCTTGCGCTGCAGCCCAAACTGCTTCGATTCATCCAGGACAAGGAATACGAGCGCGTCGGCGATCCAGTGACGCGACGCGCAGACGTACGGATTCTCGCCGCGACCAACCTGAACCTCGAAGAAATGGTGCGTGAAGGTCGATTCCGCGAGGATCTGCTCTATCGCCTGAATGTCATCACATTGAACCTGCCGCCCATGCGTGAGCGGCCAGAAGATGTACTCACGCTCGCCGAGCGCTTCCTGGCCTATTTCGTCAAAAGCTATGGCCGACCGGCACGGGGCTTCAGCGACGGTGCCATTGCGGCATTGAAAGCCTACCGATGGCCCGGCAACGTGCGGGAGCTGCGCAACGTGGTCGAGCGCGCCAGCATCATCTGCCCCCAGGCAATGATCGAGGTCAGCCACCTCGGCCTGGCCGACCAAAGCGTCAACAATGCACCGCGCATTGGCGAACCACTCAGCCTGGAAGAACTGGAGAAAGCGCACATCTCGGGGGTGCTCAGCACCAGCGACACCCTTGAGCAAGCCGCCCGCGTACTGGGCATCGACGCCTCGACACTCTATCGAAAACGCAAGCAATACGGCCTATGAAGCTCCAGATGAAGCTGAGAACCCGGCTGTTCCTGGGCTCTCGGCCCTGATGACCGTCGCGCTGCTGGGCCTGCTGCTGGCGCTGGTCAGCGTGGTACAGATGGCCCAGAGCCAGGAAAAGCTCATCCGCGACAACTTCGGCGTCATCGAGATCAACCAGCAGTTGCGTCAGGCATTGAGCAACCACCTCCTGCTCCTGGTACGCGAGGAACGCGACAGCACTGCCTTCGCCGAATCGCGCGGCGTGTTCCAGACGGCGCTGTCACGAGGCCTGTCCCAGGCCGCGCGCCCCGCCGACCGGCAGGCTTATGAGGCGATCGGCAATGCGTATGCCCGCTTCCTCCATGAACTGGAGATGCCCTCGGAGCTGAACTGGTCGTTGCTCGAAGACAACGCGCTCAGCCAGTCCTTCAATCACGTCCGCGAACTGATGGTCGACATGCAGCAGGCCGCTTACGACCAGATCCGCGACACCGAGATCCGCAGTCGCGAACGGGCGCAATTGCTCGCCGGGTTGCTCGGCCTGACGGGCATTGCCGTGCTGCTGATCGGGTTCGTCACGGCGCACAGCTTCGCCCGCCGCTTCGGTGATCCGATCGAGCAACTGTCCAGCGTGGCCGATCAGATCGGCCGCGGTGATTTCAACATCAGCCTGCCCGCCTCTCCCATCGCCGAGCTGTCGTCGCTGATCCGCCGTTTTGGCTTGATGGCGCAGGCGCTGCACGACTTCAAACAGACCAATGTCGAAGCGCTGGTCGACGGCCAGCAGCGCTTGCAGGCTTTGCTGGACAGCATCGACGACGGCCTGTTGATCATCGACCGCCAGGGCCGGCTGGAACACGCCAACCCTGTCGCGCAACGGCAGTTGGCGTGGGAAAGCGAACACCTCGGATCGACCCTCGGACAGGCCCTCGGCTACCCGGAGCTGGACGAGGCCGCGCAGCAGGTTCTGGACGACAAGCCGTTGTCCGGCCCACCGGAAGATCTGGTCATCGAGGCCGATGGCGAGCGCAGGTTGCTGTCGTGGCGCATGAGCCCGGTCAACCATCACGACGGGCGCATCAGCGGCGCGGTAATGGTGCTCCATGATGTGACGGACCAGCGCACCTTCGAGCGCGTGCGCAACGAATTCGTCCTGCGCGCCTCGCACGAACTGCGCACCCCGGTGACTGGCATGCAGATGGCGTTCAGCCTGTTGCGCGAACGGACGCATTACCCTGACCACAGCCGAGAGGCCGACCTGTTCAGCACCGTGCACGAAGAGATGCAGCGCCTGGTCACGCTGATCAACGATCTGTTGAACTTCTCGCGCTACCAGAGCGGCCAACAGAAACTCGAACGGGTGCCCTGTGAGCCAGCCGAACTGCTGGAACAGGCTCGGCAGCGCTTCCAGGCACCCGCTGCGCAGAACGACATCACGATCAAGCTGGAACTGCAGTCGCCGCTGCCAAGCCTGCTGCTCGACCGGCAGCAGATGGAACGGATGCTCGACAACCTGCTGAGCAACGCACTGCGGCATACACCGGACGGCGGCGAGATCCGCCTGCTGGCGCGCCATCACGGCGAACGGGTGATTCTCAGCGTCGAAGACAACGGCGAGGGCATTCCGTACAGCCAACAGGCGAGAATCTTCGAACCGTTCGTGCAGATCGGTCGCCGCCGGGGAGGCGCCGGACTGGGCCTGGCCTTATGCAAGGAAATCGCCCAGCTGCATGGTGGTCGTATCGGCGTGCATTCACGGATCGGACACGGCACCATCTTCTACATCGCCCTGCCGATCTGAGCCAGCGGGGCCGGAACAATAACAAGGAAAGCCGATGCCCAGCCTCAACCCCAGCGCCGACCAACTGAAACGCTTCGCCGAGCAGATGCCGGTCGGCGAACCGATCCTCATGCTCAACCTGCTGCGCTTCAATCACGAGGCGGCCTACCCGGCCGATAGCGGGCAAACCGCATGCAGCGGCAAGGAAGCCTACGCGCGCTATAGCCGCACGGCGTTGCAAAAGGTGCGGGCAGCCGGCGGCGATGTGCAGGTGGCCGCCCTTGCGCACGTCGCGCTGATCGCGCCGGAGCAGGAGCACTGGGACGAGATGCTGCTGGTGCGATATCCCTCGCCGGAAGCCTTCCTTGCAATGCTGGCCGATGATCAATACAAAGCGGCAACTGTCCACCGCACCGCTGCGCTGGCCGACTCGCGGCTGATCGCCTGCTCCCCTCGTCGCTGACGCCCCTCAGGACGCCGTTGCAAGCGCGGCAAGAATTGCCGCGGTTTCGGCATCCGGCTCGCCGTCGAAACGTGTCGGCCGGTACTTCATCTGAAAGGCAGCGATCACGTTGCGGGTCTCCAAATCCAGGTGGCCGTGTTCTGGCACCTTATAGCCCTGCCTGACCAGTTGCGCCTGGAACCAGGCCACGTCCGGCAGTTGCAGCGCGAAAGCGCTGCGCTGGCGCGCCACCACGGCAGCGTCGGGCCAGGGCACCAGTCCGGCATCGGCCAGACGCTTCCATGGGAACAGCGGGCCGGGGTCGACCTTGCGCTGCGGCGCGATGTCGCTGTGTCCGACGATGGCGCCGGGCTTGAGCCCGTGGCGCTGCATGATGTCCTTGAGCAGTACGATCAGCGCGTCGATCTGCTGCTCGGAATACGGGTACCAGAGCCGCCCCCGCTCGCCTTCGATATAGCCGCGGTTCACCAGTTCGATACCGATGGAGCTGGAGTTGAGCCAGGTCCGGCCGTTCCACTGGCTCTCGCCGGCATGCCAGGCACGGCGATTCTCGTCCACCAGCCGGTAAATGGTCGCGGGCGCCTCGCCAATCAGGTAATGGCTGCTGACGCCGTCGCCCTTGAGGATCTCCAGCGAGCGCGACAGATCACTGGAGGTGTAGTGCAGGACGATGAACTGGGCCCGGCTGTCCTGCCCCAACGACGTATGGCGGGTATCGATACGCGGACCGCTGGCGCAGCCCACCAGCAACAGGGCACATACGGCGAGGATTACGGCTTTCATGGAGTACCTCTGGTCGACAGCGAAATGACGCAGATTGGGCAGTGGATCGGGCCTTCAGCGGCCCGCGGCACAGCACCACGAAGTGGGCGCCGAAACAGGAAAATGGGATTATACCGGAGCTGACCAAACGGCTCCCAGCGCGACTGGTCAGTCCGCTTCGATACGGTTGCGCCCCGCACCCTTGGCGCGATAAAGCGCCCGGTCGGCACGCTCGAACACCTGCTCGGCGCTGTCAGCCCCGGCGAAGCTGGCGAGCCCGCCCGACAACGTCACCTGAATCCGCGCGCCCTTGAAATGGAACGGGCAGTCCTGAATATCCGAGCGCAGACTATCGAGCAGCGTCAGGCCCGCCTCGACCGGTGTCTCGGGAAGCAGCAATGCGAATTCCTCGCCACCGAAACGGGCGATGAAATCAGTCTTGCGCAGGCGTTTTCGCAGCTCACCGGCAATGATCTTGAGGACCCGATCGCCGGCCAGATGCCCGAAACCGTCGTTGATGCGCTTGAAGTGGTCCACGTCGAGCACGGCCAGTAGCAACTGGCCGCCGTAACGCTGCTGGCGCGCCATCTCCTGTTCCAGACGCTCCTCCCAGCCCGCGCGATTGGGAAGCTCGGTCAATGGATCGCGCAAGGCTTTCTGTCGTTGTTCCTCCAGGTGCTCGCGCATGCCGGTTGCCGATTCTTCCAAGCTCGCAACCCGGCCAACCAGGGTGTTGAGCCGCTCACTGACCTGCTTCTCGTGAGCGCTACGCTGCTGCTCGTAGCTATCGACGGTATCGAGCAACCGATCGATTCGAGCCTGTACCACCGCTTTCAGGCTCGGCAAGTCTTGCGCGTCGAGCACGCTGCTCTGCAGCCCACCGACCTGTTGGCGCAGCGCCTCGTCCAGCGCTTGTGCCGTTTCCCTGCTCTGTGCATGCCCCTGGTGGGCGGAACTGAGGCCGTCGTGCATGGTTGCCAGGCGCTCGTTGAGGAGCTTCAGGTAACTCTCGAACTCACGCTGCCCCTGGTCGGCAGCCGCGACCATCAGCTGCGCCAGATCGTCCAGCAGGGGGACCAGCTCATACCAGTTCAAGCCCTGCTCGATGCGCTCGCGAATGGCCAATGCCTGCGGCTGTTGATGGGCAGGCAACTGCAGCCCATCGAGCAGGTGATACAGCGCCGCCTCCACTCGGTCGGCGATGGCGCTGTAGGCGTGCTCGGGCGAGACGGGAAGTATGTGCCCACCCTCTTGCTCGAGAGCGACCGGGTCGGATACGGCATCCGCCAGGTCAGGGATCGAGGCCGGCTCGGCGGTATCGACCACGACTGCCTCGGCGACAGGACGCTCGGCCGGTTCCGGCTGCATTGGCGGCGCTGTTTCGAGCGTTGCCGATACATCCATCGCGGCACCGGGCTCGCCCTCGGCACCGCGCTCTCGCGGGCCGAACAGCCTGCCCAGCAACCCGACCGGATGCACCGCGCTGCCCGTCTGAACGGACAATGCTCGATCCTGAAGCGTGACCAGTTCGGCCAGCAACCCAGGCAGTTCAAGCGGTCGCGCGGCCCGGCCGTCAAGCTCACGGGCGAATCGCTTCAAGGGCTTGCGGACTTCGCGCGGCAGCGGCAAGCCCTGCAACTGCGTCACCAGCGCCCGCAAGGCATGGGCCAGACGGTCAAGACGTTCCTTCTTGCTCCGCTCGGTATCCAGCACCGCGCGCTCGAGACGCGGTATCAGCGCCTCGAGACGATCCTCGGGAACCTCATCGTGCAGCATCTCCCGAAGCTCTCGCATGCATTGCTCGACCGCCGGGTCGGCATCGTCCACCGCGAAGCTGCTGCGCACGAGGCTTCGGCGCAACAGGTCCAGGCGCGCGCGCCAATGATCTTCCTGCCGCTCTTGCTGCTCCAGCGACTGAAGGTATTTTTCCTTCCAGCGCTGCGCATCGTCATTCATGTCGACGTACCGGCAGGTACCGGCCAAGCGTCGTGACACAACGCGTCAGGGAGCCGGATTTCCACGGCGATCGGCAGATGATCGGAGCTGGCCTGGGCCAGCACATCAACGCGTTCGAGCGTCAGGCTGGGACTCAGCAAGATGTGGTCGAGGCAGCGCTGTGGCCGCCAGCTGGGAAAGGTCGCATTGATCTGCGGCGCCTGCAGACCCAGGTCGCGCAGAGGCGAATGCTCCAGCAGGTCGGTGGCGTGCGTGTTCATATCGCCCATCAGAACCTGATGGCGATAACCGCCGATCAGCTCGCGGATATAGGCCAATTGCCGGGTCCGTGCGCTGCCGCCGAGGGCGAGGTGCATGACCACGACGACCAACGCATCCGCGCCTTCCCCGAACCGTAGCAGGATCGCACCGCGCCCGGATGGGCCTGGCAGCGGATGATCCTCCAGCACCTGCGGCTCGAGGCGGCTAAGCACCCCGTTGCTGTGCTGGGCGAAGCGGCCGAGATTTCGGTTCAGCTGCTGATACCAGTAGGGGAAGGTGCCGAGCTGGGCAAGATGTTCGACCTGATTGACATAGCCGGACCGAAGACTGCCCCCGTCGACTTCCTGCAAGGCCACCAGATCGTAGTTACCGAGCAGCTCGCCAATTCGCTGCAGGTTTCCGGCCCGCCCGGGATGCGGTAGCAGATGCTGCCAACTGCGCGTCAGATAATGATGGTAACGCTCGGTGCTGATCCCCACCTGGATATTGAAGCTGAGCAGACGCAGCCGGCCGTCCAGGGGCAGGCCGGTCGAATCCAGGCAGAGCGGGTTGACGCGCGCCTGTCCGGAGCGGGCCAGGCGCGGAGAACTCCAGCGGCGCAGCACGGAGAATTACCGGGCAGCGCGTTCTTTTTCGATCAGGAAATCGGCGACTTCCAATGCGCGCTGGGGGCCGCCCGCCGAGCCGATATCGAAACGGTACTTGCCGTTGACGATCATCACCGGTACGCCAGTGATCTGGTAGGCCATGGCCTGCTTTTTCGCCTGCTCGACACGGCTCTTCACACCGAACGAGTTGTAGGCCTTGAGAAAAGCTTGCGGATCGACGCCCTGGCCGGCGAGAAAGTCGGCCATTTTTTCTGGCGTTTCCAACTTGTTACCGTCGCGGTGATAGGCATTGAACACCGCGTCATGGACCTTCTGCTCGACGTTCATCGACTCCAGCGCCAGGAACATCTGGCCGTGAGCATTCCAGACGCCACCGAACATGGCAGGGATACGCTTGAAGTCCACATCGTCCGGCAGTTGCTCTACCCAGGGGTTGATGATCGGCTCGAACTGATAGCAGTGAGGGCAGCCGTACCAGAACAATTCGACGACTTCGACCTTGTCCGGCTCTGCCACGGGTACCGGAGTCTTGAGTTCGACATATTCCTTGCCTGCCTGGAACTCCGCCGCATGAGCGGACAAGCCGAACAGGCTGGCGGTGGCAAGTACGGCACTCAGAACAAGTTTACGCATGATGACTCCTTGGCGTTGAACGACGGACCGATATCGCGACAGGCTGCAGCAAATCATCTTCGCTCGCCAGCGCTTTTCGCCGCTTTTCAATATCTTGACAATGATTGTAGCGGTGCCAAAAACAAAAAAGGCGTCCAGGTTCGCGACCTGAACGCCCTTCCAACCGGCCGTGGCCGATGCTGTCAGTGCAGACCCTGGATGTAGCTGGACAGGGCTTCGATGTCCTTGTTGCTCAGCTTGGACGCAATGGTGCGCATGATCATCGCGTCGCCGTCGTTGGTACGGGCACCTTCGCGGAAATCGGTCAGTTGCTTGGCCGTATAGGCGGCATGCTGGCCACCCAACTGTGGGAAGCTCGCCAGGTCGTTACCGACACCGTTCGGTGCGTGGCACCCGGTACAGGCGGGCATGCCCAGTTCCAGCTTGCCGCCACGGAACAGTTTTTCGCCGTGCTCGACCAGCGCCGGATCTGCCATGCCAACCGTCATTTTCTGGCTGGCGAAATAGGCTGCGATATCGGCAAGGTCCTGCTCGTTGTACGGATCGAGCATGCCGGTCATTTCAAGCACCTTGCGCCCAACCCCTTCCGGAGCGCCCGGCGTGCTGCCGGCCTTGATGTCCTGAAGCTGCTTGAACAGATAGCGCTCGCCTTGACCTGCCAGTTTGGGGAAGTTCGGTGCGGCACTGTTGCCATCGGCACCGTGACAGGCACCACAAACTGCAACCTTCTCCTGACCGGCTTCGGCATTTCCAGCCGCGTGGGCGATACCGGTGATGCCAAGGGTCAACAGCAGACTCACGAGTACTTTGTTCATCAGCTCATCCAACTACGGCTAAGGGTTTAAAAATCTTATTCGGCATGCCCGTCCCAGGACCCTGGCAATGCTCGTTGAAGTGGCGCGGTGCCTGACGCCCGAACGCAGTTATCGACAGAGCCTGCCGGCAGCTGGAGAAACCGTTGTACGGGGCTTGTTCAGACCAAAGCGCACACAAAATCTGCGGCATTATATACTGGCGCTCCTGAAACGGAAACGAACCATTGCCGCACCCCGCGCACTCACCGGAAAGCCCATGCTCCTGAAAAACCCGATTCTCGGCCTCTGCCAGCAAGCCACCTTCATGACCAGCGCCGCCAAGGTCGATCAATGCCCGGCTGACGAGGGCCTCGAGGTTGCCTTCGCCGGCCGGTCGAACGCCGGGAAGTCCAGTGCGCTGAACACCCTCACCCATGCCAGCCTGGCTCGCACGTCGAAGACACCGGGGCGCACCCAGCTGCTCAACTTTTTCCGCCTCGATGACAACCATCGCCTGGTCGACCTTCCCGGTTATGGCTATGCGAAGGTGCCGATTCCACTGAAGCAGCACTGGCAGCGCCACCTGGAAGCCTATCTGAGCAGCCGCGAGAGCCTTGCAGGTGTATTCCTGATGATGGATATCCGCCACCCGCTGACCGAGTTCGACCGCATGATGCTCGACTGGTCCAGCGCCAGCGAAATGCCGCTGCACATTCTTCTGACCAAGTCGGACAAGCTCGCCTTCGGTGCGGCAAAGAACGCCTTGCTGGCGATTCAGCGCGATATCCGCAAGGGCTGGGGCGACGGGGTCAGCGTGCAACTGTTCTCGGCGCCCAAGCGTCAGGGCGTGGAAGAAGCGCAACTGAAGCTGGCGCAGTTGCTCGGAATGCTGGAAGAAGATTCCCAGGAAGAAAACTGACGCGGCAACGGTGCCGCACGGCAGATCGCGGTTTATCGATCCACCGTGCGGAACACAGCATCGCCCCTGCTCCGCTGCGTGTCAGTCGCGGTAATCCTCGACCGGCACGCAGGCGCAGAACAGGTTGCGATCACCGAATACGTTGTCGACACGGTTCACTGCCGGCCAGTACTTGTGCGCCTGGGTATGCGCGCTCGGCGTCACGCCCTCGGCGATGCTGTAGGGGCGATCCCAGGGATGGGTCACATCGGCCAGCGTATGCGGCGCGCGTACCAGCGGGTTGTCCTCTGCCGGCCAGGCACCGTCCTGCACCTTGGCGATCTCGGCGCGGATGCTCAACATCGCCTCGACGAAACGGTCCAGCTCCGCCTTCGATTCGCTCTCGGTAGGTTCGATCATCAGCGTCCCGGGGACCGGGAAGGACATGGTCGGGGCATGGAATCCATAATCGATGAGACGCTTGGCGACGTCTTCCTCGGTAATGCCGGTTTGCGCCTTGATTGGCCGCACATCGATGATGCACTCATGGGCCACGCGACCGTTGCGGCCACTGTAGAGCACCGGGAAAGCATCGCCCAGACGCATCGCCAGATAATTCGCACCGAGGATCGCGACCTCGGTGGCGTCACGCAGTTGCGGCCCCATCATGGCGATGTACATCCAACTGATCGGCAGAATGCTGGCGCTGCCCCAGGGCGCCGCGCTGACCGCGCCGTTTTCCGGATTCGGGCCTTCCAGCTCGATCACCGGATGATTGGAAACGAAGGGCGCCAGGTGCGCCTTGATGCCGATTGGCCCCATGCCGGGACCGCCACCGCCATGAGGAATACAGAAGGTCTTGTGCAGGTTCATGTGCGAAACATCGGCGCCGATATCCGCTGGGCGCGCCAGGCCGACCTGGGCGTTGAGGTTGGCGCCGTCCATATAGACCTGGCCGCCCTGGGCGTGAATCGCCTCGCAGATTTCACGCACGCCTTCTTCGTACACACCATGGGTCGAGGGGTAGGTGATCATCAGGCAGGACAGTTTGTCCCCGGCTTCGGCGGCCTTGCGCTTGAGGTCCTGCAGATCGACGTTACCGGCCTTGTCACACTCGACGATGACCACACGCATGCTGACCATCTGCGCCGAGGCCGGATTGGTGCCGTGCGCCGAGGACGGAATGAGGCAGATATCGCGCTGACCTTCGCCACGACTTTCGTGATATTTGCGGATGGCCACCAGGCCGGCGTATTCGCCCTGTGCACCGGAGTTCGGCTGCATCGAGATCGCATCGAACCCGGTGATCGCACACAGCCAGGCTTCCAGTTCGTCGATCATCAACTTGTAGCCCTGGGCCTGCTCCTGCGGCGCGAAGGGGTGCAAGTTGGCGAATTCCGGCCAGGTGATCGGGATCATCTCGCTGGTGGCGTTGAGCTTCATGGTGCAGGAGCCGAGCGGGATCATCGCCTGGTTCAACGCCAGGTCCTTGTTCTCGAGCTGCTTGAGGTAGCGCAACATCTCGGTTTCGCTGTGGTGGGTATTGAACACCGGATGCGTCAGATACGCGCTGCTGCGCTGCAGCTCCGACGGAATCCCGCTGGCGACGTCGCCTGCATCCAGCTGAGAAACCTCGAGCCCATGATCGGCCCCGAGAAAGATCGAAAGCAACTGCTCGACCGTCGCCTCGCTGCACGTCTCGTCGAGACTGACGCCAAGCTTTCCGCGCCCGAGGATGCGCAGGTTGATGCGCGCCGCCCGGGCGCTTTCGAGGATTGCCGCCTGAGCACCGCCGACCTCCAGCGTCAGGGTGTCGAAGAAGTACCGATTGACGCGCTGAATGCCATGCTGCTCCAGCGCGCTGGCGAGGATTGCCGTCAGCCGGTGGGTGCGCTGGGCGATGCGCTTGAGTCCTTCGGGGCCGTGATAGACAGCGTAGCAACTGGCAATGTTGGCCAGCAGCACCTGCGCCGTGCAGATGTTGGAGTTGGCCTTTTCCCGACGGATATGCTGCTCGCGCGTCTGTAGTGCCATGCGCAGCGCGGTATTACCGCGCGCGTCCTTGGAGACGCCAATGATGCGGCCGGGCATGGCCCGTTTGAACGCATCACGGGTGGCGAAATAGGCCGCGTGCGGGCCGCCGTACCCCATCGGCACGCCGAAACGCTGGGTCGAGCCGAGCACCACGTCAGCACCAAGCTCACCCGGAGGCGTGAGCAACAACAGGCTGAGCAGGTCGGCAGCGACGCACGCCAGCGCCTGCTGCGCATGCAATTGCTCGATGGCCGGGCGCAGATCGTGGATCTCGCCATGGGTGTCCGGATACTGCAGCAAGGCGCCGAAAACCTCCCGCGACGCGATATCGCCGATCGGGCCGACCACCAGTTCGAAGCCGAAGGCCTCGGCGCGAGTACGCACGACCGATAGCGTCTGCGGGTGACAGTTCTCGTCGACGAAGAAGCTGTTGCTCTTGCTCTTGGCCATGCGACGCGCCAGGGTCATGGCCTCGGCCGCGGCAGTCGCTTCATCGAGCAGCGAGGCGTTGGCCAGGTCCAACCCGGTGAGGTCGATGGTCAATTGCTGGAAATTCAGCAGTGCCTCCAGCCGCCCCTGGGCGATCTCCGGCTGGTAAGGCGTGTAGGCGGTATACCAGCCGGGATTTTCCAGCACATTACGCAGGATGACCGGCGGGGTGATCGTGCCGTGATAGCCCATGCCGATCAGGCTGGTCCAGAGCTGGTTCTGCTCGGCATAATTGCGCAGACGCGCCAATGCGCCCTGCTCGTCCAACGCGGGCGGTAGCGCCAGCTCGCCCTGAAGGCGGATCGCCGGCGGCACGGTCTGTTCGACCAGTTGCTCGCGGCTGGCCAGCCCGAGCGCATCGAGCATGGCCTGCTGCTCGGCCGCATCGGGGCCAAGATGACGACGCAGGAACGCGTCAGGTTGCTGGAGCTGGGAAAGGCGCGGCACGTGGGACATCACTGCTCTCTCGAAAAGGAAAGCCCCGCCATGCAGCCCTTTGTGAAACCGCTACGCTCGGTTTCACATACCCGCATCGCAAGGCTTCTGGATAGGGAACGCTTAGGCTTCGGCGTCGCAGGAGGCCTTGTACCCCTCTGCGTCGAGCAGCTTGTCCAGCTCCGAGGCATCGCTCGGCTGTAGCCGGAAGAACCAGCTGCCATAGGGCTCGCTGTTGACCATTTCGGGCGAGTCAGTGAGCTGTTCGTTGATGGCGATCACGTCCCCGGAAATCGGTGCGTAGATGTCCGAAGCGGCCTTAACCGACTCCACGACGCCCGCCTGCTGGCCGGCGACAACTTGCTGGCCTACTTCCGGCAACTCCACATAGACCACGTCGCCCAGCGCTTCCTGGGCGTGATCGGAAATGCCGACGGTTACGCTGCCGTCCGCTTCGAGACGGGCCCATTCGTGGCTGGCGGCGTAACGCAGATCGCTGGGAATGTCGCTCATTCGTATGTCCTCAAAAAAACTGTCGGTTTGGGGGCACGAAGCAGGCTTGGCCACCCGCTGCAAAGAAGCCGTTGGCCGAATTTACACCAGTACTTTGCCATGACGCACGAAAGTCGGCTGCACCACGCGGACCGGATACCATTTACCGCGAATTTCCACTTCGGCCCGATCTCCTGCGCCGGCCGGAACACGCGCCAGTGCGATGGCTTTGCCAAGCGTAGGCGAAAAACTGCCGCTGGTGATCTCGCCTTCGCCCACACCGTTGACCCGCACAGTCTGGTGGGCACGCAGCACGCCACGCTCTTCGAGCACCAGGCCCACCAGCTTCGGCAGATCAGCCTGCTGTTTCTCGGCCTGCAGAGCCGCTCGACCGATAAAGTCGCGCTCGGCTGGCTCCCACGCCACGGTCCAGGCCATGTTGGCTTGCAGCGGCGAGACATCTTCGGTCATGTCCTGGCCGTAGAGATTCAGCCCAGCCTCCAAGCGCAGCGTGTCGCGCGCGCCCAGCCCGATCGGCGAAATGCCGGCCCCGACCAGTTCACTGAGGAAATCCGGCGCCTGTTCGGCCGGCAGGATGATTTCCAGGCCGTCCTCGCCGGTATAGCCCGTACGCCCGATGAACCAGTCGCCAGCGGCCTGACCGTGAAACGGCTTCAGTTCCTGGATCAGCGTGGCTCGCGGCTGGCTGACCAGCTCGGCAGTCTTTGTGCGCGCTTGTGGCCCCTGAATCGCCAGCATCGCCAGCTCGGGACGCTCGTTCACGTCGACGGAAAAACCCTCGGCCTGCGCCTGCATCCAGGCCAGATCCTTGTCACGCGTGCTGGCATTGACGACCAGGCGATAGCCCCAGTCGGTGAGATAGACGATCAGGTCGTCGACGACGCCGCCGCGCTCATTGAGCATCGCCGTATACAGCGCCTTGCCTACCTGCGCGAGGCGGCCCACATCGTTGGCCAACAGGCGTTGGAGATAGGCTTTGGCGTCGGGCCCCGCAACGTCGACGACGGTCATGTGGGAGACGTCGAACACCCCGCAATCACGTCGCACCTGGTGATGCTCCTCCACCTGGGAGCCATAATGCAGCGGCATGTCCCAGCCGCCGAAATCGACCATCTTGGCGCCAAGCGCGAGGTGCTGATCGTAGAGGGGAGTACGCTGACCCATGGGTTTCTCCTTCCGGGCAGGTCGCCGAAGCGGCGTGGGTAAAGCTTATTAGAGTCGAGCCGCCAAGCCCGACGTTTTTTGGATGGCGCGCATTGTAGCCCCAAGGTCGTGACAGGTCACGGCGAGGCGATGGAGCGAGCGCTCAGCCGATCCGCCGAGCCGAACGGCGGATCAGCAGGATGACCGGCAGCAGACCGACGACAACCAGCGTCAACGCTGGCAGGGCGGCCCGCGCCCACTCACCCTCGCTGGTCATTTCAAAAATCCTCACCGACAGCGTATCCCACCCGAACGGCCGCATCAGCAGCGTGGCCGGCATCTCCTTCAATACGTCGACGAACACCAGCAACGCGGCGCTGAGCGTGCCGGGCAACAACAGCGGCAGGTAGACCCTGAAGAACAGTGCCGGCCCACCGACACCGAGACTGCGCGATGCCTGCGGCAGCGACGGCCGAATTCGCGCCAGCGCGCTTTCCAGCGGGCCGAACGCCACCGCCATGAAACGAATCAGATAAGCCAGCAACAAAGCCCCGAGGCTACCGAGCAGGATCGGCCTGCCGGCACCGCCGAGCCATGCCGACAGCGGGATCACCAGCTCGCGATCCAGATAACTGAAGGCGAGCATGATCGACACCGCGAGCACCGACCCGGGCAGCGCATATCCCAGATTCGCCAATCCGACCGCCGTCTTGACGGTTCGCACCGGCGCCTGACGCCGGGCGAAGGCGAGCAGCAGCGCCACGGCCACCGTGATGAAAGCTGCCAGCGCGCCCAGGTAAAGCGTATGCAGGATCAGCCCGGTATAACGTTCATCAAGATCGAAGCGCCCGCGCTGCCAGAGCCAGACCAGCAATTGCAGTACAGGAATGACGAACGCACAGACAAATACCAGACCGCACCAACTGCTGGCAGCGAAAGCCTTGAAGCCACGCAGACGATAAAGCACCGCCGAACGAGCCCGGTCGTTTGCCGGCCGGGCCGCACCGCGCGCGCGCCGCTCGCCGTAGAGCACCAGCATCACCGCCAGGAGCAGCAGGCTGGCCAACTGAGTCGCGCTGGTGAGACTGAAAAAGCCATACCAGGTCTTGTAGATGGCGGTGGTGAAGGTGTCGAAATTGAATACTGCGACCGCACCGAAATCGGCCAGCGTCTCCATCAACGCCAGAGCCAGCCCGGCACCGATCGCCGGTCGCGCCATCGGTAACGCCACGCTCCAGAATGCGCGCCAGGGGGACTGGCCGAGGACGCGTGCCGCTTCCATCAAACCCTTGCCCTGGGCGATGAACGCCGAGCGCGCCAGCAAATAGACGTAGGGGTAGAACACCAGCACCAGCACGATGATCACCCCACCGGTGGAGCGGACTCGGGGAAAGCGCACCCCGCTACCGAACCACTCGCGCGCCAGCGTCTGCACCGGTCCGGAGAAATCCAGCAGGCCAATGAAGACGAATGCCAGTACATAGGCAGGAATCGCAAAGGGCAGCATCAGCGCCCAATCCAACCAGCGGCGTCCCGGAAACTCGCACAGGGAGGTCAGCCACGCGAGGCTGACACCCAGCACGGTGACGCCGATCCCGACGCCCAGGACCAACGTCAGCGTATTGCTCAGCAGCCGCGGCATCTGGGTTTGCCAGAGATGGGACCAGATGCCGGTATCGATGTCGCCCCAACTGAACGCCAGGACGCTCAACGGCAACAGCACCAGCGCGGCTACCGCAAGGGAGATGGGGTACCAACGGTGCTCGACAGGGTGGGACACGCAGGCCTCGGATGCAAAAAAGACGACGCCCCCGGCATGCAGGGGGCGTCGAGTATACCGGCAGCGCAGGCTACGGCGAATCGGTACGACGCCTCTGCGCGAGGCGTTGCGCCCCGCCAGCCGGCGCCCGTTACCTGCCGCGCCTCAATTCCAGCCGGCGCGATCCATCAGCATGATGGCTTCGGCCTGCCGCTTGCCGGCGACCTCGACCGGGATGGTGTCAGCCTTGAAATCGCCCCACGCGGCCACTTCAGCAGAGGCCTTCACGGCGGGGTTGGCCGGGAACTCCATGTTGACATCGGCAAAGATGCTCTGTGCTTCGGGGGTGGTCATCCACTCGACGAGTTTGCGCGCGGCCTCTGGATGCGGGGCGTGCTTGGTCAGGCCGATGCCGGACAGGTTGACGTGAACGCCGCGGTCCTGCTGGTTCGGCCAGAACAGCTTGGCTTTCAGATCGGGGTTCTGCGCATGCAGACGGCCGAAATAATAGGTATTGACGATACCCACGTCGCACTGACCGGCGTCGATCGCCTGGATCAGGGCCGTGTCGTCAGCGAATACGTCGGTGGCGAGGTTGTTCACCCAACCCTTGATGATCGCTTCGGTTTTCTCGGCACCGTGGGTCTCGATCATGGTAGCGGTCAACGACTGGTTGTAGACCTTCTTGCTGGTGCGCAGGCACAGGCGGCCTTCCCAGTTTGCGTCGGCGAGCGCTTCATAGGTGGTCAACTCGCCCTGCTTGACCCGCTCGGGCGAGTAGACGATCGTCCGGGCACGCAGCGACAGGCCGGTCCAGGCATCGGCGGAGGAGCGGTACTGCGCGGGAATGTTGTCCTTGACGATTTCGGAATCGAGCGGCTGAAGGATGCCCATCTGCTCGGCCTGCCAGAGGTTACCGCCATCGACCGTCAGCAGCAGATCGGCCGGCGTATTTTCACCTTCGGCCTTGATGCGAGCCATCAGTGGCGCTTCCTTGTCGGTGATGAACTTGATGTTGACGCCCGTCTTGGCTGTATAGGCGTCGAACACCGGCTTGATCAGCTCGTCGATCCGCGAGGAATAAACCACCACTTCATCGGCAGCCTGTACAGCGCTCGACAGCGCCGTGAGCGCCAGAGCGGCGAGTAAACCTTTGCTTGCCTGCATGGATCAGCCTCTTACTCAATTGAAGAACGAGGCTGAATAGTAGTGAATGTCATTTACTTTCTCAACGCGACAATTCGCGCGGCCACAGTCCTCGCCTCTAGACCCGTGCAAGAACAGGCAGGTCGCCGCTCAGGCCCAAGGCCTGGCGTACGAACAAGGCCTTGGCTTCGGGCATTGCCTGCATCGCTTTCAAGCCCGTGTTGCGCAACCAGCGCAGCGGGAGCGGGTCAGCCTGGAATAAACGCTCGAAACCCTCCATCGCGGCCATCATAGCCAGGTTATGCGGCATCCGGCGTCGCTCGAAGCGCGTCAGTACACGCATGTCCCCCAGCCTGGCGTCGCGTGCAAAGGCGGCCAGCAGGACCTCTGCAAGCACCGCGGCATCGAGCAAACCGAGGTTGACGCCCTGGCCCGCCAGTGGATGGATGGTGTGGGCCGCATCGCCGATCAGCGCCAGCCCGGGCTGTACATAGCGCTTGGCATGGCGCTGTCGCAAGGGAATGCACAGACGCGGATCGGCTTCCAGCACATCGCCCAAACGGTACTCGAACGCGCGCCCGAGTGCCTGACAGAAAGCTTGATCGTCGAGCGCCATCAGTCGCTGCGCCTCGGCCTCGGTCGCCGACCAGACGATGGAGCACCAATGCGTGTCTTCGTCGCGTTGCAGCGGCAGGAACGCCAGCGGGCCATCATCGGTGAAGCGCTGCCAGGCGGTCTGCTGGTTCGGCTCGGCACACCGCACGCTGGTGACGATGGCGTGGTGCATATAGTCCCATTCGCGGGTTGCACAGCCCGCCAGGCGACGGACTGCCGAATTGGCGCCGTCGGCCGCCACCACCAGGTCGGCGCCCAACTGTTGCCCGTCAGCGAGGGTCAGGCTCCAGCCGTGCTCGGTCTGTTGCAGCCGCTCCAGACGCGCATTGGGCAGCAGATCGATGGAGCCACTGGCTTTCAGGGCATCCAGCAGGCCGTCCTGCACGACGCGGTTCTCGACAATGTGACCGAGCACCTCGGCATGCACCGATGCGGCGGAAAAATGTATTTGCCCGGTACCGGAGCCATCCCACACTTGCATATCGGTGTAGGGGCTGATGCGCCGGCCGGCAATGCCCGGCCAGGCGCCGACGCGCTCGAGAATCCGTTGGCTGGCCGCGGACAGCGCGCTGACACGCGGCTCGAAAGGGTCGGTCAGCGCAAAGGGCTGGACGTCCAACGGACCGGCGTCGATCAGCTTGATGCTCAGCCCGGCGCCCTGCAGCGCCAAGGCCAGGGTACTGCCGACCATTCCGGCGCCGACAATGATGAGGTCCGCGTGCATTGCTGCTCTCCTATGCGCCGAGCCAGAGGCTTGCGGCATGTCTGGCGAGGATCGCCCCGCCCCGAACGCTCCGATTAACGAACAACCTCGCGTGCGCACGCGATCAACGCGCACGCACACCGAGCCCCATGGCCTGTCTCGCAAACCAGGTCTTGGCAGGCGGCAGCAGGTCCAACCCCAGCAGCCCCAGGTTGCGCCCCGCGATGGACAGACGAGCCGATCCACCGAACAGTTGGGTCAGTTGATCGGAAAAGCCGACGGTAAGCCGCTGATCCGAACGCTGCTGCCGGTAATAAGCCTGCAGCACGGCCAGATCGCCCAGGCGGGCCGAACTGCTCAACAGCGCAACCGCAAGTGCCTCGGTATCTCGCAGCGACAGGTTGTACCCTTGCCCGGCAATAGGGTGCAAGCTGTGGGCGGCGTTGCCCAGTACGACCAGACCGGCACGAATCTGTTCCTGGGCCTCGATGAGCATCAGCGGATAGAGATGCCTTGCGCCGACCTGCTGAAAGCCGCCCAGGCGATAGCCGAATGCCTGCTGCAGTTCGCTCAGGAATTGCGCTTCGGGCACCGCAGCCAGACGCGCGGCGTCCTGTTCCGAGCGGGTCCAGACCAGCGCGCAGCGATTGTCCTGCAAGGGCAGCAGCGCCATCGGCCCGTAATCGGTGAAACGCTCGAACGCGCGCCCACCGTGCGGCTTGCCCGGCGTCACGTTGGCGATCAGGGCCGACTGGTCATAGGGGGTGCACTTGATCTCGATGCCGAGCTGCTCGCGCAACGCGGACCGGCCGCCGTCGGCAAGAACCGCCAGGTCGCAATCGAGCCCCTGGCCGTCGGTCAACGTCAGCCGATACCCGCCAGGCAAGGGCTGCATGCGCTCGACTTCAGCCGGGCAGCGGCGAACCACGACCCGGTCATCGAGCGCTTGCCACAGGCAATGGCCAATCCAGGCGTTTTCCACCACATAGCCCAGCGCCGGTACCTGCTCGGTGCCTGCATCGAGACGGGCAGCACCTGCGCGGCCACGATCGGAGACATGGATACAGGTGATCGGCTCGGCACGCTCGGCAATCCGCTCCCAGACACCCAGCCGCTGATAGATCAGCCGGGTACCGTAGGAAAGCGCTGTCGAACGCGCATCATAGCTGGGCTGATACTCGTTGCCCGGCTCGAACGGCTCGATCAGCTCGATCGTCCAGCCGCGTGACCTGGCACCTTTCTGCAGCGCCAACGCCAGGCTGGCGCCAACCAGCCCGCCGCCCACGATGGCGATCGAACCCATGGCTAGGCGACCTCGACCGCGTTCGCCATCAAGGCCTCGATTTGCTCGACCGTCTTGGGCACACCGCCGGTCAGGATCTCGCAGCCGGTTCGGGTTACCACCACATCATCTTCGATGCGCACGCCGATACCCCGCCACTTCTTCGCCACATCCTGATTGTCCGGGGCGACATAGATACCAGGCTCCACCGTCATCGCCATGCCAGGTTCGAGCACACGCCATTCCCCGCCGACCTTGTAGTCGCCCACGTCATGCACGTCCATGCCCAGCCAGTGGCCGGCGCGGTGCATATAAAAAGGTTTGTAGGCTTCCGTGGCAATCAGCGTCTGGATGTCGCCGCGCAGCAGACCCAGTTCGACCAGTCCGGCCGTGATGACCTGGACGGTCGCCTCGTGCGCCTCGTTCCAGTGCTTGCCAGGGGCAATATGCTTGAACGCCTCTTCGTTGGCGGCCAGCACCACCTCGTAGATGGCTTTCTGCTCGGGCGAGAAGCGGCCGTTGACCGGGAACGTACGGGTGATGTCGCTGGCGTAGCAATCGAGCTCGCAACCGGCGTCGATCAGCACCAGGTCACCGTCCTTGAGCAGGGCATCGTTCTCACGATAATGCAGGATACAGGCGTTCTTGCCGGCCGCGACGATAGAGCCATACGCCGGCATCTTCGCCCCGCCCTTGCGGAATTCGTAATCCAGCTCCGCTTCCAGATGGTACTCGTATAGCCCCGGACGGCTGGCCTGCATGGCGCGGACATGGGCACCAGCGGATACCTGCGCCGCGCTGCGCATGACCTTGATCTCATTTGCCGATTTGTACAGGCGCAGGTCGTGCAACAGATGATCGAGGGCGACGAACTCGTTCGGCGGCTGCGCGCCTTGACGGGCCTTGGAACGGATGGTGTTGATCCACTCCATCAACCGATGATCGAACTCCTGATTGCTGCCGATGGCGTAGTACACGCGCGAACGTCCTTCGATCAGGCCCGGCAGGATGTCGTCGATATCGCCGATGGGAAAGGCGTCATCGGCGCCGTATTCGGAGATGGCACCGTCCTGGCCTGCCCGCAGACCGTCCCACAGTTCACGTGCCGGATCGCGCTCACGACAGAACAGCACGTATTCGCCATGCTCGCGGCCAGGGATCAGCGCGATTACCGCCTCCGGCTCGGGGAATCCCGACAGGTACTGAAAGTCACTGTCCTGACGATAGATATGCTCGACGTCGCGGTTGCGGATGTACATCGGCGCCGCCGGCAGGATGGCGATGCTGTTGGGTTCCATCTCGGCCATCAGCGCCTTGCGCCGACGGGCGTATTCCGATTTCGGGATGCGGATCATGGGCAGACGGGTCCTCAATGCAGGGAGGGCTTGGGTGTCGCCGCTACCGGCTTCGCGCATTCGGTAAACAGCAGCAATGGCGCCACGCGCAGGTACTCCATGACTTCCATGTAATCGCTCTCGCCGTCTTCGGACTCGTCCAGCGAATCCTGGATCTGTGCGATCGCCGCCATGTCCTGCAACACTTCCATGGCCTCGCCGCTCAGTGCGCGGTCACCGGCGATCAAACCGAAGCCGGCCAGGAAGCTCTGGCACCACTGGCCCAGCGCGAGTGCACGCTCGGCAAGCGGCGCATCGTCGGAGGGCAGCAGCAGGACGATGGCGATGTCGTCACCGGCGAGTTCGCCCTTGACCATCTCTTGCAGGCCGATAAGCGCCTGGCGCACCGACTCCTCGGGCTCGGCACCGAGCAGCTCGGCGGCGTCGTTCAGCCAGGTATCGACATCGAAACCGGCACCGGCGCAGCTGCGTCCAAGCAACAGCCCGTGCAGCTCGGCGGGTGTGACGGGTTGGGCACTGCTGGCCAGCAATGTGGCGAAAGCAGCATACGGCGAGTTCTGAATGGGCATTGGCAGCTAGGCGCACAGCGGCGCTAATGTCTAGAATGAGGCCTTGTATCCTAGCATCGGCATACGAGCCAAGACCATCGAAGCCGGACCGCCTACCGCTCGCGCCACCTACCGGGAATCCCCATGGAAGACGCCGACCTGCAATTGCTGACCGCCAAGCTGGAGCAGCTGATTCAGCGCATCGAGCAACTCAAGGCGCAGAATCGCCTGTTGCTCCATAGCGAGAAGGCCTGGCGCGAGGAGCGCGCTCATCTGATCGAAAAGAACGAAATGGCACGAGTGAAGGTCGAATCAATGATTTCGCGCCTGAAAGCCCTGGAGCAGGACTCATGACCCAGCCGAACACCGTTACCGTGCACATCATGGACAAGGAATATTGCATTTCCTGCCCGCCCGAAGAACGCAGCAACCTCGAAGGCGCCGCCCATTACCTGGATCGCAAGATGCGGGAAATCCGCAGCAGCGGAAAAGTCATCGGCGCTGACCGCGTCGCCGTGATGGCCGCGCTCAACATCACCCATGAGCTGCTGCACAAGCATGACCGCCTGGACGCCGAAGCCAACAGCGCCCGCGAGCATGTGCGTACGCTGCTGGAACGGGTCGACAGCGCACTGGCCGCCGATCCAAACCCGTCCGGCAACTGATGAACGGCAGTCAGATTGCGTTATAATCCCGCCCACTCCCTGGCATGTTCGCCAGTCGGCGATGACCCTCTCCCGATAAGCAACACCATGGAGGCTACACGTAGTGCCGGTGTGCATGTCCGCCTGACGGAAAGCCTTAAGGTACTCTGTAGTCGCCACCTTGAACTCTCGGGTTCAAGGGCCTACGCGGGCAGCGGCATGCTGGGGAGCCTCATTCCATGATCGTAGCCGAAGGCCTTTCGCGCCCGGCCTTGCGACGTCAACTGCGACAAGCTCGTCGCCGGCTCTCGGCCGTTCAACAACGCCAGGCCGCCAGATCGCTCTATCGGCAACTGTCCCAGCACCCATTGTTTCGCCGCGCGCGACACATCGCCCTGTACCTGCCCAATGACGGGGAAATAGACCCCCGCCCCTTGCTGCGTGAAGCGCAGCGGCGCGGCAAGGCAACCTATTTGCCCGTGCTCAACGCCTGGCCGCGCACACGCATGGTATTTCAGCGGATCGAGCCGAACGAGCGCCTGAAACCGAATCGCTTCGGCATTGCCGAGCCTGCATTCTGCCGAGCCCGACAGCGCCGCATCTGGGCACTCGATCTGGTGCTGATGCCCTTGGTCGGGTTCGATGAGCACGGCGGTCGGTTGGGGATGGGGGGTGGCTTCTATGATCGCAGCCTGGCCTACCGCACCAGGCGCAAAAAAGGTCACAAACCGACGCTTTTGGGTCTTGCGCATGAAAGCCAGAAGGTCGACCGGCTGCCATTGGCCAGCTGGGATGTCAGCTTACAGGCTACGGTGACGGACCGGGGCTGGTATGCAAAACCCGGCGGAACGCACTGAATCGGCGTAATGGACCGCATCCATGCGGCGTGCTCGTTCAGCGCTGCAGCTGTTGCGAGTGGCTGATCGGAATCATCGAAGAGGCGTCATCCGGTCGATCCCACAGCCCCTGGGTATAACCGGTCGTTACGACGCCGAGCCCAAAAATCAGCACCAAGACCCAAAGAATATCTGGCTTGCGTTTCATAGATTTCGCCTCCCCCTGCAAGGCGACAGTGTTGCGTCGAGTCAGTATCGTTTTGGTTTTCCAGACTCGACAATGCCAACCTCAAGCGCGGCATTCTCCGTCATGCCTCGGTACAGCGCAAACCCGCGTTGCGACCGATTGTCGGGGATGTTGCGTTTGAGAACCCTTGAACTATCAATAGGTGAGCAAAGACCATGCCGTACTGGCTGATGAAGTCCGAACCGGACGAGTTTTCCATCCAGAACCTGGAGCGGCTCGGCACCAGTCGCTGGGATGGCGTGCGTAACTACCAGGCCCGCAACTTTCTGCGCCAGATGCTCGAAGGCGACCGGTTCTTCTTCTATCACTCGAGCTGCGCGACGCCCGGCATCGCCGGAATCGGCAGCATCCAGCGCACCGCCTACCCGGACCCGACGGCGCTCGACCCCGACAGCCCCTACCGGGACGCCAGGGCCACCGAAGCGAAAAACCCGTGGAGCGCGGTCGACGTCGCCTTTGTCGAACGCTTCGACTCAACGCTGACGCTGGCTCGACTGAAGGCGGAGCCGGCCCTCGCGCAAATGCCCCTGGTGCACAAAGGCAACAGGCTTTCCGTAATGCCGGTCAGCGAGAGCGAGTGGCGCGCCATCCTGGCCATGCGCTGAATAGCCGCACTTTGTCCAATACTGTCGTTATTGGACGATCAGGTTGTTGAACAACAGGTCGTCGACCAGCGGCTCGCCCTCTTCCTGATCGAGCACGGCCTGAACCTGCTTGAGTGCCTCCTGGCGCAACGCTTCCTTGGCCTCGACCGTTCCGAGGCTCGCATCGGTCTGCTGCGAAAACAGCATCACCAATTGATTGCGAATCAACGGCTCGTGGTGTTTGACCTTCGCCTCCGCCTCCGTGCCGCTGACCCGCAGGGCGATGTCGGCCTTGTAGTACTTCAGCCTGCCATCGGAACCGTAATTACCGACCAGCGCCGGGACCAGCGCGTAATAGATGGTTTTGGTCGCAGCCGCATCGGCTTCGGATGGTTCGGCCAGTGCCGGCAGCGCGACGCAAAGAGCGAAGAAGGCAACAAGGATTCGCTTCACGGGACAACTCCAAGGGATACGACCATCAGCATAACCAGTGACAGGCGTCGACCCAAGCCCGGCCTTATGGACTGCCATCAGGACAGGCCATGCTCGTTGCGCGCCGCGAGCAGGCTTCTAGACTGATCGGATCGAACGGCCATGGCCTCATCTCTCACGATAATAAGGAAACCCGATGAAAGCTGTCCTGTGCAAAGAATTCGGCCCGGCCGAAAATCTCGTCATCGAAGAAACCGATAGCCCCCAGATCAAAAAGGGCGAGGTGCTGCTAGACGTGCACGCTGCCAGCGTCAACTTTCCGGACACGCTGATCATCGAAGGGAAGTACCAGTTCAAGCCGCCCTTTCCCTTTTCACCGGGTGGCGAGGCCGCCGGAGTGGTTGCCGCTGTCGGTGAAAAGGTCACCCATTTGAAGGTCGGGGACCGGGTAATGGGCCTGACCGGCTGGGGCAGCTTCGCCGAGCAGGTGGCCGCGCCCGCGGATAACGTGCTGCCGATCCCCGCGCAGATGGATTTCGAAACGGCCGCCGCGTTCAGCATGACCTACGGCACGTCCATGCATGCGCTCAAGCAACGCGCCAACCTGCAACCGGGCGAAACCCTGCTGGTACTGGGCGCATCGGGAGGCGTCGGCCTGGCTGCCGTAGAGATCGGCAAGGCGATGGGCGCCCGAGTCATCGCTGCCGCCTCGACGGCCGAAAAACTGGAGGTGGCAAAAAACGCAGGCGCGGACGAGCTGATCAACTACACCGAAGGCAGCCTCAAGGAGCGTCTGAAGGAGCTCACCGAGGGCCAAGGGGTGGATGTGATCTACGATCCGGTAGGCGGCAGCCTGTTCGAAGAGGCATTTCGCAGCATCGCCTGGAATGGCCGGATGCTGGTGGTCGGATTCGCCGCAGGCGACATCCCTTCGCTGCCCGCCAACCTGCCGTTGCTCAAGGGCGCTTCGTTGATCGGCGTATTCTGGGGCAGTTTCGCCCGGCGTCAGCCGCAGGACAACGCAGCCAACTTCAAGCAGCTGTTCGCCTGGCACGCTGAAGGCAAGCTCAAGCCACTGGTGTCGCAGACCTTCGCACTCGAACAGACTGCGACAGCGATCAACACGCTGGCCCAGCGCAAGGCTGTCGGCAAACTGGTCGTGAAGGTGCGTTGAGTGATCGAACCGCAGGGCGCCAGGCGCCCTGCGGTGAGGTGAAACGAGGCGGGATCAGTGAGCAGTGGCGGGCGCCGCACCGCCGCCCTGCTGCATGCGCGCCATTTCCTGGGCGTAAAGCGCATCGAAGTTCACCGGAGCCAGCATGAGCGCCGGGAACGAGCCGCGAGTGACCAGGCTGTCGAGCGTTTCGCGGGCATAGGGGAACAGGATGTTCGGGCAGAATGCGCCAAGTGTGTGGCTCATCGCCTGGGCCTCGAGCCCCTTGATGAGGAAGATGCCGGCCTGCTGAACCTCGGCGATAAACGCAACGTCCTCACCCGTCTTGACCGTCACGGAGAGCGTCAGCACCACTTCATGGAAGTCGTTCTCGAGCGTCTTCTGCTTGGTATTCAGATCCAGCGCAACGCTCGGATTCCACTCCTGACGGAAGATTTCCGGGCTCTTGGGGGCCTCGAAAGAAAGGTCGCGGACATAGATCCGCTGCAGGGAAAACTGTGCGCCCTGCTCTTCCTGACCCGCAGCCGCGCCGTTGTTCGCTTGTTCAGTCATGTGAAACCTTCTGGTTGTGCATGTCGTATTGGGAACCGCCCCGCCAACGTCGACACGGGTCGAGCACCGGGCAGGCGGTTGATCGAATCATGCCTGCAGCAGCGGATCCAGCCGACCCGACCGCTCCAGCGCATGTAGCTCGTCGCAGCCACCGACGTGTTCGTCACCGATCCATATCTGCGGAACCGATGTGCGCCCGGCCTTGGAGGCCATCTCCGAGCGCAGGGTGGGCTTGCCATCCACGGCGATTTCCTCGTAGCTGACACCCTTGCGATCGAGCAGGCTTTTGGCCCGGATACAATACGGGCACCAGGCGGTGGTGTAGATGACGACTTTAGGCATATTTACTTGACCACTGGCAGGTTTTCGCCGCGCCAGCTGGAAATCCCTCCGGCCAGCTTGGCGGCGTTGAAGCCTGCCTTTTGCAGCTCACGGCAGGCCGTTCCAGCGTGCTGGCCCATGGCATCGACCACGACGATCGTCTTGCCCTTGTGCTTTTCCAGCTCGCCCAATCGGCTGACCAGTTTGTCGTAGGGAATGTTCAATGCATCCACGATGTGACCGGCGTCGAACTCCTTCTTCGCGCGCACGTCCAACACCACGCCTTCGTCGCGATTGACCAGACCGGTGAGCTCGCGATTGCTCAGGCTCTTGCCGCCCTTGCGCGCCTCGGTGATGGCGAGAAGAACCAGCAGCACCAGAAAGATGCTGACCAGGACATAGTGGTTAGAGACAAATTCAATCAGGTTAGCGACCATCAATAGGGTACCCGGGGGATAAAATGCGGGCCAGTATACACAGCCCCTCAACCGGGCTGAACCCTGGGAGTCGTGACGCCAAACCGGCCAGCCAGTAGACTGGCCGCCATTTTTCGCGCCCTCGTGCAAGGAGCCAGATTACATGCCTGCCGCGCCCAAACCCCTGGTATTGATGATTCTCGACGGCTTCGGACACAGCGACAGCCCTGAATACAATGCCATCCATGCCGCCAACAAGCCGGTCTATGACCGCCTGCTCGCCACCCAGCCGCATGGCCTGATCTCCGGCAGCGGGATGGATGTCGGCTTGCCGGACGGACAGATGGGCAATTCCGAGGTGGGGCACATGAACCTGGGCGCAGGCCGGGTGGTGTACCAGGATTTCACCCGCGTGACGAAATCCATCCGCGACGGCGACTTCTTCGAGAATCCGGCCATCTGTGCCGCGGTGGACAAAGCCGTCAGTGCGGGCAAGGCCGTGCATATCCTTGGCCTGCTATCGGACGGCGGCGTGCATAGCCACCAGGACCACCTGGTCGCCATGGCCGAACTGGCTGCCAAACGCGGCGCTGAGAAGATCTACCTGCACGCTTTTCTCGATGGGCGTGATACGCCACCCAAAAGCGCCCAGCATTCGATCGAACTGATGCAGGCGACCTTCACCCGTCTGGGCAAGGGCCGCGTCGCCAGCCTGATCGGCCGTTACTTCGCCATGGACCGCGACAACCGCTGGGATCGCGTCGAGCAGGCCTATCATCTGATCGTCGATGGCAAGGCCGAGTATCGCTCCGACTATGCGGTAGACGGCCTGATCGCCGCCTATGAACGTGGCGAAAGCGACGAGTTCGTCAAGGCGACCGCCATCGGCGAGCCAGTGACGGTCGAAGACGGCGACGCCGTGGTATTCATGAACTTCCGCGCCGACCGCGCGCGCGAGCTGACCCGCTGCTTCGTCGAACCCGATTTCAAAGAATTTCCCAGGGCCCGGGTACCGAACCTGGCGGGCTTCGTCATGCTGACCCAGTACGCCGCCAGCATTTGCGCACCCAGCGCCTTCGCGCCGGAAGGACTCACCAACGTCCTGGGCGAATACCTGGCCAACAACGGCAAGACTCAGCTGCGCATCGCCGAGACCGAAAAATACGCCCACGTCACCTTCTTTTTCTCCGGCGGCCGTGAAGAGCCATTCCCCGGCGAGGAGCGCATTCTCATCCCCTCCCCCCAGGTGGCCACCTACGACATGCAGCCGGAAATGAGCGCTCCGGAAGTGACCGACCGCATCGTCGAGGCCATCGAGCAACAACGCTACGACGTCATCATCGTCAACTATGCGAACGGCGACATGGTCGGCCATACCGGCGTGTTCGAGGCCGCGGTTAAGGCGGTGGAATGCCTGGACGCTTGCATCGGACGCATTGTCGATGCGCTGGACAAGGTCGGTGGCGAAGCCTTGATCACCGCTGACCATGGCAACGTCGAACAAATGGAAGACGTCATGACGGGCCAGGCCCACACCGCGCATACCTGCGAGCCGGTGCCGTTCATCTATTACGGCAAACGCAACCTGACGGTGCGCGAAGGCGGCGTGCTGGCCGATGTGGCCCCGACCATGTTGACCCTGCTCGGGCTGCCGACCCCACCGGAGATGACCGGCCGCTCGATCATCGAACTGCAAAGCTGAAGAGGGAAGCGGGATGCCGGGCCTTCGCTTCGCGCTGAGGGCTCAAGCTTCCAGCTGCTTTTTTAGGCATACTACGGCGACCCCAAACCTTCCGGCTTGTCCCTCACATGCCTCGTATTCTTTTCGCATTCGCGCTCTTCTGCCTGCTTGGCTCGGCCATGGCGGACGAGCGCGCCGACGCACGCAGACAGATCGAAACGGCGCGCAAGGACGTCGCCGAACTGCAGAAGCTGCTCAAGCAGATCGAGCAGGAGAAATCCGCCGTTCAGAAGCAGTTGCAGACCACCGAAAGCGAGATGGGCCAGCTCGAAAAGCAGGTCGATGCTTTACAGCAGGAAATCGATCGCAGCGAGGCGGAACTCGAGCGCCTCAATGACGAGAAGACTACCCTTGAAGGCGCTCGTATCGAGCAACAGCGGCTGATCGGCATCCAGGCGCGTGCGGCCTACCAGAGCGGCCGCCAGGAGTACCTCAAACTCCTGCTCAACCAGCAGAACCCTGAAAAATTCAGCCGCACCCTGACCTATTACGATTACCTCAGCAAAGCCCGTTTCGAGCAGGTCGCAAGCTTCAACGAAACGCTTGCCCAACTCGCCAGGGTCGAAGCCGGTATCGAGGCGCAACAGACGACACTGGCTGAACAGCAGGACGGGCTGCAAGAGCGTCGTGCCCAGCTCGCCGACGTGCGAAAGGAACGCCAGCTGGCGCTGGCCAAGCTTGACCGGGACTATTCCAGCCGCGACCAGAAGCTCAAGGCCCGCAGGCAGGAACAGGCACAGCTCGAGCGCGTCCTCAAGACAATCGAGCAGACGCTGGCTCGCCAGGCACGTGAAGCCGAGCAGGCGCGCCAGCGCGCCCAGGCATTGGCGCGTGAGGAACAGTCGCGTCAGCAACGCGCCGGCAGCGCCAGCTCGGCAGCGCCCGGCCCGCAGGTTTCAAGCGCGGGCGGTGCGTTTGGCGGCCCGTTCGCCAGCGCCAAAGGCAAGCTGCCCTGGCCCGTGGACGGACGCTTGGTCGCCCGCTACGGCACTCCGCGCGGCGGCGATGCTCGAACCAAGTGGGACGGTGTGCTCATTGGCGCCGCGGTGGGGACGCAGGTTCGCGCCGTGCATGGCGGCCGGGTGGTGTTCGCCGACTGGCTGCGCGGGGCCGGCCTGCTGGTGATCCTCGACCATGGCAATGGCTATCTGAGCCTGTACGGGCACAACCAGAGCCTGTTGCGCGACGCCGGGGAAATCGTCAAGGCAGGCGACCCGATCGCCACCGTAGGAACCAGTGGCGGGCAGGAGTCTGCCGCACTGTATTTCGCCATTCGCCAACAGGGTCGCCCAAGCGATCCGGCACAATGGTGTCGCGCGCAAGGATAGGCCGCTTCGGCTGCTAGCGCCCCTCATAACTGGAGTCAGACATGCTTCACCTGCGCCGTTTTGCCCAACCCACTACCCTGGCCCTGGCCGTCATACTGGGGATGCACGGTAGCGCCTGGGCCCAGCAACCACCCGCAGAGCTGGCGCCAGAGCCGATCACCCTGGACAGCTCCGCCAACAGGGCGCCGCTGCCGCTGGACGAGCTGCGCACGTTCGCCGAGGTGCTGGACCGGATCAAGGCGGCGTATGTGGAGCCGGTCGATGACAAGACCCTGCTGGAAAATGCCATCAAGGGCATGCTCAGCAACCTCGATCCGCACTCCGCCTACCTCGAACCCGAAGCTTTCGCCGAACTGCAGGAAAGCACCAGCGGAGAGTTCGGCGGCCTCGGCATCGAAGTCGGCATCGAGGACGGCTTCATCAAGGTGGTCTCGCCGATCGACGACACACCGGCATCCAAGGCCGGCATCGAGGCAGGCGACCTGATCGTCAGGATCGATGGCAAGCCGACCAAGGGCATGTCGATGATGGACGCGGTCGGCATGATGCGCGGCAAGCCGGGCAGCGACATTTCGCTGTCGTTGGTACGCGAGGGCGGCAAGCCCTTCAACGTCAAGCTCACGCGCGCGGTGATCAAGGTCAACAGCGTGAAGAGCCAGATGCTCGAGCCCGGCTACGGTTACTTGCGCGTCACCCAGTTTCAGATCAATACCGGCGAGGAAGTCGGCAAGGCGCTTGCTCGCCTGCGCAAGGAAAACGGCAAGAAGCTCAACGGACTGGTGCTCGACCTGCGTAACAACCCGGGCGGCGTGCTGCAGGCGGCGGTCGAAGTGTCCGATCACTTCCTGACGGACGGCCTGATCGTCTACACCAAGGGTCGCATCGCCAATTCGGAGCTGCGTTTCAGCGCCGATCCGGCCGACGCCAGCGAAGGCGTCTCGCTGGTCGTGCTGATCAACGGCGGAAGCGCTTCCGCATCGGAAATCGTCGCCGGAGCCCTGCAGGACCAGAAGCGCGGCGTGGTGATGGGCACCGACAGCTTCGGCAAGGGCTCGGTACAGACCGTGCTGCCGCTGAACAACGACCGCGCCTTGAAACTCACCACCGCGCTGTACTACACCCCTAACGGGCGCTCCATTCAGGCCCAGGGCATCGAGCCGGATATTCAGGTGACCCGCGCCAAGCTCACCCGCGAGCAGGCTATCGAGGGCGTGCGCGAAGCGGATCTTGCCGGGCACCTCGGTAACGGCAACGGCGGCCCGGAACGCCCCAGCGGCGCGCAGGTCACCAGCGATTCGCCGCGCCCCCAGGATGAGGATTTCCAACTCGGCCAGGCCCTGAACCTGCTCAAGGGATTGAACCTCACCCGCGGCCAGTAACGGATGCCACGGGTCGTACGCCTGTTGCTGGAAATTCTGGCCCCGCTACTGATGATCGCCACGCCGGCTATCGCGGCCGGCGAAACAGACGAAGCACAGCGCCTGGAAGCCGTCTCGCAGAGGCCGAAACTGGCGCTGGTGATCGACGACCTTGGGCAGAATACCGTCAGGGATCGTCGGGTCCTGGCCTTGCCGGGCCCGGTGGCCTTGGCAATTCTCCCCGACAGCCGCCACGCCACGACACTCGCAGAGCGAGCCAGGGCGGCAGGCAAGACCGTGATGCTGCATCTCCCCATGGCCCCCGCTGGCGGCCCCTACGCCTGGCAGCCGCAGCTACCGCAGGCGGAGCTGGAACGCCGGCTGGACAATGCGCTGGCGAAGGTGCCGCATGCCAACGGCGTGAATAATCACATGGGCAGCCAGATGACCATTCACCCGCAGCCGATGGACGCATTGATGCGTGGGCTGCAACAACGGCATCTTTTCTTTCTCGACAGCCGTACCAACACCGGCACGATCGCCGCTGCCGCCGCGCAGCGAATCGGATTGGCCAGCCTTTCACGCGATATCTTTCTCGATGACGATCCCAGCCCCGAGGCCGTTGCGGCGCAGTTTCGCGCCGCAGTACGGCTGGCGCACAAGCAGGGTTCGGTGGTCATCATCGGGCATCCGCACCCGGCCACGCTGGCATTGCTGGAACAGGAGCTGCCACGCTTGCCGACGCACGGCATCGACTGGGTGGATATCGGTCAGATGATCGCGACCCGCGGTAACCGAGCGATGGCCGCCCATGGGGCGCATGGCATCTATCGCTGAAGCTCCGTGACCGCCGCGCATGAGCGGTGCGGTGCAAGCAGTCGCTGCGCTCACACTCAGCGGCCATGGCAGATCAGGCGGAGCCACCCATCGACGGCCACAGCCTTGGGCGTGTGGGTTCAGCGCCCTGGCAGGGGCATGCTCAACGCATCACGATGCCGCAACTTGCCATGTAGGCTTTGGCTTCCGGCACCGTGTACTCGCCAAAGTGGAAGATGCTGGCCGCCAGTACTGCGTCAGCCTTGCCTTCGATGATGCCATCGGCCAGGTGTTGCAGATTGCCGACGCCGCCGGATGCGATCACCGGAATATGCACCGCCTCACTGATCGCACGGGTGACACCCAGGTCATAGCCGCTCTTGACGCCATCCTGGTCCATGCTGGTCAGGAGAATTTCACCGGCGCCCAGCGCTTCCATCTTCTGCGCCCAGAGCACGGCATCGAGCCCGGTAGGTTTGCGCCCGCCATGGGTGAAGATTTCCCAGCGTGGCGCCTCGCCCGGCCCGGAGACCTTCTTCGCGTCGATGGCAACCACGATGCACTGCGAGCCAAAGCGCTCAGCGGCTTCGCCCACGAACTCCGGCGTGAAGACAGCGGCCGTGTTGATCGAGACCTTGTCGGCGCCGGCATTGAGCAGGTTGCGGATGTCCTGCACGGTACGCACGCCACCGCCGACGGTCAGCGGAATGAAGACCTGGCTGGCCATGCGCTCGACGGTATGCAACGTGGTGTCACGGTTGTCGACACTGGCGGTGATGTCGAGGAAGGTGATCTCGTCGGCCCCCTGCTCATCGTAGCGGCGCGCGATCTCCACCGGGTCGCCGGCGTCGCGGATGTTCTCGAACTGGACGCCCTTGACCACGCGGCCATTGTCCACGTCGAGGCAGGGGATGATGCGTTTGGCCAATGCCATGGGCTTTTCTCCGGAGCAGCGACCGCTGCAAGCAAACCGATCAGCGCGTGTTGCGGTGGATCGCGCTTCGCCGATCCACCGTGTGGAACCCTGAAGGATGGCCTGCCATCCGTCGGGCTTCGCAAATCACTCGTCCTTGAATTTCAAGTCGCAGAGCGCCTGGGCTTCGGCCACATCTAGGGTGCCCTCGTAAATGGCGCGGCCCGTGATGGCGCCGATGATGCCGGGCGTGTTGGTGTCGAGCAGCTTCTGGATATCGCCGATATTATGGATACCGCCCGAGGCGATCACCGGGATACGGCTGGCATTGGCCAGGGCCACCGTTGCCTCGACGTTACAGCCCTGCATCATGCCGTCCTTGGCGATGTCGGTGTAGACGATGGCCGACACCCCATCGGCTTCGAAGCGGCGCGCCAGATCCACAGCCTGCACGCTGCTGACCTCGGCCCAGCCATCGGTCGCGACGAACCCGTCCTTGGCATCCAGACCCACGATGACCTTGCCCGGAAATGCGCGGCAGGCTTCACCGACAAACTCCGGCTGCTTGACCGCCTTGGTGCCGATGATCACGTAGCTGACGCCTGCACGGACGTAGTGCTCGATGGTTTCCAGCGACCGGATACCCCCGCCGATCTGGATCGGCAGGTTCGGATAGCGCCGGGCGATCGCGGTGACCACTTCGCCGTTGACCGGCTGGCCTTCGAATGCGCCGTTGAGGTCCACCAGGTGCAGACGGCGGCAACCGGCCTCGACCCACTTGGCGGCCATGGCTACCGGGTCATCGGAAAATACCGTCGCATCATCCATCAGGCCCTGGCGCAAACGTACGCAAGCGCCGTCCTTGAGATCGATCGCGGGAATAATCAGCATGGCTCAAACCTGTTCAAGTCGGTGTTGGGTAAGGGTCAGCTCTTTTCGAGCGCCCACAGGTCGCTTTCGATGCTTTCAAACCTTTCCTTAAGGTGTGCCTGCACGTCGAAAATCGCCTTGTTGTAGTAGAGCGGAGCAATCTTGCGGGCAAACAGATCGAGCACTTCCTGCGCCTCGAAGGAGCCCATCTCCAGCTCGAAACGGTCTTCCAGAAAGCGCTTGATGATCTGCTGCGCCGCCTGCTCCTGAGCGGAATCCAGCGTCAGGACCGGCGCCTTGAGCTTTGCCCGGCTCATTACCAACGGCCGTCCCAGGCGGCAAAATTCTGCAGCAGCTGCAGGCCGTGGGTGTGGCTCTTTTCAGGATGGAACTGCACGGCGAAGCGCGAACCGTCGGCCAGTGCAGCAGCGAAATCCTTGCCGTAATGACCGCGA
This sequence comes from Stutzerimonas stutzeri, assembly GCF_009789555.1. Taxonomy (NCBI): domain Bacteria; kingdom Pseudomonadati; phylum Pseudomonadota; class Gammaproteobacteria; order Pseudomonadales; family Pseudomonadaceae; genus Stutzerimonas; species Stutzerimonas stutzeri. Next base: position 469,939 of record NZ_CP046902.1, read on the forward strand.
CCGACCACCTGCCTTGGGTTGCCCGCTTCGATGTAATAGCTGTGCACGAAATAGAAACGGCCATCGGCTGGGATGTTGTGCCAGAGCGGATGCGCAATCCCCTGTTCTACCTCGTTCCAGCCCATATGCGGGACTTTCAGCCGCTCGCCGGCTTCTTCGAGATCCTTGCCAAAGAAGCGCACCTGGCCGGGAAACAGGCCGATGCAATCGACGCCACTGTTTTCCTCGCTGCGCTCCATCAGCGCCTGCATACCGACGCAGATGCCGAGGAAAGGACGATCGACGCTCACTTCGCGGACCAGCTCGTCGAACCCCAGCCGTCGGATCTCAGCCATGCAGTCACGGATCGCGCCGACGCCCGGGAACACCACGCGATCCGCCTCGCGGATCACATGGGCATCGCTGGTGACCAGCACCCGGCCGGCCCCCACATGCTCGAGCGCCTTGGCGACCGAGTGCAGGTTGCCCATGCCGTAATCGATGACAGCGACCGTCTGCATTACAGGCAACCCTTGGTCGACGGCATCTGGCCAGCCATGCGCTCGTCCAGGGTCACCGCCATGCGCAGCGCGCGACCGAAGGCCTTGAACACCGTTTCGATCTGGTGATGGGTGTTGTGCCCACGCAGATTATCGATATGCAGCGTAACCAGCGCGTGATTGACGAAACCCTGGAAAAACTCCTGGAACAGATCGACATCGAAGCCGCCGACCGTGGCGCGGGTATAAGGGACGTGCATCTGCAACCCCGGACGCCCGGAAAAATCGATCACCACGCGCGACAGTGCTTCATCCAGCGGCACATAGGAATGCCCGTAGCGGGTCATGCCCTTCTTGTCGCCGACGGCCTTGGCAAAAGCCTGACCGAGCGTGATACCGACGTCTTCCACGGTGTGGTGGTCATCGATATGCAGATCGCCCTGGCACTCGATATCCAGATCGATCAGCCCGTGACGGGCGATCTGGTCGAGCATGTGTTCGAGAAAGGGCACGCCGATCGCAAAACGGGACTTGCCGCTGCCATCGAGATTAATGGTGGCCTTGACCTGGGTTTCCAGGGTATTGCGCTCTACGCATGCCGTACGTTCGGACATCGACAGCTCCGCTGATCGTGGGGCTAAAAAAGAGCGGCATTATAGGCGCAAACCCGCGTGCGGGGCTACGCGCCCCGCGCGCGCATCCGCTGCGAGCAGGTCAGTTCGGGCGGGCGTGAACCCAACTTGCCGCAGCCTTCGTCGGGCACCGCCGCGCCAGTGTTCGCGATCCGCCTGAGGATGCAGCTCATCGGGCCGCGACGCAGGGTCATCGTGCGCTGGCAGGCCGGCTTGGTTATGCTTGCCGGCATCACTACTGAGCGCGCCAGGTCAGCATGCCCGTACTCGTCGAAACCGTCACCGAGCCCAGCCAGCAGGATCGCATCGATCTGGCGAAAATCTTTGCCGATGCCCCGGTCTGGCTGCTGGCGCCCTACGCGAATGCCGCAACCCTGATCGAGGCCGCGCTGGCCGACCGCAGCCTGATCGCCGGTCGTTTCAACGATCGCCTGCTTGGCGCGGCCATTCTGCGGCGCGGCGCGGCGCATTGGCAGCTGTCGCACCTGTGCGTTCGCAAGATCACGCGGGGCCGCGGTGTCGGAAAAAGGCTCATCGAGCAAAGCCGGAACCAGGCTGCGGAGGCCGGGAAAGCCCTGCATCTGACAGCGCCAGCCGAACAACTCGAGGCGCAGGCACTGGCCGCACGGATGCACCTGCCGCTGGACCCGATCTAGCGCGCCCACAGCGTATTCGCCCATTGCGGGCTACCCAGGAACCCAGGCGCGTGCAGCCACTCCAACGCCAGCGGCGACGAAAGCCATGGCGTGCGGCGCTATACTCGCTGCTTTTGAATGCCAAACACAAAGGACCTGTCCATGAAAGCGCTCGGCAAGATCCTGGGCCTGGTAATCCTCGGGTTGCTGCTGCTCATCGTCGCATTGGGCTTCGCCCTTACCCACTTGTTCGACCCCAACGATTACAAGGACGAGATTCGCGCGCTTGCCCGTGACAAGGCCGGACTCGAGCTGAATATCGCCGGTGACATCGGCTGGAGCCTGTTCCCCTGGCTCGGGCTACAACTGCACGACACCACATTGGCCAGCGTACGCACACCGGAACAACCCTTCGCCGACCTGCGCATGCTCGGGCTATCGGTTCGGGTGCTTCCACTGTTGAGCCGTGAAGTACAGATGAGCGACATTGCGCTCAACGGCCTGAACCTGACCCTCGCCCGTGACGAGAGCGGCAAGGGCAACTGGGAAGGCGTAGGCCAACCCCCAGCCAGCGAAACACAGCCCGGCTCCAGCCCCGCCGAGGAGCCAACCGAGACCCCGGCCGATGGGTCGCAGGACGATGACGCCAGGCGCCCCTTGCAGCTCGACATCGACAGCCTGACCATCAGCGATGCGCGGGTCTCCTACCACGACGCACAAAGTGGCCAGCAATACAGCGCCGAAGGCATCGAGCTGACCACGGGTGCGATCCGTGAAGCCACCTCCATCCCGGTCAAGCTCAACGCCTTCTTCGGCAGCAACCAGCCCGTGATGCGCGCGCGCACCGAGCTGCAAGGTGCGCTGCGCTTCGATACCAGGCTGCAACGCTATCAGTTCGAAGACCTGCGCCTGAGCGGCGAGGCATCCGGCGAGCCGCTGCAGGGCAAGACCCTCTCCTTCACCGCCCAGGGACAGTTGCTGGCTGATTTCGCGGCCGATATCGCCGAGTGGACCAGCCTCAAGTTCACTGCCAACCAGCTACGTGGCCTTGCCGAGCTGAAGGCGCGCGACGTGCAGGAGCAGCCGAAAATAACCGGCACCCTGTCCATCGCCGAGTTCAACCTGCGCGAGTTTCTCGACAGCATCGGCCAACAGATTCCCGCGACGGCCGACAACGCCGCCCTGAGCAAAGCCGAGCTGGTGACGCGCCTGAATGCAAGCTCGAACAGCCTGGCCTTCGAAGAGCTCGACCTGAAACTGGACGGCAGCACCTTTACCGGCCAGATCGGTATCAGCGATTTCGCCAAGCAGGCGCTGCGCGTCGACCTCAAGGGCGACCAACTGAATCTTGACCGTTACCTGCCGCCGCCCGGCAAGCAGGATTCGGCCGGTTCGGCGCGGAAGAGCGAAGTCGCAGCGACCGAAGCCGCGGTGATCGGCAGTGGCACCACACCGCTGCCAGACAAACCGACCCAGCAGGCCTGGAGCGAGGCCTCGGTCCTTCCAATAGGCACCCTGCGCGGCCTGGATACGCGGATCAACCTCACCATCGCCAGCCTCACCGCAATGAAACTGCCGCTTGACGACTTCGCCCTGAAGGCGCGCAGCGCCGGCGGCTTGCTCACCCTGGAAGACCTGCGCAGCAACCTCTACAACGGTCGCATCGAAGCCACCGCCAGCCTTGACGTGCGGCCGGACGTACCGCTGATAACCGCCCAGACCCGCTTGGCCCGCATCCCCGTAGAGCGTCTGCTGCAAAGCCAGGACGAGAACGTGACGATCAAAGGCCTGCTCAATCTGGACGGCGACATTCGCAGCCAGGGCAACAGCCAGAAGGCGTGGATCGACAATCTCAACGGCAAGATCGGTTTCCTCGTCGACAATGGCGTCCTCGTCGACGCCAACCTCGAGCAGCAGCTCTGTCGCGCCATCGCAACGCTCAACCGCAAACCCCTCACCAGCGAACCGCGCAGCAAGGACACGCCGTTCCGCCAGCTGAAGGGCAACCTCACGCTGCGCAACGGTGTCGCAACCAACCCCGACCTCAAGGCCAGCATTCCCGGCCTGACCGTCAACGGCAACGGCGATGTCGACCTGCGTGTATTGGGCATGGACTACCGCGTCGGCATCATCATCGAGGGCGACAAGGGCACCATGCCCGATCCGGCCTGCGCGGTAAATGAACGTTACGTCGGCATCGAATGGCCTCTGCGCTGCCGCGGTCCGCTGGAGCTGGGTGCCAAGGCCTGCCGCTTCGATAACGACGGACTCGGCAAGATCGCCGCCAGGCTTGCCGGCGAAAAGCTCAACGAGAAGATCGAAGAAAAGCTCGGCGACAAGGTCAGCCCTGAATTGAAAGACGCCCTGAAAGGCCTGTTCAACCGATGAACCCGCAGCCTATGAGCCCTGAGCAATTCAGCGCCGCGGTGCTCGCCTGGTACGACCGCCACGGGCGCAAGGATCTACCTTGGCAACAGGCAATCACGCCATACCGGGTATGGGTGTCGGAGATCATGTTGCAGCAGACCCAGGTCAGCACCGTGCTCGGCTACTTCGATCGTTTCATGGACGCACTGCCCACGGTGCAGGCCCTGGCCAGCGCGGATGAGGATGAAGTGCTGCACCTGTGGACCGGGCTCGGCTACTACAGCCGAGCCCGCAACCTGCACAAGACCGCGAAGCTGATCGTGGCCGAGCATGGCGGCCAATTCCCACAGTGCGTCGACCAACTTGCCGCACTGCCCGGCATCGGGCGTTCCACGGCAGGCGCGATCGCCAGCCTGAGCATGGGGCTGCGCGCACCGATACTCGACGGTAACGTCAAGCGGGTCCTGGCCCGCTACGTCGCGCAGGATGGCTATCCCGGCGAGCCGAAAGTCGCCCGGCAACTCTGGGACGTGGCCGAACGCCTGACGCCGCAAACCCGAGTCAACCATTACACCCAGGCAATGATGGACCTGGGCGCGACACTCTGCACGCGCAGCAAACCCAGTTGCCTGCTCTGTCCCTTGAAGGCCGGCTGCCGTGCGCACCTGCTCGGTCGCGAAACGCAGTACCCGGTGCCCAAGCCGCGCAAGACGCTGCCCCACAAGCGCACTTTGATGCCCCTGCTGGCAAACCCTGAGGGCGCAATCCTGCTCTACCGTCGCCCGCCCACCGGGCTGTGGGGCGGACTCTGGAGCCTGCCGGAACTGGACAACCTGACCGACCTCGACCCCCTGGCGGCACGTCATTCGTTGCAACTGCAGCAGCGCCGCGCGCTGCCGGGCCTGACCCATACATTCAGCCATTTCCAGCTGGCCATCGAGCCCTGGCTGATCACAGTCAAGGGCGAGACCAACGCCGTGGCCGAGCCAGACTGGCTCTGGTATAACCTCGCCGCCCCGCCGCGACTGGGGCTCGCCGCCCCGGTGAAGACGCTGCTCAAGCGCGCCGCCGCCGAATTGAACGCAGGAGAGATGTCATGACCCGCACCGTGAACTGCCGCAAGTACAAAGAAGAACTGCCCGGCCTCGATCGCCCGCCCTACCCGGGCCCGAAAGGCGAGGATATCTACAACAATGTTTCCCGGAAGGCCTGGGACGACTGGCAAAAGCATCAGACCATGCTGATCAATGAACGCCGGCTGAACATGATGAACGCCGAGGACCGCAAGTTTCTCCAGGCCGAGATGGACAAATTCTTCTCTGGCGAAGACTACGCACAAGCCGAAGGCTACGTACCGCCGAGCGCGTAATCGGCCGCATCCGGAGCGAGCGGCCCCGCGCCTTGCTCGCTCTGCCGGCTGTGGGGGCCACAGCCACAAGCATCCCCCATCGTCACCTCGCAGCGCTAAACGCCCGTCCTGGCTAAATTTTTTCTCAGCCGCGCTTGACAGGCAAAAGCCAAATCCGTCTAATAGCGCCCCGTTGCCCAGGTAGCTCAGTCGGTAGAGCAGGGGATTGAAAATCCCCGTGTCGGCGGTTCGATTCCGTCCCTGGGCACCACTGATCCGAACGAAAAGGCTCACCCCTGTGGTGGGCCTTTTTGCTTTCTGCTGTTCGTTCGGCCCATCGGGCAATCGCCGCTGTTGCCGGTCGGCGCCCGCGACAGCGCATCATCGGTTCGCTTCGCACCTCATCCTGCTGGCAGCGACGGTTAGGACGGTGGCTCTGTTCTGGACCGGTTCCAGGCGCGCCAGGCATGAACGTCAACGGCGAATCCGCACGCAGTTGGTAGAGGCGTCGAGCGTGACCGCCAGCACCGGGCTGATCGCTTCTGCTCATCGTTCAGGGCCACGGATTCGGCGCGATTCTCTGGCTGCTGCTGGCCAGCGCGGCGGCCTTCAGCCTGTCGCTGACCCTGAGCTGGAAACCCACCTGCCTGCGTTTGTTCCTCGCCCCCTGAAAGACGACTCGTTAAGTCTTGAGCCGTTTTGGCCGCTTTCACTTGATTGTCGACTAGGCTGAACCCCAGCGTGACGGGGTTAAGCCTCGCCGGGCTGCATCGAGCCGCTAAGGAAAGCCGAACACAACGCAAGGAGCCAGGCGTGCAAACGGTTCTCTCAATTCTGGTGATCTGGACCCTGTTGACCGCCGCCCAGGCCAGCGCGGCGCAATGGCGATTCGTCACCGAGGATTTTCCGCCCTTTACCTACCCGGCCGACGGCCCGGCCCGCACGGACCGCGGCATCAGTGCGGGCGGCCCGCTGGTGGAAGTCCTGCAGGCGGTCTGCGCACGCTTGCAGCGCGACTGCACGATCACCCTTTATCCCTGGCGACGGGCTCTGCGGCTCGCCGAGCAGGGCCAGGTAGACGGCATCTTCACCCTGGTGCGCTCGCCCCAGCGTGACGAGCTGTTTCACATCAGCCGAATGTTGGTAACGTCTCGCTACAGCGTCTTTGCCCGTGACGACAGCGCCTTCGTCTTCAATCGACCGAGCGACCTGGCAGGCCGGCTGGTCGGGGTGTACGGCCCCTCCGGAACCTCTTACATACTGTCCGAACGGCTCAAGGCGGTGCCGGACGTGCAGTTGCACCTGACCCCCGACAACCGACGGCTGTTGCGCATGTTGCAATCCGGACGCTTCGGCAGCGAAGGCCTGGCGGTGCTCAACCAGGATGTGGCCTGGCACCTGATCGAAGACGAGCATCTCGAAGGCCTGCGCGAAGCGGGGGGCATGGGGCCGATCAGCTACGGCATCGGGCTGTCGCGCAAGACGGTGAGCGAGACCCAGTTCGAGGCATTCGAGGACGCGCTCGGCGCGGCGATAGCCGATGGTACGGTGCCGGCCATCCTGCGCCGCCACCAGCTCGAACCGGCCTATTGAAACCCTTCTCACCGCAACGCCGGTATCCGGCCGAACGGGCACCGGGGTCCTATTGCAGACAGGGCAGCGACAATATGTGAATTTTCCTGTCAGTTATACATAGCTAGTATTTTCCTGGCGAAGGACCGTTTGACCCTCCACCGACAATTCACCTCCGGAGCGAAGCGCGTTTTCCGTCAAGGTCGCCAAGTAGAGGAAAAAACGACATATGGAAGCAGAAAAGAAGCTGCCCAGAGCCATCATCCTGTTCCCCGTATTCATACCCGCAGTGGTGGTCATGCTGTTGCTGGTGGTCGGTACGATCAGTAACCCGGATCTGGCCGGCAAAGTGTTCAGCTCCGCGCTGGCCTTCATCACCACCAATTTCGGCTGGTTCTACATGCTGTCGGTGGCCTTCTTCCTGGTGTTCATCGTCGGCATCGCGATGACTCCCTGGGGGAACATCAAACTGGGGCCTGACCATGCGGAGCCGCAATACAGCTTTCCCGCCTGGTTCGCCATGCTGTTTTCCGCCGGTTACGGCATCGCCCTGTTGTTCTTCGGCGTGGCCGAACCGGTACTGCACTACGCGTCGCCGCCAGCCGGTGCCGCGGAAACCGTCGACTCGGCCAAGCAGGCGATGCAGATCGCATTCTTTCACTGGGGTTTCCACATCTGGGCCATCTATGGCCTGACCGGCCTGGTGCTGGCCTACTTCTCGTTCCGTCACGGTTTGCCGTTGTCGATGCGATCGGCGCTCTATCCGCTTATCGGCGAACGCATTCACGGGCCGATCGGCCATGTGGTGGACGTCTTCGCGATCCTCGGCACGCTGTTCGGCATCGCAACTACGCTGGGCCTGTCCGTTACCCAGATCAATGCCGGGCTCAACTACCTGTGGCCGGACATTCCGGTCAGCATCGGCGTACAGATCATTGCCATCGCGATCATCACCGCCATGGCGATCTGCTCGGTGGTGGCGGGGCTCGACAAGGGCGTCAAGAACCTCTCGCTACTGAACATGGTGCTCGCCATCGCCCTGATGCTTTTCGTGTTTGTGGCTGGCCCGACCATCTTCATCCTCGAAACCTTTCTACAGAACACCGGCAGCTACCTGAACAACATCATCGAGCGCACCTTCAACCTGCAGGCCTATTCGCGCAGCGACTGGATCGGCAACTGGACACTGTTCATCTTCGGCTGGACCATCGCCTGGTCGCCTTTTGTCGGCCTGTTCATCGCCAAGATCAGCCGCGGCCGGACGATCCGGCAATTCGTCTTTGGCGTGATGTTCGTCCCGACGATGTTTACCTTCCTCTGGTTCTCGGTGTTCGGCGATACCGCGCTGCACCTGATCATGGTCGAGGGCTACACCTCGCTGATCGCCGACGTGCAGGCCGATAACGCCATCGCGCTGTTCAAGCTGTTCGAACTGCTGCCGATGACGGCCATCACCTCGTTCCTGGCCGTCCTGCTGATTGTCACCTTCTTCGTCACATCGTCGGACTCCGGCTCGCTGGTCATCGACTCCCTGGCCGCCGGCGGCGCCATACATACACCCGTCTGGCAGCGGGTCTTCTGGGCCAGCACCGAAGGGCTTGTGGCGGCTGCGCTGTTGCTCGCCGGTGGCCTCAGTGCGTTGCAGACCATGACCATCGCCAGCGCGTTGCCGTTCGCCGTCATCATGCTGATATCGGCTCTGGGCATGTGGCGCGCGCTGGTGATCGAAGGCCACCACGAAACCAGCCTGCAAAACCATATGCAGAGCAGCCGCCTGGCCAGCAATGCGGGGCCTGGGCTGTGGAAGAAGCGCCTGGCCGGCATGGTCAGCTTCCCGGACCGCGAACACGTCGAGGGCTTCATCAACACCACTGTGCTCAAGGCCATGCGCCGCGTGCAGCGTGAACTCAGCGGCCAGGAGTGGAACGCCGAGGTACAGATCGACGAAGCCCACTCGCGGGTCTATCTGGAGGTGCTCAAGGAAGATCAGGTGGACTTCATCTACGAGATCCGCATGGTCGGCTACGCCATGCCTGCCTTCGCGCTTTCCGAGGGGCCGGATACCGACGAGCAGTATTACCGCGCGGAAGTCTTCCTGCGGCGCGGGGGCCAGCATTACGACATCTACGGCTACGACCAGCAGGACATCATCAGCGACATCCTCGACCAATTCGAGAAGTACCTGCACTTCCTGCACATTTCTCCGGGCAGCCTGCCGTGGAAAATGGAAGAGCACGACGAAATGCTGGCCAGCGAGACAGACCTGCCCAAGACCGATCAATCGTAGACCCGGAGGCCGATGGAAGGCTCGTCGAAAGCCTTCCACGCGCCGCATCGCGTTGAGGCTTTGCGGTGATGACGTATAAATTCATCTATACATAGAGAACGAACGATCAAGACCAGCCGCCGGTGACCAACCAGTCATTAAGCTTGGCGTGGCGCCGTGCTTGGCGCATGCCCCGGCCCATGCTAGGTTTGCGCCTCGCCAGGACGGCGAGCAGTCGGCCGGAGCGCAATTTACACAGAGAAGGACCACGCCACGCCCTGGTCCGACAAGAGGAAGCTCAATGGCTGAGGCCATCCCAGCACTGGAAATCCGCAACCTGCACAAGCGCTACGGCGATCTGGAAGTACTCAAAGGCATCTCGCTGACCGCGCGCGACGGCGATGTAATTTCCATCCTCGGCTCGTCCGGCTCCGGAAAATCGACTTTCCTGCGCTGCATCAACCTGCTGGAAAATCCAAACGAAGGCGAGATTCTTGTCGCCGGTGAGTCGCTGCGCCTCAAGCGCGCCAAAGACGGCGATCTGGTGGCGGCGGACGCCAAGCAGATCAACCTGATGCGCAGCAAGCTTGGCTTCGTGTTCCAGAACTTCAACCTCTGGCCGCACATGAGTGTGCTGGACAACATCATCGAGGCACCGCGCCGCGTGCTCGGCCTGAGCAAGGCCGAAGCCACCGAAAGCGCCGAAGCCCTGCTGGCCAAGGTGGGCATTGCCGACAAGCGCCATGTCTATCCCAACCAGCTGTCCGGTGGCCAGCAGCAGCGCGCTGCCATCGCGCGCACCCTGGCGATGCAGCCGAAGGTGATCCTGTTCGATGAACCGACCTCGGCGCTGGACCCGGAAATGGTACAAGAAGTGCTAGCAGTGATCCGGTCACTGGCCGATGAAGGTCGGACCATGCTGCTCGTCACCCATGAAATGAACTTCGCGAAACAGGTCTCCAGTGAAGTGGTTTTTCTTCATCAGGGCCTGGTTGAAGAGCAGGGAACGCCCGAGCAGGTGTTCGACAACCCCCAATCGGCACGCTGTAAACAATTCATGTCCAGCCATCGCTAATGGAGCAACACCGCATGAAAAGCTATAAGAAAATTCTGCTGACCGCCGCCGCCACCCTGATGCTGGGGGCCAACGCCTTCGCAGCCGACAAGCTGCGCATCGGCACCGAAGGCGCCTACCCACCCTTCAACCTGATCGACGCGAGCGGCCAGGTGGTCGGCTTCGACCTGGACATCGCCCACGCGCTGTGCGCCAAGATGGAAGTGGAATGCGAAGTGGTCACGTCGGACTGGGACGGCATCATCCCGGCACTGTACGCCGGCAAGTTCGACTTCCTGGCCGCCTCCATGTCGGTCACCGAGGAGCGTAAGAACGCCGTCGATTTCACCGACCACTACTACACCAACAAACTGCAGTTCGTTGCGCCCAAGTCCGTCGACTTCAAGACCGACGAGGGTTACCTGCAAGGCAAGGTGATCGGTGCTCAACGTGCGACCATCGCCGGTACATGGCTGGAAGACAACATGGACGGCGTGGTCGACATCAAGCTCTACGACACCCAGGAAAACGCTTATCTCGACCTGGCCTCCGGCCGCGTCGACGGCATCCTGGCCGATTCCTTCGTGCAGTGGGAATGGCTCAAGAGCGATGCCGGCAAAGACTTCGAGTTCAAAGGCGAACCGGTATTCGACGACGACAAGATCGCCATTGCCGTGCGCAAGGGCAATGACGAGTTGCGCGAGAAGCTGAACGAGGCACTGGCAGCGATCATCGCTGACGGCACCTACGAGAAGATCAACGCCAAGTACTTCCCTTTCAATATTTACTGATCCGTCTGAACCGAAGCCCGACCGCCAGCACTGGCAGGTCGGGCTTCGGTGTTTGAGCCCCTATGATTCCCGACCTTCATGGATTCGGTCCGGCGCTGATCGCCGGCACCTGGATGACCGTCCAACTGGCCCTTGCATCCCTGGCCCTCGGCCTGGTGCTCGGGCTGCTCGGCGCACTGGCCAAGACATCGCCCTACGTCGCCCTGCGCTGGGTAGGCGGCACTTACTCGACCATCGTTCGCGGCGTGCCCGAACTGCTCTGGGTGCTGCTGATATATTTCGGCACCATCGGCCTGGTGCGCGGCATCGGCGAGATATTCGGCATCGAGAATCTGGCGCTTAGCCCCTTCGTCGCCGGCACCATCGCCCTGGGCCTTTGTTTCGGCGCTTACGCCACCGAGGTCTTCCGTGGCGCACTGCTGGCCATCCCGAAAGGCCACCGGGAGGCTGGCCTGGCGCTCGGCCTGGGCAAGCGGCGGATCTTTCTGCGGCTTATCCTGCCGCAGATGTGGCGCCTGGCCCTGCCCGGCCTGGGCAATCTGTTCATGATCCTGATGAAGGACACGGCGCTGGTCTCGGTCATTGGCCTGGAAGAAATCATGCGCAGCTCGCAAATCGCCGTGACGGCGAGCAAGGAGCCGTTCACCTTCTTCGTCGTCGCCGCCTTTATCTACCTGGGTCTGACAGTCATCGCCATGACCGGTATGTATTTCCTCGAAAAACGCGCCGGACGCGGCTTTGTCAGGAGCGCCGCATGAGCTGGGAACTGTTCATCAAGTGGCTGCCGAGCTTCATCGAAGGTGCCTGGCTGACCCTGCAGCTGGTCGGCGTCTCGGTCGTGGCCGGGTTGATACTTGCGCTGCCGTTGGGCATAGCCCGGTCATCGCGCCTGCTCGCGGTGCGCGCGCTGCCCTACGGATACATCTTCTTCTTCCGCGGCACGCCCTTGCTGGTGCAGCTGTTCCTCGTCTATTACGGCATGGCGCAGTTCGAAGCCGTTCGCCAAAGCGCCTTGTGGCCGTATCTGCGCGATCCCTACTGGTGCGCGATCATCACCATGACCCTGCACACCGCCGCCTATATTGCCGAGATCCTGCGGGGCGCGATCCAGAACGTCCCGCCGGGTGAGATCGAAGCCGCCCGCGCGTTGGGTATGTCTCGCAGCCAGGCGTTGTGGCACATCATCCTGCCGCGCGCCACGCGTATCGGCCTGCCGGCCTACAGCAACGAAGTGATTCTGATGCTCAAGGCCAGCGCGCTGGCCAGCACCATCACCCTGCTCGAGTTGACAGGCATGGCGCGCAAGATTGCGGCGCGCACCTACATGCACGAAGAAATGTTCCTCACCGCCGGCCTGATCTACCTGCTCATCGCCTTCGTACTGATGCAGGGCTTCAAGCTGCTGGAGCGCTGGTTGCGGGTGGACGCCTGCCAGGGGCGCTGAGCCGCGAGGTGGGCGACCGGATTCGTGGCGCTGTCGCGCCGCGGCCAGGCCAGGCCGGGCCATTCGTAGCCTGCCAGCCATCGGCTGCAGCCAACACCTTGCACGCGCGTCTGGGGAATAACTGGACGCCGCCAGGGTCAGAGAACACCGGCCCATTACCTACGAGACAACCATGCCCGTCGATATCCAGCGCATCGAAAAGGACCTGCTCGCCTGCTGGCGCATCCGCCACGGCAGCGCCGAAGTGATCGTTGCCGAACAAGGCGCACAGGTACTGAGCTATCGTCAGGACGATGAAACGCCCGTTATCTGGCTCAGCGAGCAAGCGGCCTTCGAGCGCGGTCAGCCGGTACGCGGGGGCGTCCCGGTGTGCTGGCCCTGGTTCGGCGATCTGTCGCGCAACCCGCAACCGATACAAGACGCTTATCAAGGCAACCAGCCCGCGCCGGCGCACGGGCTGGTGCGTCATATCGATTGGCGGGTCGAAGATGCGCGCAGCGATGCCGATAGCGCCACCCTGGAGTTCGTGTGCAACGCTGGCGATGGCCTGCCCGGTTGGCCGCACGCCGTCGAACTGCGCCTGCGGGTTCGACTCGATCAACGCCTGCATCTGGCGCTCACCAGCCGCAACCAGGGCACCGCTCCCGTCACGCTGTCCCAGGCACTGCACAGCTACTTCGCGATCAGCGATATCCGGCAGGTCGCGGTCGAAGGATTGGATGGCCTTCCCTATATCGAGACCCTCGAGGCCTGGCAGCAACGCCGGCAGCAGGGCGACCTCAGCTTCCAGGGCGAAACCGACCGCATTTACCTGGACGTGCCGCCGACCCTGTGCCTGCGTGATCCGGGGCTTGCACGCCGCATCACCCTCGAAACCCGTGGTTCTCGCTCGGCCGTGCTGTGGAATCCCTGGATCGCCAAGGCGCAGCGCCTGTCGCAGTTCGCCGACGATGCCTGGCAGCGAATGCTCTGCATCGAAACCGCTAACGTACTGGATGACCGCGTCCAACTGGAACCGGGCGACAGCCACACCCTGAGCGTCTCGATCGGCGTCGAGGCGCTGCAACCCTAGCCCGTCCGACTGCTCGTCAGGATTCAGGCGCCCTGGCGCATTGAATCTATACTGCAACGAGCATCCCTGTGCCGCCTGGGCCGTTGTCGGGCGGTAGACCGATGCAGCCTGCCGGCCAGTTGCAATGCCCTGGAGGACCACTGTCATGGATGCCACGCTGCTACAGACGGACCCTACCCAACCCGCACCGCATTCGCATCAGCCATGCCCTGATGCGCCATGAGCACTGACTACGACCTGTTGCTGGCCGGCGCGGGTCATAGCCACCTCGGCGTGCTGCGCCACTGGGCCAGTCGCGAGCGGCCGATGGGGCGGATCGGCCTGGTCTCGGCCGAACCGAACGCCTGGTACTCGGGCATGATGCCGGGCCTGATCGCCGAGCATTACCAGACCCGCCAGTGCCGCATCGCGCTACCCAAGCTCTGTGCGGCGGCCGATGTCGAGTTCATCCAGGGCACCATGGTGGCGCTGCTTCCCGAGACGCCGGAACTGCTCCTGGCGACCGGAGAGACATTGCGCAGCACCTGGCTATCGCTCAACTTGGGGTCGCTGCCCTGGCTGCCGGAACAGTCGGGCGATGGAATGGAATTGCTCTCGGTGAAACCCTTCGCTGACTTCATTCGGCGCTGGCAGCAATGGCTGGAAACCCCCGAGCCAGTGGCTGTTCTCGGCGGCGGCGCGGCAGGCGTCGAGCTGGCTCTGGCCATGGCCGGTCGGATGCCGACCATCCACTTGTTCTCTGAAGGCGAACTGCTGGCAGGCCATCCACCCCGGTTGCGTCGCCTCGCGCTGCGACATTTGCAGCGCGCCAAGGTACAGGTCCATGAACAGGTCTCGATCCAGGCGGTGCACGGCAACACCCTGATCGGCGACGGGCAGATCCGCTGGCGCGGTCGCCGTCTGGTCGTCGCGACCGGGCCCAACCCCCTGGAATGGCTTCGCGAATCGGGCCTGCGGCTGGACGCACGCGGCTTCATCGAAGTATCTCCGGCGCTGCAGAGCCGCTCGCATCCACACGTGTTTGCCAGCGGCGATTGTGCCAGCCTTCCCGGCGCCGCACGCAACGGCGTCCAGGCGGTGCGCCAGTCGACCGTACTCGCCACCAACCTTGGCCGCGCGGCCATTGGCCAGCCCCTGCGCCACTATCACCCGCCCGCGCACAGCCTCGCCCTGCTGGCCGACGGACACCGCGGCGCACTGCTGAGCTGGGCGAGTGTCGCGGCCGGTGGCCGGCTGCTGGGTCGCTGGAAGGCGTACATCGATCGCAGCTTCATGCGTCATCATGGCACCGAAGACTGATGCGCTCAGTCGAGCAGTTGCTGCAGCCGCGTTTCCAGCAAGACGGGAAAACGCTCGAACCAGATACGGTTGCGCGGTGAAGGATGCGGCAGCGGATACAGGCGGAACGTCCTCGCGGCACCCTGTTCCGTGGCAAGTTCGACGTCGACATACGCCGTGAAACGGTCTTCGCGCGCCCAGAATGCCTCGAGTCGCTGACGCACCTCGCGCGCCTGCTCGATGCCGAACCACAGAAAGGCCTCGCGACCGAGCGTGACGATGGAGCGTCCGTGCCAGTGGTCGATCAGCAGACGCCGCATGTGCCGATGGAACCGGCGCTTGACCGCCATCGACCAGGCGCGATTACCCACTGGCTTGTAAGGCACCGTGTTGATCCAGAAGAACGCCTTGCCAACAGCGCGCCCGGCCTCGAAATCCGGCATGTCCGTACCGTGCAGATGCTGATAGAGCCCCCGCCGCACCAGTTGCCCGCCGCCGCCGATGAATGGCTCGCCATGACGAACTTCCTCCCGGCCCGGATCGCGACCGAAGAAGGCGATCGGCGCATCCGCATGCCCGAGCCCCAGGATCGGCTCCAGCGGATCCTTGTCGAACGCCTCATACACCGTCACATCGATGCCTTCGGTTCCGGCTGCGAGCGCGCGAAACGCCTCGCGCTCTGCCTTGTCGAGCGGATTGTGGCCCCGTCCGGGACTAGAGGTCGCTCTCATCGACCAGGGTCACTTCGGTCGCTGACATCACGTACGCCGCATCCGCCAGATCGTTGCTGACCGGTTCGATCCGCAGCGTGCCGTCTACCCAGAGCGGCGCATAGATATCGTCCAGGGTAATGCCGCTCGGATAGCGGACCATCACGATCTGGTTCGGTGGAGGGGGCGGCACATGGATACAGGCGCCAGGATAGGGCACCAGGAAGAACTCGGTGCTGCGACCCCGGCTGTCAGTCTCCAGCGGGACCGGATAACCACCCAGGCGGATGTGCTGGCCGTTCAACGACGGTACGGTCTTGGCTGAATACATCACATCGGGCAGGCCAGCGCTCTGCTTGAGCCCGCCCTGATCGCTGAATCCACCGGCTTCCGGAGAGTCATGCCCGATCTCGGGCATCTCTTCGAGCGCCCGGCGATCTTCGGCGGGCATCAGCTCGAGCCAGTCGAGTTCTGCCGGAGCGGCATGGACAAAGGACATCCAACAGAACAGCAGGGCAAGGGTTATCTGGCGCATGGCAACCGAAGGGTGATGAGCGGGGCCGCAGGACTACGGCCCCGTGCGGATCAGTGCTTACGACTGGTGACCATGCCGTAAATCACCAGCAGAATGATCGCACCGACCACGGCGCCGATAAAGCCTGCGCCCTCTCCGGCCTGATAAAGCCCGAGCGCTTGGCCGCCGTAGGTGGCCAGCAGCGAGCCACCGATACCCAGCAATATGGTCATGATCCAACCCATGCTGTCGTTGCCGGGTTTCAGGAAGCGTGCGATGAGGCCTACGATCAGGCCGATGATGATGGTTCCGATGATGCCCATTGGCAATCTCCTCCAGGTCCGAAAACAAGCGTTACGTATTGTCGGACCTGTGCGGAGCCAGCCAGTTCGCCAATCGATACGCCAAGCTAGACGGCCTCGACGTTCAATCGCGATCGATGAGCGACTCCACGGCGGTGATCTGCCGATCCAGCGTGGCGCGATCCGGGCAGCGCAAAGTGGCATGGCCGACCTTGCGACCGGTCTTGAACGCCTTGCCGTAGTGATGCAGATGGCAATCCTCGACGGCGATGACCTTGGCAACCGGCGGCACCTCGCCGATGAAGTTGAGCATGGCGCTCTCACCCAGTTTCGCGGTCGAGCCCAGCGGCAAGCCGGTCACCGCGCGCAAATGGTTCTCGAACTGGCTGCACTCGGCGCCTTCGATGGTCCAATGACCGGAGTTGTGTACCCGCGGCGCGATTTCGTTGGCCTTGAGCCCACCGTCGACCTCGAAGAACTCGAACGCCAGCACGCCGACATAGTCCAGCTTCGCCAGCACACGTCCGGCGTAATCCTCAGCGAGCGCTTGCAGCGGATGGTTGCTGCTGGCGACTGACAACCGCAGGATGCCCTCCTCGTGCGTGTTGTGGACCAACGGATAGAAACAGGTCTGAGCGTCGCGACCGCGCACCGCGATCAACGACACCTCCCCCGAAAACGGCACGAAGCCTTCGAGGATGCAGGGCACGCTGCCCAGCTCGGCGAACGCATGGGTGACATCGGCGGGCCTGCGCAGCACCTTCTGGCCCTTGCCGTCGTAGCCCAGTGTGCGTGTCTTGAGCACTGCGGGCAGCCCGATGCTGGCTGCCGCCGCGTCGAGATCGACCTGGGACTGGATGTCGGCGAACATCGGCGTCGGAATGCCGAGTTCCTTGAACATGGACTTTTCGAACCAGCGATCGCGAGCGATGCGCAGCGCATCGGCGCTTGGGTAGACCGGCACGAACTGCGAAAGGAACGCGACGGTTTCTGCCGGCACGCTCTCGAATTCGAAGGTCACCAGGTCCACTTCATCAGCGAGTTGACGCAGGTGATCCTGATCGCCGTAGTCGGCGCGCAAATGCTCGCCCAGCGCCGCGGCACACGCATCTGGCGCCGGGTCGAGGAACGCGAAGTTCATGCCAAGCGGGGTGCCCGCCAGGGCAAGCATGCGGCCCAGCTGGCCGCCACCGATCACGCCGATTTTCATTTATGCATTCCTTGGGTCCGGATTGTCGAGCACGGTTCGAGTCTGCTCATCGCGGAAACGCTTCAGCGCAGCGTGGTATTCCGGAAATTCATGACCGACGATGCTGGCCGCCAGCAACGCGGCATTGACGGCACCCGCCTTGCCGATGGCCAGCGTGGCGACCGGCACGCCAGCCGGCATCTGCACGATCGACAGCAAGGAATCCACGCCGGACAGCATCGAAGATTGCACCGGCACGCCAAGGACTGGCAGATGGGTCTTGGCCGCGCACATGCCCGGCAGATGGGCCGCACCGCCCGCGCCAGCGATGATCACACGCAGCCCGCGCTGTTCGGCCTGTTCGGCATACTGAAACAGCAGATCGGGAGTGCGGTGCGCGGACACCACGGTGACTTCATGCGCAATGCCGAGCTTTTCCAGCATGTCCGCGGTGTGGCTCAAGGTGGACCAATCGGACTTGGAGCCCATGATCACGCCTACCAGTGCTGTCATCGTTGTGCCTCTCTTCGGCGCCTGCGGCGCATCAGGAACAACGGCCGCGCTGAGGACAGCGCGGCCGTGCAGGTACGTGGCCGGAACCGGTCCGACCGAAGGCCGCGCAGTATAGCGCAAGCCCCTCGCCAGCGGCACCGTCTGGCGACGTCCGCGACAGGCTTCGGCGTTGCAGGAACTGCGGGGTGCGCTGGTTCGCCAGCCAGGCGTTCAGCCTTGCGCCGGCAGGTCTGGGGCCTGCCC
The DNA here is from genome assembly GCF_009789555.1 of Stutzerimonas stutzeri. NCBI lineage: Bacteria > Pseudomonadati > Pseudomonadota > Gammaproteobacteria > Pseudomonadales > Pseudomonadaceae > Stutzerimonas > Stutzerimonas stutzeri. The sequence continues at coordinate 488,348 of NZ_CP046902.1, forward strand.
CGCCCCACTTTCGAGCTTGCGCCAGAGCAAGCGCACGGGTGCCTTGCGCAACAGCGCGCAGCGGTACAGGCGAATCTCCAGCGGCACCCGCCAATGCTCGCTACCGCAGATGACCAGTTCCCCTCGCTCCAGTTCTGCCGTCACGCTCAAGCGCGGCACCCAGGCAAGGCCCAATCGCTGCATGGCCATGCTTTTAAGGCTGTCCGCCATGGCCGTTTCGTACACTGTGGACGACCGCAGGCCACGCTGGCGCAGCAGCAGATTGACCGAGCGGCCCAGCGATGCGCCAGCGCTGTATGCCAATAGCGGCACGGTCTGGCCACTGTCCGGATCGAACAGCGGCCTGCCTGCATCGTCAACAGCGCAGACCGGCACGATTTCGGTGCGGCCCAGGGCCAGCGACGGAAACAGCTCGGGGTCCATCTGCAACGCAGCGTCAGGGTCGTAGTAGGCGAGGATCAGGTCGCAGCCCCCTTCGCGCAATGAATGCACCGCTTCACCCACGTTGGTCGCCACCAGCCGACTGTTGACCGGCACGCCATCGAGACGCAATCGGGCCAGCCATCCCGGAAAGAACCCGAGCGCCAGCGAGTGCGCAGCGGCGATCTGCAGCACCTCGCCGCGCTGGCCCTCGAGGTTGTGCAGATACTGCACGACCTCGCCAAGCTGCTCGACCATGTTACGCGCCGTGACCAGGAACAATTGCCCCGCTTCGGTCAGCTCAACCGGGGTGCGCGAGCGGTTGACCAGGGTGAGGCCCAGCGTGTTCTCAAGGCTGCGAATGCGCCGACTGAAAGCCGGCTGAGTGACGAAGCGGCGCTCTGCAGCCTGGGAAAAACTTCGTGTGGCCGCCAGGGCGACGAGGTCTTCAAGCCATTTTGTCTCGATGTTCATGCCGGCTCCTTGCAAGCCTGGTTCGCGATGGCGCGCTGCAATAACGCTTCCCGATGACGCAACGTCACACCGCCGTCATGCCGATCATGCATGACCCAGCGAATTACGGCATTGGCCCAAAATGCCTGTCAGCCCCTATGGTAGCGGCCTTCGCGGCAAATGCCGCCTTTCTCTCGGATGAGAACTCTCATGTCCTGCGCTGCATCCTACCGCCTCGAAAAAGACCTGCTCGGTGCGCTCGAAGTGCCCGCTGACGCCTACTACGGTATCCAGACGCTACGGGCCGTGAACAACTTCCGGCTGTCCGGCGTCCCGTTGGCCCACTACCCGAAACTGGTGGTGGCGCTGGCCATGGTCAAGCAGGCGGCGGCCGACGCGAACCGAGCGCTGGGGCACCTCAGCGAGACCAAGCACACCGCCATCAGCCAGGCCTGCGCGCATCTGATTCGCGGCGACTACCACGATCAGTTCGTCGTCGACATGATCCAGGGTGGCGCCGGCACCTCCACCAACATGAACGCCAATGAAGTGATCGCCAACCTGGCGCTGGAATACATGGGCCACGCCAAGGGCGACTATCGCCACTTGCACCCGAACAACGATGTGAACATGGCGCAGTCGACCAACGACGCCTACCCAACCGCCATCCGCCTCGGGCTGCTGCTGGGCCATGACACCCTGCTCGCCAGCCTCGACAGCCTGGTGCAGGCCTTCGCCGGCAAGTCTGTCGAATTCGCGCACATTCTGAAAATGGGCCGCACCCAGTTGCAGGATGCCGTGCCAATGACGCTCGGCCAGGAGTTCCGCGCCTTTGCCACCACCCTAGGGGAGGACCTTGAGCACTTGCGCCTGATCGCACCGCAGCTACTGGTCGAAGTGAACCTGGGCGGCACAGCCATCGGAACCGGCATCAACGCCGACCCGAATTATCAGGCATTGGCCGTGCAACGCCTGGCCACCATCAGCGGCCACCCGCTCAAGCCCGCCGCGGACCTGATCGAAGCCACCTCCGACATGGGCGCGTTCGTGACCTTCTCGAGCATGCTCAAGCGTCTGGCAGTGAAACTGTCGAAGATCTGCAACGACCTCCGGCTGCTCTCCAGCGGCCCTCGCACTGGCATCAACGAGATCAATCTGCCGCCTCGCCAGCCGGGCAGCTCGATCATGCCGGGCAAGGTCAATCCGGTGATTCCCGAAGCGGTCAATCAGGTTGCCTTCGAGGTGATCGGCAACGACCTGGCACTGACCATGGCCGCCGAAGCCGGACAGTTGCAGCTCAACGTCATGGAACCGCTGATCGCCTTCAAGCTGTTCGATTCGATCCGTCTGTTGCAGCGGGCCATGGACATGCTGCGCGAACACTGCATTGTCGGCATCACCGCCAACGAGGACCACTGCCGCCGCCTGATGGAAAACTCCATCGGCCTGATCACCGCGCTGAACCCCTATATAGGTTACGAGAACGCCACCCGCATCGCCGGCCAGGCGCTGCTCAGCGGGCGCGGCGTGCTTGAACTGGTGCGCGAGGAACGGTTGCTCGACGACGCCACCCTTGATGACATCCTGCGTCCGGAAAACATGATAGCGCCGCGCCTGGTGCCGCTGAAGGCCTGATCCGGGGGCTTGCAGGAACGGCCCGGCCTGGCAACAGGCCGCGCCGTTCCTCACTCGATTTCGAACAACCCGTTGCGCAGGTGTGCCGAGGCGAGCCGTTCGCGGATCTGCGGGTCGATCCGCGGATCGTCGGGACCATAAAGCATGACCTGACGGTAGGCATTGACCCGGTTGATTTCGCTGCCCAGGTATTCCCACACCACCCGGGTGCAGGCAGGCGTGCGTCGGTCTCCGCTGGAGACGCCAGTCTTGAGCCCATTGAGGCGGTTGATACGGCTCTTGAAGCTTGGAATCAGGATCGTCTGGCTCATTTCGTTGCCGGTGAGCGACTCGTAGTCGATGAGAAACAGTCGATCCTGCAAGTAAAAGGCGGCACCCAGGTAGCGGCAGCGCACCACCCAGTCTTCCCGTCCGGGATTATCGGCGCGCGACTGCTCCTGTCGCTCCTGTCGCTCGAACACGAAACTGCCTCTGTCCTCGCGCACCTGCACCAGCGACAGCAGAATCTGCCCCGGCACCGACAGGCAATTGGCGTACTCGAAGTAGTAACCGCAATAGCGCGACAGGCTGCTGGCATTGTCACGCAGCGGTTCGAAGAGCTCCAGGAGCGGATCGCCGGCAGCGATCCGCTCCTGATCGTGACGTCGCAGGCCGACCAGTTGGGTGAACTGCTCGCTCGGCAAACCCAGTTCGTAGCCCTCGACACCGAAGAAATCGCAGATACGCTTGAGGTTGTGCGCGGTCGGCCGGCTTTGGCCATTGAGGTATTTGTTGAACTGCGCCCGGTTGATACCGAGCTTGCGGCACACCTCGGCAATCGAGCGGTAATGACTGCAGAGCAGTTTCAAGTTGGCGCCGAGATGGTCGTACATGCGTATTCCAGTGATGCGAGCGACGCGAGTCTAGCATCAACTCGCGCTAGTTCGCCGCGATCCGCGCAATTGCATGACCGGGGCGTCTGGCCAACCATTCCGCCCTGCGTTTTTTTTACCGGTAAAACAACAAGAGAGACCTCTCTGCCATGCTCGATCTTCTTAACGATCTCATCTGGAGCAAGCTGCTCATCGTGATGCTGATAGGCCTTGGCCTGTTCTTCACCCTTGCCTCGCGATTCGTCCAGTTCCGCTACTTCGGCAGCATGTTCCGCATCTTCGGCGAGGCCTTCAAACGCCAGCCGGGCCAGCTCAGTTCATTCCAGGCGCTGATGCTCAGCGTCGCCGGGCGCGTCGGAGCCGGCAACATCGCCGGTGTCTCGGTCGCCATCATGCTCGGCGGGCCGGGCGCGATCTTCTGGATGTGGGTCGTGGCGCTGGTCGGCATGGCCACCAGCTACTTCGAATGCTCGCTGGCACAGCTGTACAAGCGTCGCGAAGCCGACGGCGGCTATCGCGGCGGCCCGGCGTTCTACATCGAACACGGCCTCGGCCAGCGCTGGTTGGGTATCCTGGTTTCGCTGCTGCTGCTGGTGACCTTCGGCTTCGGCTTCAACGCCGTGCAGTCCTACACGGTCGCCAGTTCCCTGAACGATACGTTCGGCGTGCCGACCTTCGTCAGCGGCATCGTGCTGATGGTGGTGATCGGCCTGATCATTTTTGGTGGCATCAAGCGTATCGCCAAGTTGGCCGACATATTGGTCCCGGTGATGGCCTTCTCCTACATCGCCATGGCCATCTTCGTCATCGGCAGCAACGCCGGCGCCATCCCGGACGCCTTCGCCACGATCTTGCGCAGCGCCTTCGGACTGGAGCCCGCATTCGCTGGCGGTATTGGCGCGGCGATCATCATGGGCGTCAAGCGCGGCCTGTTCTCCAACGAGGCCGGCCTGGGCAGTGCGCCCAACGTGGCCGCGGTAGCGGAGGTCCGGCACCCGGTGGCGCAGGGCATCGTGCAGTCGTTGAGCGTGTTCATCGACACCATCGTGCTGTGCAGCTGCACCGCGCTGATCATCATCCTGTCGGGCGTGTTCGAGCCGGGCAGCGACATGGGCGGCGTGGTGTTGACTCAGACCGCCGTCGCCGCGGTCGTCGGCGAGTGGGGCCGGGTATTCATCAGCGTGGCGCTGCTGCTCTTCGTGTTCACCACGCTGATTTACAACTACTACCTTGGCGAAAACGCACTGGGCTTCTTCACGGACAAGCGCTGGCCGGTGCAGCTCTACCGGGTCCTGGTGATCGGTCTGGTGATGTGGGGATCGGTCCAGGATCTGGGCACCGTGTTCGGATTCGCCGACGTGACCATGGGCCTGCTGGCGATCTGCAACCTGATCGCCCTGGCGCTGCTGTTCAAGGTCGGCCTGCGCCTGATGCGTGACTACGACAGCCAGCGCGAAGCGGGCGTGGAATCGCCGGTGTTCGACCCGAAGAACTTCGCCGACCTGGACCTGGACCCAAGCGTCTGGCCCGTGCGGGACGCCGGTGAAGCGCCTGCCATCGGTACGCAGACGAGCGCCCAGGCGCCCCAGCACTAGCCCCGCAAGCGCTGTATGAACAGGGAGCCAGGCGCCCTGTTCATACGCAGGAGATCCCTATGCTGGCTTCCAGAAACATCCTGGTGCTGTACACCGGCGGCACCATCGGCATGCAACAGAGCGCCGATGGCCTGATGCCCGCCTCCGGTTTCGCCAGCAGGCTGCGCGCGCAACAGCACCAGCAACCCCAGCTTGAACTGCCCGACTGGACATTGCGCGAGCTGCTGCCGCCGATCGACAGCGCCAACATGAACCCGGCCAACTGGCTGGCCATGGTCGAGGCCATTCGAGAAGGCGTCGAGCAAAACGGCTGCGATGGCGTGCTGTTGCTTCATGGCACCGATACGCTGGCCTACAGTGCGGGGGCGCTGAGCTTCCTGCTGCTCGGGCTCGAGGTGCCGGTTCTGCTCACCGGCTCCATGCTACCGGCCGGCGCACCGGGCAGCGACGCCTGGGATAACCTGTTCGGCGCGCTGCAAGCGCTTAACGCGGGCATCCAGCCGGGCGTGTACCTGTACTTCAACGGCAAGCTGATGCCCGGCGTACGGGCCAGCAAGCTGGGCACGGCGACCCTTGATGCCTTCGGTGTCTCGCCTCGTCTGCGCGAGAGCGAACGTGCAGCGAGCATCCCGCCCTCGCTCGACTATCGTAAGCCGCGCCAGCCGGTAGGCGTCGCGGTGCTGCCGTTGTATCCGGGCATCGGTGCACCGCAGCTACGCGCCGTGCTCGACAGCGGCGTGCGGGGCGTGCTGCTCGAATGCTACGGCAGCGGCACGGGCCCGGCTGACGATACCGAGTGGCTGGCGGTCTTGAAGGACGCACACGAGCGCGGCGTGGTCCTGGCGGCCATCAGCCAGTGCCCGCAAGGTCACGTCGAGTTCGGCCTCTACGCCGCCGGCAGCAAGCTGGCCGCCAGTGGATTGGTGTCGGGCGGCGGCATGACGCGCGAAGCGGCCTTGGGCAAGTTGTTCGCCCTGCTTGGCGCGGGCTTGTCGCAGGCTGAGACCGAACATTGGTTCGCCCTCGACCTTTGCGGCGAACGGGCCGACTAGCCGTCAAGGTCAGGTCGGAGCGAATTCGACACCGGCCAGACAGGCGTGGGCCTGCCGACGCAATTCGTCGAGGTCCAGTGGCTTGACCAGCCGAGCCTGGCAGGCGATGCCTGCAGCCGCCTCGCTGGCCGCGCTCAGCACGATGACCGGCAACGCCCTGGTGGCAGGGGCCTGTCGCAACAACGCCAACAGCGCCTCGCCGTTCAGTTCGGGCAGGTTGAGGTCCAGCAGCAGCAAGTGCGGCGGATCGGCAAGCACCCGTTCCAAGGCGGTCCGGCCGTTGTCGATCACCTCCACTTCTCCGAGATGGGCCAACGCCTTGCGCACCAGCAACTGGCTCGCCGGGTCGTCTTCCACATAGACGATCCGCGGTCGTCGACGGGTGGGCGGCACAGGCTGAGGTTCCGCAACCGGTAGCGCGATCCAGAAAACACTGCCCGCGCCCAGTGCGCTTTTCACGCCCATGCTGCCGCCCATCAGTTTGGCGTACTCCAGGCTCAGCGACAGGCCGATGCCGGCACCTTGAATATTCGAGTTTTCACGCCCCAACCGCTGGAAGGGCTCGAACAGCCGGGTCTGCGACGCCTCGTCGATGCCGATCCCGCTGTCTTCAACCAGCAGCCGCACCTGCCCGGCCACCGTTTCGATGGCCAAGCGTATCCGCCCGCCTGGAATGTTGTACTTGATCGCGTTGGACAGCAGGTTGAGCAGCACCTGGCGCAGTCGACGCGGCTCGGCCAGCACCTCGAGGGGGGCCGGCGGCAGCTCGAACGCCAATTGCAGGTCATGGCGCTGGACGTCGAGCGCGACCAGTTCGGTGCATTCGCGCATCAGCGCGGTGACTTCGACCCGTTCGAGTTTCAGCCGGGGCCGCTCGGCCTGCAGGCTCGACCAGTCGAGAATGTCGCCCAGCAGCTGATTCAGGTGACGGCTGGCCAGCAGGATTTCATCAAGGTAGTCAGCCGCCTCCGGATCGGCCTCGGGGGAGCAGTCCATTCGCATGAGCTGGGCGAATCCGAGGATGGCGTTCAGCGGCGTCCGCAGCTCGTGGCTGATGCTGGAGATCAGGTGAGTCTTGGCCTCGTTGGCCGCCTGGGCCTGCCGGGTGGCGTGACGAAGATCATCTTCGACCCGTTTGATCGTATCGATATCGACGTGGGTGCCAGCCAGCAGCGTGGCCTCGCCGGTTTTCCGATCACGCTCGAGTATGCGACCGCGACTCAACAACCAGTGGTACTGCCCAAGCGCGTCGGCGAAGCGATACTCGCACTCGTAGCGGGTCGCATCGCCGGACTGCACACGCGCCAGTTCGGCATGCACGCGGGGCAGGTCACGCGGATGGATGCGTTGCAGGAACTGTGCTTTGCCGACTCGCGCCGAAGGCAATCCGAAGCGTTCGGGCAGGCGTCCACGCAGGTGCAGCGTGGCGCTGCGCATGTCGTGTTCCCAGAGGCTTTCGGTCGAACTCTCGAGCACCAGTTCGAGGCGTTTCTGTGCCTGCGTCCGCTGCGCCTCGCTGCGTTCCAGCTGCGCCCCGATGGCTCGGGTGTGCTGCGCCAGATCATCCAGTTCGCGAATCCGCGACGAGGCCGACCGGGGTCGCCACCGGCCCTGGCCGATCTGCCCCATCATCCGCGAAATGCTCGCAATGGGGGCGAGCAGCGACTGGCTGAGTTGCCGTGCGCGCAGCCACATGTAGGCAAAGAACAGCAGATAGAACAGCACCAGGCCTGCGATCAGCAAATAGCCGATCTGCCGGTAGTGGCTGGCAAGCGTTGTGGTCTGGCTGAACACCTCGGCTTCGTCCACCACCGCAAGCAGACGCCAGCCGGTCTGCTCGACCGTGGCCCAGGCCACCAACTGACGCTGACCATCAAGGCTCACGCTCTTTACCCCTTCGGCCTGCGCAGCGATAGCGCTGGCCAACCGGCTGGTTTGCACGCGGCGTCCGAGCTGGAAGTCCTCAGGTTTGAAAATCTCACGCCCAATCGCTTCGGCGTAGGAATGATCGGTCAGTTCGGCAAGCCCGAACTGACGCTCGCCGGCCTTGGGCAGCGCCATGATGTTGAGGTCGCGACTGATCAGCATGGCATACCCTTTCCAGGGCACCCGCAAGCTGGCGATCCGTTGCAGGATGCCACTGACGGTGACGTCGATGCCGCAGACGCCCTCCAGGAAATCGCCGCGATACACCGGCGCGATGGCGGACATCATCCAGCCGTTCCCCGCGGGATCGAGATAGACATCGGTCCAGACGACCCGGCGCGCCGGGTTTTGCCAGGAGCTGGCCAGGTAGTAGAAATTGAAGCTGGGGATGTCCACGTCCGGCGGGTACTGCGCCGCCGTGTCGAACCACGGGTAGATGTGGTTGTAGCTGTCCCAGCTGTTGAAATAGAGGCTGGCGATCAGCGGGTTGCCCGCATGCAGGTCCATCATCAGCGGATCGAGACGGCGCAAGCGCGCCACCTTTTGCAGGTCCTGCTGCTCGGGCGCGGTGGCCGCGGAATAGAAGCTCGCCGCGCCGCCCTCATCGAGCGGGCTGTAGCGCACCCCATCCTCGCGCAGCATCAGCTCGACAGGCGGCTCGGGACGGTCATCCTTCAACGCACGAGCGGTAAAATTGCGAAACAGGGTCGTGGCGCTCGCCACCTGTTCCAACTGCTGGCTGATGATTCGAGACTCGCGGTCGACCCCGGCTTGCAGTTCGGAAAGCGCCGTCTCGCGCAGATGCTCGATCTGCGCGTCGCGAATGGCATTGTTGGTCAACAGATAAGCCGCGATCAGCACGACCTCGACCAGCACCAGCGGTATCAGCGCGCTGCGGACGAAGGCGCGCCAGATCCATTGGCGTATCCCGGTAGGGTTTTTCGATGACACTACGCTGCTCCAGCGATCCGACTCGCGCGCCTGCCCGGCCAAGGCGGCCGTGGCATCATCGCCACCGGTTCGCCTTCCCTGTGATAACCGATAGCGATACCGAAGCGGCTCAGCGGTTCGCCAGTTCGATCAGCCCGTCACGCCACGCCACACCCTGCGGTAATGCCAGGAAGGACGGGTTGAGATAGTGTTCCCGCGCCTCGTAGGTCAGCGTGGCACCGCCGGTATCCAGCACTTCGCCGCCCGCGCCCTCGAGCACGCCCTGGGCGGCAGCGGTGTCCCACTGCGAAGTCGGCGCCAGCCGCGGGTAGCAGTCGGCGGCGCCCTCGGCCAGCAGACAGAATTTCAGCGAGCTGCCGACGCTGGCCAGGTCCAACCCGCCGAAGCGCTGGTGCAAGCCTTCGAGCAGACGTTCCTGCGCCGGGCTCGAATGGCGGCGACTGGCGACCACCGTGAACGCCTCGGCCGGTTCGCGGCGCACCTGCAACGGTTGCGCCGCGCCATCGGCTTCGGCGCGCCAGGCCCCGAAGCCGGCGCCGCCGTAATAGCAGCGACCATTGGCCGGTATGCCGACCACACCGAACAGCACCCGCCCTTGCTCGATCAGCGCGACATTGACGGTGAACTCTTCGCTGCCGGCAATGAACTCCTGGGTGCCGTCCAGCGGGTCGACCAGCCACCAGCGCGTCCAGCCCGCGCGTTCGGCCAGGCTCAGGTTGCAATCTTCCTCCGACAGCACCGGGATATCCGGGTCCAGCGCGCGCAAGCCGTCGGCAAGCAGATGATGGGCGGCCATGTCAGCGGCAGTCACCGGCGAGGCGTCCGCCTTCTCATGCACCTGCACATCGTTGCGCCAATACGGCAGGATCGCCTGGCCGGCGTCGCGGACCAGGTCGATGACCCTGGCCAAATAAGGATGGCTCATCGGTCGAACTCCCCTCGCTCGCTCAGCAGGTCCCGGGCCAGGTAAAGCGCCGCCAAGGCGCGTCCTTCGGTGAATTGCGGATTCTGGATCAGGCTCGACAGCTCGCGCAGATCGATCCGGTCGACGCGCATCGGCTCCGGCTCGTCGCCAGGTAACTGTTCGGCGAAGAGGTCGCGGGCCAGCACGACCTGGATCTTCTGGCTCATGTAACCGGGCGAGAGGGACAGTTCGGTGAGCAACTCCAGGCGACGCGCGCCGAAGCCGGCCTCTTCTTTCAGCTCACGGTTGGCGGCATCGAGTACATCTTCACCCGGTTCGATCAAGCCCTTGGGCAACGACAGCTCATAGGTATCGGTGCCACCGCAGTACTCCTCGACCAGCAGCGCCCGCCCGTCGGCATCCAGCGCGACGATCATCACCGCGCCATAGCCGGTGCCTTGCCCCACCAACCGTTCGTAGGTGCGTTCGACACCGTTGGAAAACCGCAGCTGCAGCTGCTCGACACGGAACAGACGGCTGGTGGCAACGATCTCACGGGCAAGCACGGTAGGTTTCTGGCGCATGGGGATATCCTTGAAACGCGAGTCGCAATCATAACCCGCCTTTTCGCCATCGCCGTGAACGCTTTGCATCGAACCGACCGCTGTCGCACCATTGCGCCCATTGCACACGAAGAGCCCGTCATGATCGATTCATTGCCCTGGTCCGAGATCGAAACCGTCCTGCTGGACATGGACGGTACCCTGCTGGATCTGCACTTCGACAACCATTTCTGGCTCGAACTCCTGCCCCAGCGTTACGCCGCACTGCACGGCATCAGCCGGGCCATGGCCGAACTGGAGCTGGCCCCGCTGTTCAATGAACACGAAGGCCGGCTCACCTGGTACTGCCTGGATTTCTGGACGCGGGAGCTGAGCCTGCCGATCCGTGAAATGAAGCGTGAAGTGGCTGACCTGATCGCCCTGCGCCCGGCGGCGGACGAGTTCCTCGCGGCGCTGCGTGACGCCGGCAAGCGAGTGGTCCTGATCACCAACGCCCATCGCGATTCGTTGTCGTTGAAGCTTGAGCGCGTCGAGCTGGCGCCTTGGTTCGATCGTCTGATCAGCTCGCATGACTACGGCTTTCCCAAGGAGCAGCCGCAGTTCTGGCATGCGCTCAAAGCGGATCTGGATTTCAACCCGGCCCGCTCGCTGTTCATCGACGACAGCCTGCCGGTATTGCGTAGCGCCCGGGATTACGGCATTGCGCATCTGCTGGCGATCAGCGAACCGGACAGCCGTCGAGGACAAAAAAATACTGAAGAATTCGCTGCCGTCGGCGATTACCTGGAGCTGATTCGCAGCCTGCAGGGCTATCCCGCCTGATGCCGAGACCACGCCGGATTTAACACGAGGGTCAGCGGTCCCTATAGGCAGGAGCCAGGCAACACGGCTTCGAGCGACAAGACTAACCTGGCCCAGCCCTGCTGCGCCGGTCCAGGCAAACGGTGCCGCACACGCGATGATTGCCCAACGGCCCATCGCGCTTCGATGGATGATTTATGGCAATAGAGACTGGGCCCTGGGCGGCCGGTACCCATGAAATGAGCAGGCGCATCCGCAGCCATGATTGGAGCGCAACGCCACTGGGCCCGTTCGAGCAGTGGCCCGCGGCGCTGCGAATCCTGCTCGGCACGCTGCTCGAGGTACCGCTGCCCATGTGCATTCTCTGGAGCAAGGCCGGCTTTCAGCTCTATAACGACGCCCATGCGGCGTTGATCGGCCGTCGCCACCCTGCCGCCCTGGGTGCGCCGGTCGCCGACACCTGGGGCGATGTCTGGCCCGAGCTGATCGCCGCGCGCGAGAGCGGTGAGCGCGACCAGTCCTGCCTGCTGCGCAACCACCGCCTCAGCGAAGATGGGACCTCCGACGGGCCGGCCGCCTGGTTTGACCTGGCCCTCAGTCCGATCCGCGACGGCGAAGTGATTGGCGGGCAGCTGTTGTGCCTGCGCCACAGCGAGGAAGAAGCGCTACGCCGCAGTGAAGCGGAGATCCGCATGATCACCGACGCCCTGCCTGTGCTCATTGGCTACGTCGACCGTGAGGAGCGGTATCGCTTCAACAACCGTCACTATGAAACCTGGTTCGGCCAGACGCCCGACGTCCTGTTTGGCAAGCATTTGCGGGAGGTGCTCGGCGAATCCGCCTACAACGAGCGCCGCGCGCAGATCGACGCCGCCCTGGCCGGCCAGGAAGCGATCTTCGAAGCCTCCATGCCTCATCGGGACGGCACGTTGCGCCACGCCTGGATGCATTACCTGCCGCGTCGCGACGCCGATGGTCAAGTACAGGGCTTCTTTGTCCTGGCCCAGGACGTCACCGAGCGCTGGCGCGCCGAACAGGCGCTGCGCGAACTCAACGAGACGCTGGAAAGCCGCGTGCAGGAGCGCACCGAGGCACTGGCCGAAGTCTATGAGCGGCTGGTCACGGAAATGGCCAGCCGTGAGCAGGCACAGGAAGCCCTGCGTCAGGCGCAAAAGATGGAAGCGGTCGGCCAGCTCACGGGCGGCATCGCCCACGATTTCAACAACATGCTCACCGGCATCATCGGCGGCCTCGACCTGGTCCAGCGTTACAATCAGTCTGGTCGCCATCACGAAACCCAGCGCTTCATCGACGCCGCAACGAGTTCGGCCAACCGAGCCGCCGCACTGACCCATCGGTTGCTGGCCTTCGCCCGCCGCCAGCCACTGAATCTCAAGCGGGTCGACCTCAATGCCCTGGTGGAATCGATGCGCGACCTGATGGTGCGAACCCTGGGCAGCCATATCCTGATTGACGCCGTGCTGGCACCCGACCTGTGGGCGGCCAACAGCGACGAAAACCAGCTGGAAAGCGCCTTGCTCAACCTGGTGATCAACGCACGCGATGCCATGCCAGACGGCGGCAGCCTGTACATCGCCACCGCCAATGTGCAATTGCAGCGCCACGCCGAGGTCGGCGAGCTGCCGCCAGGGCGTTACGTCAGCCTCAGCGTAATCGACAGCGGCTGCGGCATGACGCCCAAGGTGCTCGCCGCCGCCTTCGAGCCCTTCTTCACCACCAAGCCCATCGGCCAGGGCACCGGTCTCGGCCTATCGATGATCTACGGTTTTGCCCGCCAGGCCGGGGGCCACGTACAGATCCGCAGCGAACCCGGCAATGGCACCGAGGTCACGCTCTACCTGCCCGCGTATCACGGGCCGGCATCGCCTGCGGCACGCTTCGAACCGTCGGAACAGGCGCCGCAGGCGGTACAGGGCGAAACCGTGCTGGTGGTCGAGGATGATCCCGCCGTGCGGCTACTGGTGCTGGACGTGCTGGGGATGCTTGGCTATCGCGCCCTGGACGCCGCCGAGGGCAATGCGGCCGTGCAGATTCTCGAAAGCGGCGAGCGCATCGACCTGCTCATTTCAGACGTGGGTCTGCCCGGCATGAACGGTCGCCAGCTGGCCGATATCGCTCGCCAGCAGCGTCCCGGACTGAGCGTGCTGTTCATGACCGGTTACGCCGAACAAGCCGCCAGCAGCGGCTTTCTGGATGCCGGGATGGACATGATCAGCAAGCCGTTCTCGATCGACGACCTGGCCACACGGGTGCGCGATATGCTGGCACGCGAGCCGTAGCAAAGGGGAGGACAGGTGGACGCAACGCACATTGAAAAAACATCCGCGACCGTTCACAGTCGGACGACCGGCAGGCAATCTGCTCGAACGGTCCACTATCGAGTTCGCCCATGAAGGCTCCACATCGTCCCAGCGCGGTCTCGGACCACAGCGTACCGGCCGGGGCCAGTCAACGCTATGCGTTCCATGTCCTCGGCGATTCCCTGAGCGAGCCAGTCGAGCTGGCAGAAGAGTGCGCGCTGGCGATCGCCTATAACGGCATCAGCCAGGCAGTGATGATGGTATCGCCGTCCGACCTCGAGGATTTCGTCGTGGGTTTCAGCCTGGGCAGCGGCATTGTCGATGACGCCAGCGAAATCTACGACATCCGTATCAGCGGCTCCGGCAGCGGACGCCAAGCCGAAGTCGACATTGCCAGCCGTGCCTTCTGGGCGCTCAAGCAGCAGCGCCGGCAGCTGCCCGGTAATGCCAGCTGCGGGCTGTGCGGCGTCGAAGCGCTGGAACAGGCGCTACCGCAACTGCCGGTGATGCCTGGCGCGCCCCTGCCGCCGGCGCACTGGCTGCAAGACTTGCGTCAGCGGATCGCTGAATTCCAGCCGCTCGGCCAGACATGCGGAGCGGTCCATGCCGCCTTGTTCATCGATTCACAAGGCCAGATTTGCCTCGGTCGCGAAGATATTGGCCGGCACAACGCCCTGGACAAGCTGATCGGAGCCCTCAGCCGCAGCCGCCAGGACGTCGCCGGCGGCGTTGCCGTCGTCACCAGCCGCTGCAGCCTGGAACTGATCCACAAGGTGCAGCGCGCCGGCATTGCGACATTGGTCAGCTTCTCCTCTCCCACTGGACTGGCGGCGAGTTGGGCGCAACGTCACAACCTCAACCTGATCCACATCCCACAGCGCAGCCCGCCGCGTGTGTTCAGCCCCACCGTCGGCTCAGCCGAGGCGCAAGCATGAGTCTGCAACCGGAAAAGCCTCGCTTTCGCCCTTATACCGGCGCCGCCGCAGGCTGGGGCGCGCTGCGCAGCGTCACCCGTTTCTGGCTGGACAGCAAACAGCCCTTGAAGAACCTGCGCGCGTTGCTCAAGACCAACCAGAATGGCGGCTTCGACTGCCCCGGGTGTGCCTGGGGCGATTCTCCCCAGGACGGTACGGTGAAGTTCTGCGAGAACGGCGCCAAGGCGGTGAACTGGGAAGCCACCACGCGTCGAGTCGATGCCGCTTTCTTCGCCCGATACAGCGTCAGCCAGCTGCGTGAGCAGAGCGACTACTGGCTCGAATACCAGGGCCGCCTGACCGAGCCGATGCGCTACGACCCGGCAAGCGACCATTACCAGCCCATCAGCTGGAACGCCGCTTTCGCCTTGATCGCCGAACATCTGCATGCGCTCGACAGCCCCGACCAGGCCGAGTTCTATACCTCAGGGCGCGCCAGCAACGAGGCAGCGTTCCTTTATCAGCTGTTCGTGCGCGCGTACGGCAGCAACAATTTTCCCGATTGCTCCAACATGTGCCACGAGGCCAGCGGCGTCGCCCTCGGCCAGAGTATCGGCGTCGGCAAAGGCAGCGTCACCTTCGAGGATTTCGCCCTGGCCGATGCGATCTTCGTCCTCGGCCAGAACCCCGGCACCAACCATCCGCGCATGCTCGAACCGCTGCGCGAGGCCGTCGCCCGCGGCGCTCAAGTGGTTTGCTTCAACCCGCTGAAGGAGCGCGGACTGGAGCGCTTCCAGCATCCTCAACACCCGATGGAAATGCTCATCAACGGCTCGGCACCGCTGAACACGGCGTTTTTCAGACCTGCACTGGGCGGCGATATGGCGGCCATACGCGGTATCGCCAAATTTCTGCTGTTCTGGGAGCGCGAAGCCCAGGCCCAGGGCGAGTCGCCTGTGTTCGACCATGCGTTCATCGAACAGCACACCCATGGCATCGACGCCTATCTGGCCACGCTGGATGCCACCAACTGGGAGGACATAGAGCAGCAATCGGACCTCGATCTGGCCGAGTTGGAACAGGCGGCACGCCTCTACCGCAACGCCGAGCGCGTCATTGTCTGCTGGGCCATGGGCATCACCCAGCACCGCCACTCGGTCGCGACCATCCAGGAGATCACCAACCTGCAATTGCTGCGCGGCAACCTGGGCAAGCCCGGCGCCGGGCTGTGTCCGGTGCGTGGCCACAGCAACGTACAGGGTGATCGCACCATGGGCATCAACGAACGCCCGCCAGCGGCACTGCTCGACGCTCTGCAAGAGCGCTTCGGCTTCGCCGTACCGCGTCAGCCCGGGCATAACGTGGTCGAAGCGATCGAGGCGATGCTGACGGGACGCTCCAAGGTATTCGTCGCCCTGGGCGGCAACTTCGCACAGGCCACACCCGATAGCACCCGTACCCATCGCGCGCTTGAGCAGTGCAGCCTGACCGTGCAGATCAGCACCAAGCTCAACCGCAGCCACCTCACAGTCGGCCACGATGCGCTGATCCTGCCGTGCCTGGGCCGCACCGACATCGACCGTCAGGCCAGTGGTCCCCAGGCGATCACCGTGGAAGACTCGTTCAGCATGATTCACGCCTCCCACGGCCAATTGGAACCCCTGTCGCCGAGGATGCGCTCGGAGCCGTCGATCATCGCCGGCATCGCCCAGGCCACACTGGGCCGGCAGCCCGTGGATTGGGCGGCGCTGATCGAAGATTATTCGCGGATTCGGCAGCTGATTGCCGAGACCATTCCCGGCTTCGACGATTTCAACGAGCGCCTGCAGGCCCCGGGCGGCTTTCACCTGGACAACCCGGCCGCGGCCCGATGCTGGAATACCGCCAGCGAGCGCGCCAATTTCATCGTCAATCCATTGCCCGACAGCGTGTTCGATCAAGCGGTACGCAACAGCGGCGAACTGCCTGAACTGATCCTGCAAACACTGCGCTCGCACGACCAGTACAACACGACCATCTATGGCCTCGACGACCGCTACCGTGGGGTCAGAGGGCAGCGGCGCGTCATCTTCGTCAACGCCGCCGATATCCGCCGGCTGGGCTTCGAGGCGGGGCAGAAAGTCGATATCCGATCGTTATGGAATGACGGCATCGAGCGCAAGGTCGAAGGATTTACCCTGCTCGCCTTCGATATTCCACCTGGGCAGGCAGCGGCCTATTACCCGGAAACCAACCCATTGGTCCCGCTGGCGAGCCATGGCCTGGGCAGCTATACGCCGACCTCCAAATCCATCGCGATTCGCCTGCAGGCCGCACGGACCGACACGCTGATTCGCTGATCGCCGCACGCGCGGCTCAAGCTGGTGAAGACCGTTCCGCTAGTTAAAAGTTCCCGATTAAAATCAAATACTTATAAAACGCGAACTCGGTCATGCCTTTCGTCGGGATGAGTTGCGAACGCCCGCTCGTCGCGTAAGGATCGCAGCGCCATTCATCCAGAGGTTTCGTCATGAAGTATTCCTCGATTGTGCTGTTGTCCGCGAGCCTGCTCAGCGCCACCGCATTTGCCGGAAGCAACACCGAAGCCGCCGTGGGCGGTGCCTTGGGCGGCGCCCTCGGCTCGGTGGTCGGTGAACACCTGGGCGGATCGACTGGCGCAACCATCGGTGCCGGTGTTGGCGGTGCAGCCGGCGGCATGGTTGGCGCTGACAAGCGCAGTCGCACCGAAGCGGCCATCGGCGGTGGCCTGGGTGCTGCAGGCGGTAATGTCGTCGGCCAGCGGGTCGGCGGTAGCACTGGCGGTCTGATCGGCGCAGCCGTGGGCGGGGGTGCGGGCGGCGCGATCGGTAACGAATATGGCGATGACGATGACTACCGTCGCGACGGCTACCGGCGGGATGATCGTTATCGGGGCGACCATCGCCACGGCCATCCGGGGAAGGGAAAGGGCCATTACAAACACAAGCACAAACATCATCACTGAGCCGCCTACCCAGTGATCGCCGCGCTCCCGGCATAAAGCCGGGAACAGGCTTCAGCGCCGCACCAGCCCAGCCGCACCGACGGCAGCCAAACCTTCCAGCCAGCGGCGATGTTCGAAACGCCGCGGCTTCGTTGCGCTATTCGGCCCGTAGCGCTCCCAGCGCCTCGCGCACGCGATCAGGGATCGGCGTCGAGCGGTTCCGTGCGCGGTCGACGAACACATGCACCACCCTGCCCGCCGCGCAGGCTTGCTCTTCGCCCTGCCTGAACACCGCCAGCTCGTACTCAACCGAGCTTTTGCCCAGCTTGCCGACGCGCAGGCCGACTTCTATGGCCTCCGGGAAGGCAATCGGCGCGAAATAGTCGCACGATGAGCTGACCACGAAGCCCACCACCTCGCCGTTATGGATATCCAGCCCACCTTGCTGGATCAGGTAGGTATTCATCGCACTGTCGAAATAGCTGTAGTAAGTGACGTTGTTGACGTGACCATAAACGTCGTTGTCATGCCAGCGCGTACTGATCGAGTGAAAATAGCGATAGTCGTCACGCAGGTGTCTGGGTTGCTCGGGCATCGAGGCCTCTCTTTGTATGTATTGGTCGTGAAGACGCTCAGTAAGCCGCCTGGTAAATCGCCAGGGCATCGGCCTCGGTAACTTCGCGCGGATTGTTTACCAGCAGGCGCTGCTGAAGCATGGCCTCCTTGGCCAACTGCGGCAGCATATGTTCGGGCACACCCGCGTCACGAAGGCAGTTGGGCAACCCCATGCGCGCGCAAAGCTGGCTTAGTTCCTCGATCAACTGGTCGGCGTAGGTGGAGCAATCCTCGCTGCGCAACCGCTCGCCCAGCACGAGCGGCGCCAGCTCGGCGTAGTGGGTGGTCGCGGCACTGACGTTGAAACGCAGCACATGCGGCAGGACCAGCGCGTTGGAGAGCCCGTGGGGGATGTGGAAGTTACCGCCAAGCGGATAGGCCAGGGCATGCACTGCCGCTACCGGCGCGTTGGCGAACGCCTGGCCGGCAAGGCATGCACCGAGCAGCATCGCCTGACGGGCCTCGCGATTGCTGCCGTTGTGCACCGCCTCGTGCAGGTTGGCCGAGAGCAACCGCAGCGCTTCGCGGGCCAGCAGGTCGGACAGCGGATTCTTCTTCAGCGCACTGGTGTAGGCCTCGATGGCGTGCACCATGGCATCGATACCCGTCGCCGCGGTCACGGCTGGCGGCAGGCCTAGGGTCAGGTCGGCATCGAGCAGCGCCAGGTCGGGTAACAGCATGGGCGAAACCACGCCCATCTTGGTGGTCTCGCCCGTGGTAATGATCGCGATCTGGGTGACTTCCGATCCCGTACCGGCGGTGGTCGGAACCTGAATCAGCGGCAGCCGCTGGCCCCTGGCATTGCCTACGCCATAGATGTCCTGCAGCGATTGCGCACAGGCCGGATGTGCCAGCAGCGCGACCAGTTTGGCGACGTCCATCGAGCTGCCGCCGCCGAAACCGACGATCAGGTCCGCCTCGAGCGACCTCGCCTGCTCCACGGCGGCCAGGACGATGTGCTCCGGCGGATCGGCGATGACCTGATCGTAGACGGCCACGTTCAGTCCCTCCACGCCGAAGCCCGGCAATACCTCACCGAGCAGTCCGAAACGGGTGATGCCCGGGTCCGTGACAATCAGCACCGAGCGCGCGCCGCGCTCCTTGCAAAGGCTGGCCAGACGGCGCGACGCGCCAGGCTCGCATATCAATTGAGCGGTAGTGGCAAAGCTGAACGGATGCATCGGTGCCTCCTGATTTTTTGTGTTTCGGCTTCGGAGAGAGCCGCTCGACGCGCTCTCACCCCAGCCCTTTCCCGGAAGGAAAGGGGGTACGACTTGTAACGCCAGTCCGCCGTCTGCCAGACGAGCCCGTTCAGAACGCGAAATCCGTCTCCGGCAAGGCCATGAGACAGCCTGCGCCGCCTAGAATGGCCTCTCGATGGGCGCTGGCACGCGGCAATACGCGCCGCAGGTAGAAATCCGCGCTGGCCAGCTTGGCCTGATAGAACGCCGCTTCGCCGCTCTCCCGTTCCAGTGCGTCCTGCGCTCGCGCCGCTGCCTGCAACCAGAGCCCGGCCAACAACACATAGGCCGAGTACTGCAGAAAATCCACCGACACCGCGCCAATTTCCTGCGGATCGCGTCCGGTCGCGGCAATGATGTCGGCGGTCAGCTCGCGCCATTCGCCAATGCGACCCTGCACGGTGCTCGCAAACGCCCGCAACGCTGGCCGCTCGGCCTGGCGATCACAGACCTCGCTGAATTCAGCCTGCAATGCCGACAGCTCCGCACCGCCATCACCAAGCAGCTTGCGGCGGATGTAGTCCAGCGCCTGGATGCCATTGGTCCCCTCGTAGAGCTGAGTGATACGGCTGTCGCGCATCAACTGCTCCATGCCCCATTCACGGATATAGCCGTGGCCGCCGTAGATTTGCACGCCGAGGCTCGCGACCTCCTGCCCCATGTCGGTGAAGAATGCCTTGACGATCGGAATCAGCAACGCCGCGCGCTTGCTCGCGGCGCTGCGGTCGTTCGGCTCGCGGTGGCCGTGTTCCAGGTCCAGCTGCCGGGCGCAATAGGCCGCCAGCATGCGGCTGCCTTCGACCAGCGTCTTCTGGGTCAACAGCATGCGCCGCACGTCCGGATGCACGATGATCGGATCGGCCACCTTGTCCGGATGCTGGATGCCAGCCAATCCACGTGACTGCAAGCGCTCTCGGGCATAGGCGAGCGAGCCCTGATAAGCCTGCTCGGCGATGCCAAGGCCTTGCAACCCGACCTGAAAACGCGCGTCGTTCATCATGGTGAACATGCAGGCCAGCCCCTGGTTCGGCTCGCCGACGATCCAACCCGTGGCCCCATCGAAATTCATCACGCAGGTCGCCGCGCCCTTGATGCCCATCTTGTGCTCAATGGCTCCGCAGCTCAGCGCGTTGCGCTCGCCTGGCGTGCCATCGGCGTTGGCGATGAATTTAGGGACCAGCAGCAGGCTGATGCCCTTCACCCCCGCCGGCGCATCCGGCAGGCGCGCCAGCACCAGATGCACGATGTTTTCACTCATGTCGTGCTCGCCGCCGGAAATGAAGATTTTGCTGCCGCTGACCCGGTAGCTGCCATCTGCCTGGGGTTCGGCACGGGTCCGCAGCAGCGCCAGGTCGGTTCCGGCCTGTGGTTCGGTCAGGCACATGGTGCCGCTCCAGCTGCCGCTGACCAATTTCTCCAGATAGGCGTCCTTCAGCGCGGCGCTGCCGTGTTTGTACAGCGCCAGCACCGCACCTTCGGTAAGACCGGAGTAGATGCGGAACGACAGCGAAGCGGCCATCAGCATTTCATGAAAATTGCACGCCACCATCTGCGGGAAGCCCTGGCCGCCATATTCGGTCGGGCCGGTCATGCTTGCCCAACCGTTGTCGACGTACTGTTTGTAGGCTTCGACGAAACCCTGTGGCGTTTTCACCTCGCCGTTTTCCAGCGTCACGCCCTGTTCATCGCTGTTGCGATTGAGCGGAGCGATTTCGCCACCGGTATAGCGCGCCGCCTCCTCCAGCACGCCGTCGATAAGCTCGCGGTCCAGGCCGTTACCGAGCAACTGGCAGTGGGCGCTGGCGTCGAACAGCTCGTGCAGCACAAACCGCATGTCCCGCAGGGGGGCCTTGTACTCCATGCTCAAGCCTCCTTCTTCTTGAAATCGACGAACCGGCCACCGACCGTCGCCAGGCTTTCGATCAGCTCGGCAGGCTTCCAGTGCTCGCCATGGCGTTCGGCCAGCGCCCGCAAGCGGTCGTGGATGGCCGGCAGGCCTTGGCGGTCAGCCCAGGTCATCGGTCCGCCAACCTCCGCCGGGAAGCCATAGCCGTTGAGGTAGACGGTGTCGATATCGGTGCTGGACTCGGCCATGCCTTCCTGGAGGATCTTCGCGCCTTCGTTGACCAGCGCCAGCAGGCAACGCTCGAGTATTTCCTCCGTGCCGATGTCGCGACGTTGGTAACCAAGCCGCTCGGACTCGCGCTGCACCAGCGCATCGACTTGCGGGTCGTGCTCGGCCTGGCGGCTGCCCTCGGCGTAGCGGTAATACCCCTGGCGGGACTTCTGGCCGAAACGACCCAGTTCGCAGAGGCGATTGTCGATCTGCACGTAGGGATCGTCCTGGCCCTCTCCGGCCAGCTCACGGGCGCGCCACTCCAGGTCGATACCGACCACGTCATACATCCGGAACGGGCCCATCGCAAAACCGAAGCCCTGCAGCGCGGCATCCACCTGGTAGGGATAGGCGCCTTCAAGCAGCATCGCGCGCGCCTCACGCACGTAGGTGGCCAGCATGCGATTGCCGATGAAGCCCTGGCAGTTGCCGGCGATTACGCTGACCTTGCCCATACGCTTGCCCAATGCTGTGGAAGCCTCCAGCACCGCAGCGGATGTTTTCGCGCCGCGCACGATCTCCAACAGCTTCATGATGTGTGCCGGGCTGAAGAAATGCAGGCCCACGACCTGCTCTGGGCGCCGGGTCGCGGCAGCAATGGCATCGATATCCAGCGCCGAGGTGTTGCTCGCCAGGATACCCGTCGGCTTAACGATTGCGTCCAGCTCGCGAAAAATGGCCTGCTTGAGTTCAAGGTTCTCGTACACCGCCTCGATCACCAGGTCGACGTCGGCCAGCGCCTGGTAACCGTCTGCCTTGCTGATGCAGGCACGACGGGCTTCAGCCTGCGCCTCGTCGATACGTCCCTGGCGCACGTTGTGCGCGTAGGTATCGGCGACCACGCCCAAGGCTTGTTCGAGCATGGCCGGGTTGTTGTCCAGCCACAGCACCTTCACACCGGCGTTGGCCAGGCTCATCACGATGCCGCGGCCCATGGTGCCTGCACCGATAACGGCAGCGGTCTGGATATCGAAGCGGGTTTGGCTCATTGCAGCAGTCCTCGTCGCAAGGCAGAAAAAACAGAAGACCTACCTTAGTTGATGACGCTACTATTTTTGAAATTTAGTCTTGTGATACTTCCGATTCATCCGATGAATATCTATAACTTCGATCTCAATCTACTCCGCGTGCTAGACGCCTTGCTCCGCGAACGCAACGTGTCACGCGCCGCCGAACGTCTGTCGCTCAGCCAGCCGGCGGTCAGCAATGCGCTCAATCGCTTGCGCGAGCTGCTCGATGATCCGCTGCTGGTACGCGTGGGCCGCGCCATGCAACCCACCCCGCGCGCACTGAGCCTGGAGGCGCCGATTCGTGACGCACTGCAACAGATCGAGCACACCCTCAATGCCGGGGACCTGTTCGATCCGGCCACCAGTCATCAACGCTTCGTCATCGCCGTGACCGATTATGTCGAGCTGATCTGCATGCCCGCCCTCATGGCGCATCTGGCGCGAGTGGCCCCGGGTATCCAGTTGGCGATCCAGCACCTG
This sequence comes from Stutzerimonas stutzeri, assembly GCF_009789555.1. Lineage (NCBI taxonomy): Bacteria > Pseudomonadati > Pseudomonadota > Gammaproteobacteria > Pseudomonadales > Pseudomonadaceae > Stutzerimonas > Stutzerimonas stutzeri. The sequence continues at coordinate 511,179 of NZ_CP046902.1, forward strand.
ACTCCTTGCTTGCCGTCCGAAGCGCTGGACAACGGCGAGCTGGATCTGGTGCTGGGCCGCTTCCTCGAGGTCCCGACGCGCTTCCACACGCGCCGCTGGGCCACCGAAACGTTGCAGGTCGCGGTGCGCCGCGGCCATCCGCTGATGGGCGAAACGATGGACCTGACGGGCTTCCTGCGGCTGCGCCATCTATGGGTGCATGGTGGGCAAACGCGTGGGATGGTCGATCAATGGCTGGAAGACAATGCGCTCGCCCGCGAGGTGGTCTACACGACGCCTAATTACCTCCAGGCTGCCCATATTGTCGCCAGCAGCGACCTGGCCGCCGTGCTTCCCACCCAGTTGGCCCGGCATTTCGCCAAGCTGCTGCCGCTTCACCTGTTCGACCTGCCCTTCGATCTGGGCTCCTTTCAGCTGGATATCGTCAGCGTGGCTCAACGGGAGCGGGATGCGGCTTTGCAGTGGCTGATCGAGCAGATCGTCGCCGTCGCTCGCCGCTGACGGCCACGCGCCTTGCTCGACAAGGCCTAACGCAGACCGTCCGATGGAGCGGCTGCGGCGCTGCGATCAGACGGTGCGCCAGTAGCCGGGACGGTTTTCTGCAGACAACAAAAAACCCGCCGAAGCGGGTTTTTCCTGACCATTTCGAATCCGTTCGACTACCGTCCTGGCGTGGCCGATCATCCGTGATCCTGAGCGCGTCCTGCGCTTCAGAGTGGGTGTAGATTAATTATTCGAGACCCCGGAGTGAAGCGGCGAATGGCGATCTCTTTTGTAAGCCTTTCGCTATAGATGCGTGGGCGTGGTGCGTCCCGACGGCTTGAGCAAAAACGGGCCTGAAGCGGAACGCACCGACTGCAGGGCGCGGTCGAGAGCGCTTTGACTGATCCGCCCGGATGCGCGGTCGCCCGATGCCCGACTCGCGCCACACAGCGGGCAGGCACACCACCGGATGCAGGCGGATCGCCAGGAAATTGCGCGTATTAGCTCTATGGCGCGGATCGACCAGGACACGCGTGTCGCCGCGACGGCCTTCCGAAAGACCCGACTGAGCGGAGCGCGGCAACGTCGCGATCCGGAGCGCTTGGGTGACGGTCGCGGCACTGCTGGAACGGCCCGGCACGCCGCCGGGCTCGGGCCCTAGCGGTCGAGTTCGTCCTGCTTTTCCAGGAATTCCTCCTCGAGCATGGCATCCTTGACGGCTTGTGGCTGCTCGTCTCGCAACGGGTCGTTGAGCTCGCCGCCGGACAGAACCTTGCTGTCCAGCTTGCCCATCACATGTTCGAGCGCATGGCGCATCTTTTCCGCCGCGCCATCGACCGCCAGCTGCAGCGATTCGGCCTTGTGGGTAACGGAAACCGCCTGGTAGCCCTTGGGCCGTGCCTCGATCTGGCAACGCTTGTCATCGGCGCCAGCCTTCTGCGCGTTCTCGTCGCTGACGTGCACCTCGACCCGGGTCAGGAAATCATCGAAGCGCTCCAGCCGCTCCTCTACGGTCGAACCCACCCATTCATGCAGCTCGACACTACCGGGTATGTGATGGCTGTTGACTTGAACATGCATGCGACTACTCCTGATTGATGGCGTATCTACACAGATTCGAGGCGTCTGGACCGTCGAGGTTCAGCAGCTTCGTCTGATCGGATTGTCACACCGGTGCGGTCGCCACGCCTGACCCAGATCAGTGAATCGCCGCCAGCCGCGGGGGCCGCACGAGGCGCTAACCACGCTCAGCCATCGCTGCCGCGCTGGAACGGTCGGCGCGTGCGCCCAGAAACCAGCCCACGGCACCCCAGACCCCGGCACAGACGGCACCGACCAGCGCCACCAGCGCCGCGCCCTGGCCGAGGCTGTCGAGCAGGCTCTTGGCCCATCCGCTCAACGCATCGCCGCCGCGATAGACCACCGTGTCGATGAAGTTCTTCACCTTGTATTTGCTCTCTGCGTCCAGCGGGGCGAACAGCATTTCCCGCCCAGGACGAACGAAGGCGTACTCGCCGATCCTGCGCACGATCATGACCGCCGCCAGAACGGCGAAGGTCGGAGCCAGTGCCAGGCCGACGAAGCCCAGGCAAACCAGTGCCGGCACGGCCGTGAGCAGTACCCGCACACCGAGGCGTTGGGCAATGTGTCCGGTGATGAACAGCTGAGACAGCAGCGCACCGGCCTGGACCACGAAATCGATGACGCCGAATACCCGCACCTGCTCGGATCGGTCCTCGAACAGCTCGGCGACCAGTCGCGCCTGCTCGAAATAAAGAAAGGTGCTGGCCGTGGTCAGCAGAAGGACGAACACGGCGATGCCCATCAGATAGCGCGAACCGAGTACCCGCGTGAGTCCGCTGAAGGGATTGCCAGCCACCGGTCGGCGAGGGCTTTCGGCCGTTTCGGCGCCGGGTCGGCCCGCGCCAAGCACCTCGCGCCAGGCCATCAGGTAATGCTTGAGCGCTACGGCAACGGCCAGCAGCAGCGCCGCCAGCAGCATCAGGCCGAACTGCCCCAGCAGCCCCACCAGCAATGCACTCATGGCAGGCCCGAACAGGCCGCCGACGCTGGCGCCCGCCGCGATGAACGCAAACAGGCGACGGGCCTGCGGCGCATCGAACACGTCGGCCATCAGACTCCACGCCACGGACACCACGAACAGGTTGTAGACCGATATCCACACGTAGAACACCCGCGCCAGCCAGAGGCTGTCGCGCAGCACGTAGAACAAGCCGGCGAACAGCATCAGGTTGAGGCAGAAGAAGCCGTATACCCAATCGATGTAGTGAATGCGCGCCACCCGTGAGTTGAGCCAGGCGAACAGCGGCACCGCCAGCAACATGGCGAAGAAGGTGGCGGTGAATAACCATTGCAGGTTGTCGACACCGCCCTGAATGCCCATCGATTCGCGGATCGGCCGCAGCATGAAGTAGCCTGTGAACAGGCAGAAAAACAGCCCGAACCCTGCCAACGCCGCGCGCAGCTCTCCGGGACGGGCGTTGATCGATGTGCAAAATCGCGTAACCAGATCTGCGAGCACGCGGCCTCCCGTCGGCTTCGATCCCAAGCGGCCTTACCGCAGCAATCAGCTGAAGGCGTCGATGATCAGCCGCCGTTGCCGCTCATCCGGCAAACGGCCCTGCCCCGCCATGAGGTTGTCGGCCATGTAACGCGGATTGGAGGTCGCCGGGATCACGGCGGTAACTGCCGGCGCGGCGAGGATGAACTTGAGCAGCAGCTGCGCCCAGGAACTGGCATCGATTTCGGCCGCCCAGTCGGGCAGTGGCATGCCCCTGACCCGCGAAAGGAGGTTGCCACGGGTAAAGGGTCGATTGATCAGCGTGGCGATGCCCTTGTCGGCGCAATAGGGCAACAGCCCCTTCTCGGCATTGCGCTCGCCGACCGAATAGTTGAACTGGACGAAGTCGACAGGCTCCTTCTCGAGCACATCGAGCAAGCGCTCATGCGCCGACTCCAGGTAGTGAGTGATACCGATGTAACGAATGCGACCCGCCTCCTTCAGCTCGCGCAGCACACCGAGCTGTGTGTGGGTGTCCTGCAGGTTGTGCACTTGCACCAGATCGATGCTGTCGGTCTGCAGCGCCTGGAACCCCGCCTCGATCTGCGCCAGACCGCGCTCGCGTCCCGTGGAGGACACCTTGGTCGCCAGGAACACCCGCTCACGGGCGTTCTGTTGCCGCACCAGCTCGCCCACCACGCGATCGGCATTGCCATAGCTCGGGGCGGTGTCGATCACCCGCGCACCGCCTTCTGCGAATACCCGCAGCACATCGAGCAGTGCGCTCATCTCGGCATCATCGAGGCCGACATCATGGGTGCGCGAGGTGCCCAGCCCGATCACCGGCAGCTTCTCACCCGAAACGGGTATCGGCCGCATGTGCAACGATTGCGAAGCCCGCGTGACCGTTGGCATCAATGGCCCAAGGGCGGCGATCGCCGTCAGCACGGCGGTACGGTGAAGAAGCTGGCGGCGCGTCTGCATGAGCGGATTCTCCAATTCGTGGCGACGACGACGCTTGAGTATGGTCGACCTGCGCCGATGCATCGGCGCGTGCCCCGTCCAGAGCTTTTCCGTTTGTTTCAAAAGGCTGCCAGACGGGCGTCGATGGCGACCCGGACGGTTTTACGCGGCGCAGACGCCGCAATGCTGGCAAATAGCCTGCATTTCAGGTCTACTTTACGGGCGCAACGGCTACTACATTGCGCCCGCCCGCAGGTGGCGGTGCAGGTTCGCAACAGATCGAGACACAATGCCCAGCCATCCGCCCAAACCCAACCAACCGTTATCGGCGCCGCAGCCCGAACCCCGGGACCGAGCTGCCCGACCACTCGAGACCCAGCGGCGGCGCCGCCAGAAACTGGTCAGCCTGGCCTACACGCTTGGTCTTTTGTTGGTATTCATCGTCAGCCTGCTTTTATTGCCCGCCGACACCGGCCTCGGCAAGGTGCTGCGCGGCGCGCCGGGGGCGGGACCGATCGTTTCCCAATAGGTGCCCCGGCAGTGCCTGCCAGGGCCACTCGCTTCAGACGCGAAACCGACCGACCAGTGTCGCAAGCCGTTGCGATAGCCCGGAGAGCTGCTGGCTGGCACGCATCCCCTGGGCGGAGTTGGCGGCGGCATCGTTGGACACATCACGGATATCGGTGATGTTCCGCGCGACCTCTTCGGTCACGCTGCTCTGCTCCTCGCAGGCCGCCGCGATCTGCGCGGCCATGTCGTTGATGCGCTGCACCGCGAGCGTTGTGTCAGCCAGTACCTGGTCGACGCCGCTCGCGCGCTCGACACTGTCGCGGGCGATGCCGCTTCCCACCTGCATCGCCTGGACAGCCTTGCCCACGCCGTCCTGAAGGCGCGCGATGCGAACCTGAATGTCTCGGGTCGATTCCTGGGTCCGCGCAGCCAACGCCCTCACCTCGTCGGCCACCACCGCAAAACCTCGCCCTTGCTCACCGGCACGCGCGGCCTCGATGGCGGCGTTGAGTGCCAGTAGATTGGTCTGCTCGGCAATGCCGCGAATCACATCCAGGACCGCCCCGATGCTGGACGCCTCCTGCGCCAACGCCTCGATCGTGCGGGCGGCACCTTCCACTTCCCCGGCAAGCTGGCGAATCGACTGAATGGTGTCGCTGACCACCGCGGCGGCCTTGCGCGACTGAATCTCGGCCTGGCCCGCGGCATCGGAGGCGTTCTGTGCATTGAGCGCAACCTCATGCACGGCGGCGCTCATTTCGGTGGCGGCGGTGCTGACCTGGTCGACGGCTGCATGCTCACTGCTGATCAGCCGGTCATTGCTCGCGGCCATGTCCGCCATGCCCCGCGCCGCGCCCTCGATGTCGGCGGTGACCCGTCCAACGTCGGCGATCAGTGGCTGCAGCTTGTCTAGAAAACCGTTGAAGGCATCGCCGAGCTGGCCCAGCTCATCGGCCGAACGCACCTCCAGCCTGTCCCGCAGATCACCGTCGCCTTCGGCAATCTGGTGCATGCGCTCAAGCAACCGTCGCAACGGCCGCAACACCACCAGCGGTAGCCCGAGCACGAGCAGCACGCAGCCGAGCAGGCCGGCGCTCAGAACCATCGCCTGTTGCCTGGCCGTTGCCGCCCCCTCGGCAATCGCCGCCTCGCCTTCCCTGGCGGCGGCCTGGTCTTCAAGCTCGCCCAGTTTATCGATGGCATCGCGCATGGCATCGAAGCGCGCTTCGCTGTCACCGAAGCTCAGCGCGCTGGCCGCCAGCGGGTCAAGGTCGACCTGATCGATGACACGCCGCGAGACGTCCGCCCATTGCCGGAATCCACGGTTGAATTGCTCGACCAGCGCGAGCGCCTCGCTGCTCGGCTGTTTGGCGGCGTATGCCTGGACGCGCTCATAGGCCTGCCGGAGATTTTCGGCATGGCTGTCGTGCAGTTCCTGCCGGTATTCGCCAGCATCGCTGTCGAGCATGCTGCGCTCGGCAATGAACGCCTGGTACAGGTCTCGGTCGGCATTGAGCAGCAAGCTGATGGCAGGCAAGTGCCGCGTCGCCAACCGCTGGCTGGACTCTGCGACGTGCTCGATACCGCGCATGCCGAAGACGCCCATCAGCATCAGCAGCAGGGCCAGAACACCTATCGGCAGGGTGATTTTCCAGCGGAAACCGAGATCGGCGAGAACGCGGGGCATGGCGGCGCTCCTTTGAGGGGGTGTCTGGCTATCGGCCATTTCCCCAACCGCAAGAGGCCGCTGGTCGACTGTTCCATGCGCTCGGCAAGCGCACCTTCGGCCCGGAACACCGGCACGCTGATGCCGCAGAGAAACGTGTCAGCACCGCGGAGCCGCCAGCACAGGCAGCAAGGCAAGCGCGACGGCGAGACATTTCAATCAATGACGCTCATTGGAATCGACAATTATCGTTAGCAGGCTTACTACTTCTACGATGACCGGGTTCCTGAATACAACCATAAGCGAAGCCGGATCGGGTGATGCGGCTTGTGAACAGGACAGACATACGAACCAGAAACAGGATGCTTGCCATGCGCTTTACCCTAGCGACCTCTGCCCTTTTGCTCTCCTTCGCCTCGCTCGTTCATGCCAATAGCGGCGAACCGGAAACCTACACGTACGGCACCAAGGTCGATATCGCCTCGGTCCTGTCGATCAAAGTCGAGCCGACCCCTTATTGCGAAGTCACCGACGCGGTCATGACGTACCGCGACTCCGCGGGCGAGGTGCGCAAGCTGTCGTATCGGACCCTGGCCGACACCTGCAAGAACCAGAACTGAAAGGCGGTATCCCCCGCTCGGCGAATTGCGGCCAGAGGCCGCAACCCAGGGGTCGAACAGTCAGGAACGAGCAGGTTGGCGTGACTGATCCCTGGCCCAGCCGGCCTACCCCAACGGTGCAAGCCGACCGACCGTCAAAACGAGGTGCCCTCTCGGGTGCCCCGTTTTGACCTGGTCAGAAGCGATCGCGGATGATCACCTCGTCGAACGGCAGCTTGCCGACACGAGGTTTCGGCTCGACGGTGCGCTTGCCCACCGCGACCATCATGGCAATGACATGGTTGTCCGGCAGGTTGATCAGTTTGCCCACCGCCTCGAAATCGAAGCCGTCCATCGGGCAGGAGTCCAGGCCCTTGCCCCGTGCGGCGAGCATCAGCGTCTGCGCCATCAGGCCGCAGCTGCGCATGGCTTCGTCACGCTGCACCTGGGGTTTGTCGCGGTAGTAGGTATCGATCGCGCCGGCCATGTAATCCTGCACGTCCGGCGGCGTGCCCTCCCAGACCCGACGCACATTCTTCTCCCAGCTATCGACCTGCGCGCAGACCACCACCAGCATCGAGGCATCGGTCATCTGCGCCTGGTTCCAGCCCACCTCGCGAATCTGCGCGCGCAGCGCCGGATCGCTGACTTCAACGAAACGAACGTGCTGAAGATTGAACGCCGACGGCGCCAGCAATGCCAGTTGCAGCAGCTCGTTCTTTTCTTCCTGGCTCAGCTGGAAGTTCGGGTCGTAGGCTTTGACGGCGCGGCGTGTCTGGATGGCTTCTTCGATATGCATGAACGGCTCCACGGGCTGGAAAGGGGATGGCCATGCTAAGCGCAGTGGATTGATCGAATCCATGCGTCTTTCTCGATGGGATTCATCATCTACGTCGATCCCTAGCGCAGGCAAACCCCGATGCGCGCCCACGAAAAAGCCGCCCGAAGGCGGCTTTTTTCATGCAGCGGGGCTTAGAGCTGCGGGCCGGCGGCCTTGATGGCGTCGGAGACATCGAACTTCTTGAAGTTTTCGATGAACTTGTTCGCCAGTTCCTTGGCCGCCTCGTCGTAGGCATGCTGGTCGGCCCAGGTGTTGCGCGGGTTGAGCAGCTGAGTGTCGACGCCTTCGACGGCCTTTGGCACGTCCAGGTTGATGATCGGCAGGTGCTCGGTTTCGGCACCCACCAGCGCACCGCTCTGAATCGCCGCGATCACCGCACGCGTGGTCGGAATGTTGAAACGCTTGCCGACGCCGTAACCGCCACCGGTCCAGCCGGTATTGACCAGATAGACCTTGGAGCCGAACGCCTGGATGCGTTTGATCAGCAGCTCGGCATAAACACCAGCCGGACGTGGGAAGAACGGCGCGCCGAAGCAGGTGGAGAAGGTCGACTTGATGCCGCTACCCGAACCCATCTCGGTGGAGCCGACCAGCGCGGTGTAGCCGGACAGGAAATGGTAGGCCGCCTGCTCGTTGTTCAGGATCGACACAGGCGGCAGTACGCCGGTCAGGTCGCAGGTCAGGAAGATCACCGCGTTCGGCTCGCCGCCGAGGTTCTTCTCGGAACGCTTCTCGACGTGCTCCAGCGGATAGGCGGCGCGGCTGTTCTGGGTCAGGCTGTCATCGGCGTAATCGGCGATGCGCTCCTCGTTCAGTACGACGTTCTCGAGCACCGCACCGAACTGGATGGCCTTCCAGATGACCGGCTCGTTCTTCTCGGACAGATCGATGCACTTGGCGTAGCAGCCGCCCTCGATGTTGAACACCACGCCGGTGCCCCAACCGTGCTCGTCGTCGCCGATCAGGTAGCGCGACTCATCCGCCGAGAGGGTGGTCTTGCCGGTGCCGGAGAGGCCGAAGAACAAGGTGACGTCGCCGTCTTCGCCGATGTTCGCAGCGCAGTGCATCGGCAACACGTCGGCTTCGGGCAGCAGGTAGTTCTGCACCGAGAACATCGCCTTCTTCATTTCGCCGGCGTAGCGCATGCCCGCGATCAGGACTTTCTTCTGAGCGAAATTGATGATCACGCAGCCGTCGGAATGGGTGCCGTCGCGCTCAGGGGAACACTCGAAATTGGCGACGTTCAGCACCTGCCATTCGTCTTTGCCGGCCGGGTTGTACTGCGCCGGGTTGATGAACAGCTGGCGGCCGAAGAGGTTCTGCCAGGCCGTCGCGGTGGACATCTTCACCGGCAGGTAGTGACCTTCCGAAGAGCCTACGTGGACATGGGAAACGAAGTGGTCCTGGGCCTTGTTGAAGGACTCGACACGATCCCACAGGGCATCGAATTTGTCGGCCGGGAACGGTCGGTTGATCGGTCCCCAGGCGATGGAACCCTGTGTGCCGGGCTCTTCGACGATAAAACGATCGGCAGGCGAGCGACCGGTCCGGTGGCCGGTTTTCACGACGAGCGCGCCGTTGGCGGCCAATTCACCCTCACCGCGCTTGATGGCTTCTTCGATCAGTTGGGCGATGCTGATATCGGTGTACACGGCGTTATTGGCTTGCGTCATGAGTTCCCCGTCGGCCCTGGGCCGATTCCTCCATGCTGTTGTAGCCCGCCCGAAGGGGGACTACATCGAAAAAAGTGCGCGCGATTATGACAGAAAAGGCGCTGCGCTGGGTATGAGCCCGTGATGGCGAAAAGGTTCCTGGCAGCCAAAGCCTTTAGTGTCGGGTGCCGGAAGGCCCTTCGATGCCCGCGCCGGCAAACAGCTGGGCGACATCGGCAGCATCGAAACGATAGCTGTGATTACAGAACTGGCAATCGATCGTGATCGCGCCGCCCTGCTCCTCGAGCAGCTGTTGGGCGTCATGCTGGCCGAGGCTCACCACGGCGTTGGCCGAGCGTTCGCGCGAGCAGCTGCAGCGGAACGTGATCGGGCGCGGCTCGAATAACCGGACCTGCTCTTCATGATAAAGACGGTGCAATACGGTCTGGGTGTCCAGGGCCAGCAATTCCTCTGTCGACAAGGTGTCGGCCAGCGTGCGCAGATGCTGCCAGCTGGCCTCTCTAGCCTCGCCATCGCGAATGCGATCGGCCGGCAACTGCTGCAGCAACATGCCGCAGGCACGACGCCCGTCGGCGGCCAGCCAGAAACGTGTCGGCAATTGCTCGGACGAGGCGAAATAGCTCGACAGGCTGTCCGCCAGGTCGACGCCGTCCAACGCGACGATTCCCTGATAGCGCTGGCCGTTGGCGGGGTCGATGGTCATCGCCAGCACCCCGTCGGGCATCAGCTCGGCCAGCGTGGCCCCCGGGGCCAGTTGTTCGGCGTGATAGCGGGCAATGCCGCGCAGTTCCCGGTCGCTCGAACACTCCACCATCAGCAGAGGCACCGCACCGGCCGATCGCGCCTGAAGCACCATCAGGCCATCGAATTTCAGCGTGCCGACCAACAGGGCGGCGGCGGCGAGCAGCTCGCCCAGCAGTTGCGCCACCGGCTCGGGATACGGGTGTTTGGCCAGCACCTCGGCATAGCTTCGCTCGAGCCCGACCCACTCACCACGCACATCGGTGTCATCGAAAAGGAAACGCTGGGTGTAATCGGAATCGAGCATGGGCATGACCAGAGCAGGTTGAAGGCCGGAGCCAGTGGCTGGGGCGCCGAGCGTGATCGGCTCGGTCAACGCCCACGGCGCCTGAAAGAAGGGACCGCATTCTAGGTCGAAAGTCGCGACTCTCCAACCGCTGCCGCTCAACCGGCGTCGGAGCGAAACCGCTGCAAGGCACGCCGCTGCTTCTTGCTCGGCTTGCCGTCGGTTTCGACACCCAGGGTCCCGGCCTTGCGCATCGCGGCGGCATGCTCGCGGCGGGCCAGGCTTTGCGCGGTTTCCTCATACAGCAGTTGTGCTTCTGGCGCGCCTCGGCGTACCGAAGACAGCGCCCGGATGACCACGGTGCGCTCGTCGAATCCGGCTCGAATCACCAGCTCCTCACCGATTCTGGGTTCCTTGCCCGGCTTGCAACGTTCGCCACGGCAATGCACCTTGCCGGCCTCGATGGCGGCCTTTGCCAGGGCGCGCGTCTTGAAGAAACGCGCGGCCCATAACCATTTGTCCAACCGGACCTTGCCATCGTCTTTTTCGCTCATCGCTCAACTCGGTCAGCCGTCGTGTTGTCATAGAGTCGTACAGGTAGATGCGGTTGTCATGCACCCCGTCTAGAATGCGCGGAAATCTACTGGATACCTGTTTTTGAACGAACCCGACCCTCAGATAATCATCGGTTTGCGCGAATGGATCGCCCTGCCCGAACTTGGCGTGGTCGGGCTGCGCGCGAAAATCGATACCGGCGCCAGCACCTCTGCCTTGCATGCCACCGATATCAGCGAATTCGAACGCGGCGGCAAACGCTGGGTCCGATTCACCGCACACCTTGGCACGCTGGTGCAGCGACGCCACCGCTGCGAAGCGCCGCTCGTCACCCGCAAGATCATCAAAAGCTCCAACGGCCAGGTTCAGACCCGCTATGTGGTGCGCACACTGCTGGCGCTGGGCACGCATCTGTGGCCGGTGGAATTTACCCTTACCTGTCGAAAGACCATGCGCTATCGCCTGCTGTTGGGATCAAAAGCCCTGATGGACGGCAAATGGCTGGTCGACCCTGCTCGCACCTACGTGCAGGAAAAACCCCAGACCCTTACCTCTCCCGGTGCCCAATGAAAATCGCCGTGCTGTCGCGCAACCCACGCTTGTATTCGACCCGCCGCCTGGTAGAAGCCGGCCAGCAACGTGGCCATGAAGTGGTGGTGATCGACACCCTGCGCGCCTACATGAACATCGCCAGCCACAAGCCGCAGATCCACTATCGTGGTCGTCCGCTCGAAGGGTTCGATGCGGTGATCCCGCGGATCGGCGCCTCTGTCACCTTCTACGGCTGCGCGGTGCTGCGCCAGTTCGAGATGCAGGGCGTGTTCCCGCTCAACGAGTCGGTGGCCATCGCTCGCTCGCGGGACAAGCTGCGCTCGCTGCAGTTGCTCGCGCGGCGCGGCATCGGCCTGCCGGTGACCGGATTCGCGCACTCACCCGACGATATCGCCGACCTGATCCGAATGGTCAACGGCGCGCCGCTGGTGATCAAGGTGCTCGAAGGCACCCAGGGCATCGGCGTGGTCATGTGCGAAACCGCCACCGCCGCCGAATCGGTCATCGAAGCATTCATGGGCCTGAAACAGGACATCATGGTGCAGGAATACATCAAAGAGGCCGGTGGCGCCGATATCCGCTGTTTCGTCGTGGGCGACAAGGTGATCGCCGCGATGAAACGCCAAGCCAAGCCCGGAGAGTTCCGCTCCAACCTGCACCGTGGGGGCACCGCCAGCCTGATCAAGATCACCCCGGAAGAACGCATGACCGCCATTCGCGCGGCCAAGGTGATGGGCCTGAGCGTGGCAGGCGTCGATATCCTGCGCTCCAATCACGGCCCGCTGGTGATGGAAGTGAACTCCTCGCCGGGCCTGGCAGGGATCGAAGAAACCACCGGCAAGGATGTCGCCGGACTGATCATCCAGTACCTGGAAAAGAACGCCGGCCCGCACCTGACCAGAACCAAGGGAAAGGGCTAGGCAAGCGCCGGACGCCGGAACAACCGCCGGACCGGCCGGCTGCTGGCGCGCCTATTCCTTCCTCGCATCCCGAGGCAGCAGCAGGCCCAGCGGCAGGCTCACGCGCGCCTCCAGCCCACCGCCTTCGCGGTTGCGCAACTCGACCACGCCGCCGTGCTGCGAGGCGATGCGCTTGACGATCGCCAACCCCAGCCCGGCGCCCTGCCCACCGCGCGCGCGGTCGCCGCGGATGAACGGATTGAAGATTTCCCCCAGTTCGCCCGGATCGATGCCGACCCCACGGTCAAGCACGCTGAGCACCACATAGGGCGCGCTGCTGTCGCCGGAGACATGCGCGGCGACTTCGACGCCGTGGCCGCCGTAGCGCAGGGCGTTCTCGATGAGGTTGACCAGCAGTCGCTTGATCGACACCCGACGCAGCGCCAGCGGCGGCATCGGCTCGACGCACAACCGTACGTTTTCGCTGTACTGGTTGTAGGGCGCCACCACTTCGCGCACCAGTTCACCGAGGTCGACGCTTTCGACCGGCTCGTCGCTGCCGTCGCGGACGAAGGCGAGAAACTGGTCGAGAATGGCGTTCATGTCCTCGATATCGCGCACCATGTCTTCGGTGAGCTCGGAGTCGCTGGTCATCAGCTCCAGCGACAGGCGCAGGCGGGTCAGTGGCGTGCGCAGGTCGTGGGAGACCCCGGCGAGCATCAATTCGCGCTCGCGGCCAGCCTGCTCGACATCTTCGGCCATCTGGTTGAAGGCGCGATAGACCTCTGTCATCTCGCTCGGCGTATCGCTGATGGGAAGCCGCACACGTCGGCCCTTGCCGATCTGCCGGGCCGCATAGACCAGGCGCTTGAGCGGCAGGTTGAGCTGGCTGACGAAAATCCACGCCGCCGCGGTGGACAGCAGGCCGATGCCGAGGAACCAGCCGAGCACGCTCCAGATCCGTTGTCCGCGCAGCGGATACGCGTAAAGCGGCACCTGCAGCCAGTCTGGCCCGAGGCTTGGGGCCCGTACCCAGATCGCCGTCTGCGGCTGAATACGCACCCGCACTTCGGTTTCGATACCCAGTTCGGTCTGCATCTGGCGCTGGAAGATTTCCGTGTAGGGCCAGTGGTATTCGCTGGGCGGCACGTCGGCGGCGCTGACCCGCTGCAGGCCGGCCGCCTCCGCAATGCGCTCGCGGTTCTGCTCGTCGGCCGCCCAGTAGGCGCGCAGTGTCAAGGCCGCTCCGTGGCTGTACTGGCGGTCGACCATGACGTCCTCGTTCATCATCAGGTACACCAGCATCAGTACCTTGGAGAAGAGCACGACGATCAGCACCATCCAGAGGGTGCGTGCGAAGAAGCTTTGCGGGAACCAGAGCGGGGTTTTCATCGGAACGGCAGAGTCAAGCTACGCGCCTCGCGCTACAGGGTGAACGCAGGGGTGCGTTGGCACCACCGCGCTTGCGGCACATCGCCCAGGGTCTGCCAGTCACTTGTTGCCGTCCGGCACGAACACGTAGCCCACGCCCCAGACGGTCTGGATATAACGCGGTTTGGATGGGTCCGGCTCGATCAACCGACGCAGACGGGAAATCTGCACGTCGATGGAGCGCTCCAGGGCATCCCACTCGCGACCGCGGGCCAGATTCATCAGCTTGTCGCGGGTCAGCGGCTCACGTGCGTGCTGGACCAGCGCCTTGAGCACGGCAAATTCACCGGTCGTGAGCATGTGTACCTGGTCGCCCTTCTTCAGCTCGCGAGTGCCGAGAAACAACTCGTAGTCACCGAAGGTCACCGTCTGGTCCTCACTGCCTGGCGCCCCCGGCACGACAGGCGCCTGGCGGCGCAGCACCGCACGAATCCGCGCCAGCAGCTCGCGCGGATTGAAAGGTTTGGCGAGGTAGTCGTCTGCGCCCTGCTCCAGTCCCTGAATCCGGCTGGCCTCGTCGCCCTTGGCGGTGAGCATGATGATCGGGATCTGGTTGCCACTCGCACGCAGCCGGCCGCAGGCGGAAAGGCCGTCCTCACCGGGCATCATCAGGTCCAGCACGACCAGGTGGAACAGCTCGCGGCTGAGCAGGCGGTCCATCTGCTCGGCGCTCTCCACGGTGCGTACGCGATAGCCCTGCTCGTCGAGAAAGCGCTCGAGCAGGCGCCGCAGACGCGCGTCGTCATCGACTATCAGAATCTTTTCGCCTTCGCTGGCGGACGCAGTGCTGCTCATGGGAACCCCCGAAAAATTCATCGGCGCATTATGCGCGCAGTGAGACAAACGCAACTGGCAGCCATTGTTAGCAGATTTTGCGGAACAGGCGGCCAGGAACCGGACTTTGAACAGCGCATCGGCCCCTGTCTTGCGGCGATCGATCGATACCGATAGAACGCGCAACAGGTGGCTCTGTCAGGTTTTTCGTCCAGCTTCGAGCTTCACGCTTGCCGCTGCCTTTATAATCCCGCCCTTTCGCGCAGGCTCGGCCTGCATGGTTTGACTGACCCAGGTAGGTTCATGGACAGCATCAATTCCCGCATCGCCGCAGAACTGGGCGTGCGCCCGCAACAGGTTGCCGCCACCGTGGCGCTGCTCGACGAAGGGTCCACCGTGCCCTTCATCGCCCGTTACCGCAAGGAAGTCACCGGCAGCCTGGATGACACCCAGCTGCGTACGCTCGAAGAGCGCCTGCGCTACCTTCGCGAGCTGGACGACCGTCGCGTCTCGATCCTGGCCAGCATCGAGGAACAAGGCAAGCTCACGCCCGAACTGAAGCGCGAGATCGACCTCGCCGACACCAAGACCCGGCTCGAAGACCTCTACCTGCCCTATAAGCAGAAGCGCCGCACCAAGGGCCAGATTGCCCTGGAAGCCGGGCTCGGCGAGCTGGCCGACGCGATATTCGCTGATCCCGAGCTGAATCCGGATACCGAGGCCGCGCGCTTCGTCGATGCCGAAAAGGGCTTCGCCGACATCAAGGCCGTCCTCGAAGGTGCCAAGTACATCCTCATGGAGCGCTTCGCCGAAGATGCCAACCTGCTGGCCAAGCTGCGCGACTTTTTGACCCACAACGCCACCCTGAGCGCGCGTCTGATAGCGGGAAAGGAAAACGAAGGCGCCAAGTTCAGCGACTATTTTGAGCACGACGAACCGCTCAAGAGTGTGCCGTCGCATCGCGCCCTGGCGATTTTCCGTGGCCGCAACGAGGGTGTGCTCAGCGTCAGCCTGAAAGTCGGCGACGAAGCCCCGGGCACCCTGCACCCGGGCGAGGTGATGATCGGCGAGCGCTTCGGCATCGCCAACCGTGGCCGTGCGGCGGACAAGTGGCTCAGTGAAGTGGTGCGCTGGACCTGGAAGGTCAAGCTCTACACTCATCTGGAAACCGATCTGCTCGGCGAGCTTCGGGAAAAGGCCGAGGACGATGCCATCGGCGTGTTCGCCCGCAACATGCATGACCTGCTGCTGGCTGCGCCGGCTGGCCCGCGCGCCACCCTCGGCCTCGACCCGGGCCTGCGTACCGGCTGCAAGGTGGCGGTGGTCGATGCCACCGGCAAACTGCTCGATACCGCGACCGTCTATCCACACGCCCCGCGCAACGACTGGGACGGCACGTTGGCGGTGCTGGCCCGGCTCTGCGCCAAACACAGCGTCGATCTGATCGCCATCGGCAATGGCACCGCCAGCCGCGAAACCGACAAACTCGCGGCCGACCTGATCAAGCAGGTGCCGGGCCTCAAGCTGACCAAGGTGATGGTGTCCGAAGCCGGCGCCTCGGTGTACTCGGCGTCGGAACTGGCCGCCAAGGAGTTCCCGGATCTGGACGTGTCGATCAGAGGCGCGGTCTCCATCGCCCGCCGCTTGCAGGACCCGCTCGCCGAGCTGGTGAAGATCGAACCCAAGGCCATCGGCGTCGGCCAGTATCAGCACGACGTGTCACAACTCAAGCTGGCACGCTCGCTGGATGCGGTGGTCGAAGATTGCGTGAACGCCGTCGGTGTCGACGTCAACACCGCCTCGGTAGCCTTGTTGGCGCGCATCTCCGGCTTGAATACCACGCTTGCGCAGAACATCGTCGCCTATCGTGACGCCAATGGCGCCTTCGCCGCGCGCAGCGAGCTGAAGAAGGTGCCACGCCTGGGGGAAAAAACCTTCGAGCAGGCCGCCGGCTTCCTGCGCGTGATGAATGGCAGCAATCCCTTGGACGCCTCGGCCGTGCATCCGGAAACCTACCCACTGGTCAAGCGCATCGCGTCCGATACCGGTCGCGATATCCGCTCGCTGATCGGTGATTCGGCGTTTCTCAAGCGCCTGGACCCGAAGCAGTTCACCGATGAACACTTCGGCCTGGTCACCGTCAGCGACATCCTTCAGGAACTGGAAAAACCCGGTCGCGACCCGCGCCCGGAATTCAAGACCGCCGAGTTCCAGGACGGCGTCGAGAAACTCAGCGACCTCACGCCCGGCATGGTGCTCGAAGGCGTGGTGACCAACGTGACCAACTTTGGTGCATTCGTCGATATCGGTGTCCACCAGGATGGGCTGGTGCACATCTCCGCCCTGTCGGAGAAGTTCGTCAAGGACCCCTACGAGGTGGTCAAGGCCGGCGACATTGTGAAAGTCAAAGTCATGGAGGTCGACATCCCGCGCCAGCGCGTCGGGTTGTCCATGCGCATGAGCGACACCCCAGGCGAGAAGGCCGACACGATGCGGGGCGGCAACAACCGGGGCGGCCAGGCGCGCGGCGAGCGCAAGCCCGCCAAGCCAGAAACCAGGCCGGCACCGGCCAACAACGCCATGGCGGCACTGTTCGCCAATGCCAAGAGCCTGAGGAAATAAACGTGCGCGAAGTCGAAACGGTGGGAAGCAGCAGCGCCTTCGGGCGCCTGCTGGGCCTTGAGATTCTCAAGGCCGAAAACGGCGAAGCGGTGCTGCGCCTGGTGATGCACGACGGCCTGCGCAACCTGCACGGCAAGCTGCACGGCGGCGCACTGTTCTCGCTGATCGACACGGCCATGGGCCAGGCCAGCCACAGTCTGAACGGCGGCGAGCCGAACAGCGTGACGCTCGAATGCAAGGTCAACTACATCCGCCCGGTTACCGACGGCGAGCTGCTTTGCCGCGCCTGGGTGGTGCATGGCGGACGCCGCACCCAAGTGCTGGAGGCCGAAGTTCATCTCGGCGAGAAGCTCGTGGCCAAGGCGCAATCGACCTTCGCCTGCCTTTGAGTGCACGCGGGGCATATGCGCGCCCCGCCGTGCTTCTTCTTGATGCCTGTGGCTTGAAGCTTGTCACTCGCCGCCCCATATTGTGCCGACTGATGCGTGAAGGAACCCAAACTTGAGCGACCTCCTCTCCCACCGCCTGGCATTGCTGGCCGAGCACCCCAACCTTGAGCTGCTCTCACAATGCCTGCACGGGATCGAACGCGAGTGCCTGCGCGTCGACGGTCAGGGCGCGCTGGCAATGACACCGCACCCTCGCGCGCTGGGCTCGGCACTCACGCATCCGAAGATCACCACCGATTATTCCGAGGCGCTGCTGGAGTTCATCACCGGCACCGAGACCGACCCGCAGCGAACGCTGGCCGAACTGGACGCGATTCATCGCTACACCTACAGCAAGCTTGGCGATGAATTTCTCTGGAGCCCGTCGATGCCCGGCCATTTGCCGGAAGAGTCGCAGATCCCGATCGCCGAGTACGGCAGTTCGAATATCGGTCGGCTCAAGTATGTCTACCGGCAGGGGCTGGCGCTGCGCTACGGCAAGACCATGCAGTGCATCGCCGGCATCCACTACAACTTCTCGCTGCCCGAGGCGCTGTGGTCGTTGCTCCAGGCCGACGAGGATGACCAGCGCTCGCCTCAGGACTACCAGTCCTGGCGCTATATCGCGCTGATCCGCAACTTCCGTCGCTACAGCTGGCTGCTGATGTACCTGTTCGGCGCCTCGCCCGCACTGGATGCGAGCTTCATGCGGGGCCGCGCGCACCAGTTGCAGCAACTCGATGACGACACGCTCTACCTGCCTTGGGCGACCAGCCTGCGCATGAGCGACCTGGGCTACCAGAGTAACGCCCAGGCCGGCCTGACGCCCTGCTACGATGACCTGCCGAGCTATACCAGCAGCCTGCACAACGCGGTCTCGACGCCCTACCCCGAATACGCGGCGCTGGGCACCAAGGATGCGGATGGCCGTTGGCAACAGCTCAACACCAACATCCTGCAGATCGAAAACGAGTACTACTCGAACATCCGCCCCAAGCGTGTCACTGCCACCGGCGAGCGCCCGCTGCATGCCTTGCGCTCGCGCGGCATCCAGTACATCGAAGTGCGCTGCCTGGACATCAACCCCTTCCTGCCGTTGGGCATCGACGTCTGCGAGGCCCGCTTCCTCGATGCCTTCCTGCTGTTCTGTGCGCTGCAGCAGAGCCCCTGCCTTGTCGAAGGCGAATGCCGCGCCAGTAACGATAACTTCCTCAAGGTGGTCAAGGAGGGCCGCAGGCCTGGGCTGGAACTGCATCGCGGTGGCGAACACGTCACGCTGCAAGCCTGGGCCCGCGAGCTGATCGATGAGATCGGCAAGGTGGCAGCGGTTCTGGACCAGAGCCACGGCGGCGAACAACATGCCCTGGCCGTGGCCGCCCAGCAGGCGAAGATCGCCGACAGCTCGCTGACGCCGTCGGCGCAGGTGCTCCATGCGCTACGCAGCAATGGCGAGACGTTCGGCCAGTTCGCCCTGCGCCAGACTCGCCAGCACGCCGAGAATTTCCGCAGTCGCGCATTGCCCGCCGCAGATGCGGCCTGGTTCGACGGAACTGCGCGCGACTCGCTGGCCCAACAGGCCGAGATGGAAGCAGGCGATACCCAGGACTTCGACAGCTTTGTCGAGGACTACCAGCGAAGCCTGACCAGCCTGACGCCTTCCTGACCCACAGCCCCATGGCCGCCCGGACGCGACCATGGGGATCATGCCGCCGCGCTTACAGTGCCTTTTCGAAGATTTTCGAGTTGCGCTGGAAGTTGTACAGCGAAGCCCGCGCGGCCGGCAAACGCTCCACACCGCTGGGCTCGAAGCCGCGCTCGCGAAACCAGTGCGCCGTACGCGTGGTGAGCACGAACAGGGTTTTCAGCCCCAGCTTGCGCGCCCGCGCCTCGATGCGCTCAAGCAGCTCGTCGCCTCGACCGCCGTGACGGTACTCCGGATTGACCGCCAGGCACGCCAGCTCGCCTGCATCGGAATCGGCGATGGGGTACAGGGCGGCGCAGGCGATGATCAATCCGTCACGTTCGACGATGCTGAACTGCTCGACCTCACGCTCCAGCACTTCGCGCGACCGGCGCACCAGGATGCCCTGCTCCTCCAGCGGCGTGATCAGATCGATCAGCCCGCCGACGTCTTCGATGGTCGCCTCGCGCAGCTGCTCGAACTGCTCCTGGGTCACCAGGGTGCCGTCACCACCATCGCGGGTGAACAGTTCGTTGAGCAGTGAGCCATCTTCGGCGTAGCTGATCACGTGGCTGCGCCGCACGCCGCCCTTGCAGGCTTGCGCCGCGGCGTCGAGCAACTCGCCCTGGTAGCTGCTGCCGAGCCGCTCGATATACGCCGGAATCTGTTGAGGCCGTAGCTCGCGAACCAGCTTGCCAAGTTCGTCGCGCAGGCCGCGCTCGGCGCCGTAGAGCACCAGCTTGTCGGCCTGCAGATCGATGGCCGCGCGCGTGGCGATGTCTTCACAGGCGATGTTGAAGATTTCGCCGGTCGGGGAATAACCGAGCGGCGAAAGCAGGACGATGGTGCGCTCGTCGAGCAGACGGCCAATACCCTTGCGATCGACCCGACGCACCTCGCCGGTGTGGTGGAAATCCACCCCGTCGAGGACGCCAATCGGGCGCGCGGTGACGAAATTGCCACTGGCCACGCGCAACCGTGCGCCCTGCATCGGCGAAGCGGCCATGTCCATCGACAGCCGTGCCTCCAACGCGATACGCATATGGCCGACGGCATCGATCACGCATTCCAGGGTTGCCGAATCGGTAATGCGCAAGTCGCGGTGATAACGCGGCTCGATGCCACGCGCGGCCAATCTCGCCTCGATCTGCGGGCGCGAGCCGAACACCAGAACCAGCCGCACGCCGAGGCTGTGCAACAGCACCAGGTCATGGACGATGTTGGCGAAATTGGGGTGTTCCAGGCCATCGCCTGGCAGCATGACCACGAAGGTACGGTCGCGGTGCGAATTGATATAGGGCGATGAGTCGCGAAGCCAGGTGACGTAGTTGTGCATTGCAGAAAGCCTTCAGATAACCGCTGTTCCAGCCCGGTAGCCGGGTCGAATGATAAGGAGCCGGGAGCAGATCCATGCTGCGAAGAAGATCGCGGGGGCCTGCTCCTATCCTCGGCCCGCCGGGAGCAGGCAGTAATGTTCGATCATCGCGCGCAGCAGCCTTACGGTGGGTTCGATTCTGTCGAGGTCCAGGTATTCGTCTGGCTGGTGGGCACAGGCGATATCGCCCGGGCCCAGCACCAGGGTTTCGCAGCCCAGTTGCTGAAGATAAGGCGCTTCGGTGGAGAAGGCCACCGCCTCGGCGACATGGCCGGTAAGCCGCTCGGCCAGTTTCACCAGTTCACCCTCGGCGGGCTGTTCGAAGGGCGGCACGCTGGGAAACAGTGGCGCCAGGTCTATCTTCACCTGATGCCGCTCGCCCACCGGACGCAAACGCTGGGCAATGACGTCGCGAAGCTGCTCCGGCTGCATGCCCGGAAGCGGCCTCAAATCGTACTCCAGCGAGCACTGGCCACAGATTCGGTTGGGGTTGTCGCCCCCATGGATGCAACCCAGATTCAGCGTCGGCTGCGACACGTCGAACAGTGGATTGCGGTACTGGCTCTGCCACTCGCGGCGCAGCGCCAGCAGCTCGCCCATCACCTCATGCATGGCCTCCAGGGCGCTGTGTCCGTAATCCGGATT
This sequence comes from Stutzerimonas stutzeri, assembly GCF_009789555.1. NCBI lineage: Bacteria > Pseudomonadati > Pseudomonadota > Gammaproteobacteria > Pseudomonadales > Pseudomonadaceae > Stutzerimonas > Stutzerimonas stutzeri. The sequence continues at coordinate 532,424 of NZ_CP046902.1, forward strand.
GGATGAATGCCCGCTCTGGCCGCGAATCTCGATGCGTTCCATCATGATGCCTTTGTGCAGGCGCACCGGCCGCAGCCCGGTCGGTTCCCCGATCAGCGCCGCGCGCCCCAGCGGCCGACCCGCCTCGGCCAGCGCACGCGCGCCTGCCATGGAGCTTTCCTCGTCGCAGGTCGCGAGTATCAATAACGGTTGCCTGAATGGTTGCTCGAGCAGCGGCAGCACGGCTTCGATGATCAGGGCGAAAAAACCCTTCATGTCACAGCTGCCCAGGCCGTACCAGCGATCATCGGCTTCGCGCAGTTGCAGCGGGTCTGCGCTCCACAGCTCGGCATCGAAGGGCACGGTGTCGCTATGCCCGGCCAGGACCAGGCCACCCGGACCGGTGCCGTAGCTGGCGAGCAGGTTGAATTTGCCGGGCGCGACTTCCTGCGTCTCGCAGGCGAAGCCGAGATCGCCGAGCCAGCCGGCGAGCAGCTCGATGACCGGTCGGTTGGTCTGGTCCCAGTGCGCCTGAGTGCAGCTCACCGAAGGTGCAGCGACAAGCGCGGCAAACTGGTCTTTGAGCGAAGGAATGGGCACCGGATACCTCCGTGGCGGGGTCGGAACAGAGCCCTCAGTGAAACATGAAACGCCCCGTGAGGGGACCCAGACGAAAACGCCCCGTCAGATTGAAGGGGCGTTTGGGTGATGGCCGATACCGCGGACGATCAGGTGAAGATGCCGCGCAGAACCAGGAAGAAGATGATCGCCAGCCCCGCACCGACCGGCAGGGTAACCAGCCAGGACATGAAGATCTTGCCGACCACGCCCAGGTTGAGCGCGCCGATACCCCGCGCGATACCCACGCCCAGCACCGCACCGACCAACGTATGCGTGGTCGATACCGGCAGGCCAATAGCCGAGGCGCTGACCACCGTGGTGGCCGTCGCCAGTTCCGCAGCGAAGCCGCGGCTCGGCGTCAGCTCGGTGATCTGCTTGCCGATGGTGGCGATCACCTTGTAGCCGTAGGTGGCCAGACCAATGACGATGCCGACCGCGCCCAACAGCAGCACCCAACCCGGCACGGCCGATTTGGCAGTGATCGCAGCGCCGCCTTCCGATTGCAGGACGCCGACCACCGCAGCCAGCGGGCCCACGGCATTGGCCACATCGTTGGAGCCGTGGGCGAATGCCATGGAGCAGGCGGTGAAGATCATCAGGACGGCGAACACCTTTTCAACACTGGAGAAGTGGAATGCCTTATCCGCCTCGACGTCCACCTTGATGCGCGTCAGCAGCACGATACCGATCAGCATCACCAGCACGCCGACGCCGACCGCGAGCATGAAGCTCTCACCCCCGCTGAGGTCCAGACCAATGTGCTTGAGGCCCTTGGACAGGGTCATCAGCGCAACCATGAATCCGGTGAGGAACATATACAGCGGCACGAAGCGCTTGGCGTTATGAAACGGGTCCTCGGTATCGATGATCAGACGCTGCACGCTCATAAATACGCCGAAGGCGATGGTTCCGGACAGCACCGGCGAAACGACCCAGCTGGCGACGATCGGACCGACGCCGCTCCAGTGCACCGCATCCACCGAGACGCCCACCGCAGCGAAGCCGATCACCGCGCCGACGATCGAGTGGGTGGTCGACACCGGCCAACCCTTCATCGAGGCCACCAGCAGCCAGGTACCGGCCGCCAGCAAGGCGGACATCATGCCCAGCACCATCAGGTCCGGCGGTATCATCGAAGCGTCGACGATACCGCTCTTGATCGTCTCGGTGACCTCGCCACCAGCCAGATAGGCGCCACAGAACTCGAACACCATCGCCACGAGGATGGCCTGCTTGATGGTCAGCGCCTTGGAGCCGACCGAGGTGCCCATGGCGTTGGCCACGTCGTTGGCGCCCACGCCCCAGGCCATGAAGAAACCGAAGACGCAGGCGAGCACCAGGAGTACGAAGCCGTATTCCGCGATAAAGGACATAAGGAATTACCTGTTGAACCCAGAAAGGATGCTGGCGCCTCAGCGCGCCAGCAGTTGTTCCAGACGGTTGCCGACGCGCTCGGCGCGGTCAGCCACGTCACCGATCCATTCGATGATCTTGTAGAGGAACATCACGTCTACTGGAGGCAATTCCTTTTCCAGCTTGAACAGCGCACGGCGCACCGTGATTTGCATGCGGTCGGTTTCGCGCTCGATTTCCTCGAGCTCCTCGACCATTTTCTCCACCAGCGTGGCCTCGCGACCGCTGAAGCCGGTCTCGAGCAGGGAATCCAGTTCCTTGAGCGCCTTGAGGGCCTGGCAGCTGGCGTCGACGCTACGCTGGACGAATGCGATCATTTCCGGCTGCAGCGCCAACGGAATGGTCATGCAGCGCCCCAGCATCAGGCCGGCGATGTCCTTGGCGCGGTTGGCGATTTTGTCCTGTACACTCAGCAGCTCCAGCAAATCCGAGCGCGGCACCGGCAGAAACAGGCTTTTCGGCAGATGCTGGCGGACGCTCTTCTTGAGCTTGTCGGCCTCGTTTTCCAGTCGGGCCATCTCTTTCTGGATCTGTTCGACCCGTTCCCAGTCTTCTGCCGTGATCGCCTGGAAAAGCGGTACCAAGTTGGCGGCACATTCGTGAGACTTGGCCATGTGCTGCTGCATCGGACCGATGGGTGAGCGCCCGAACAGGCTGACGAAAGGATTGATTGGCATAGGGAACACCCCGGCTTCAGAAGGCGGCAAGTATACGGATGACCTCAAAGGGCCGCTACCGCGTGACATCAGTCACACTCAAACATAGGCATCATCTGGGCATCATGCAGAAAGAAACCGAAATCAAACTGCGCGCCAGCCGCGAAACCCTGCTGGCGCTGCGCGATCACCCGCTACTGAAAAAACGCAACAAGGGCGGCTGGCAGCGGCATGAACTGTTCAACCAGTATTTCGACACGCCTGAACGCCAACTTGCTCAGGCCAAAGTGGCGCTGCGCCTGCGTCGCGACGGCGATCAGTTCATTCAGACGCTCAAGAGCCGGGGCCAGAGCGTAGCCGGTCTGTCCGAGCGCAACGAGTGGGACTGGTACCTGGACAAGGCCAAGCTCGACCTCAGGAAGCTCACCGACGATTGCTGGCCCGCCAGCCTTGCCGAGCTGGACAAGAAAACCCTGAAACCCATCTTCACCACTGACTTCGTCCGTGAAAAAGCGGAAATCGCATGGGGTCGGGGCAAGGCCAAGGTGGTCATCGAAGCCGCATTGGACCTGGGCAAGGTCGTGGTCGGCAAACAGAGCGAAGAAATCTGCGAGCTTGAACTCGAGCTGCGCCAAGGCGAGCCCGACGCCCTGCTGGAACTGGCTGCCGAACTGGCGGCCGACCTGCCGCTGATGCCCTGCGACATCAGCAAGGCCGAGCGCGGCTACCGCCTGTATGACGCCGACAGCTACTCGCTGAGCCTGCCAGCGCCGATGCTGGAGGCCGCGATGCCGCTGGATGACGCCTTCGCCGCGCTGGCCTGGCAACTGCTGGGCAACAGCCAGCGGTTGGCCGAACAGTACCGCTTCAACGGACGCTGGAAGCTGCTCGGCGAATGGCTGCAGCAGCTGATCGAGCTGCGCGCCCTGCTCGGCAGCCTCGGCCAGGCCGCACCGCGCGCCACCAGCCGCGAACTGCGCGAGCAGCTCGACGCACTGATACACGACTGGCGCCCGCGCATCGAAGCCGGCCAGGATGACGAACGTGTCCGCCAGGCTGCACCGGAGCACTTCACCGCCGAATTGGCCCAGCCGCGCTGGGGCCTGTTCTCGCTGAACGCCTCGCTGTGGCTGTTGCGCCGAGGCTGGACCGCAGCGCGTAACAACCGCGGCAATCGGCAGGGCGCCGCCGAGCTGGGCAACTGGTTGCCACGCCTGTTGGGCGAAGAAGCCGCAGCCCTGCAGCTGCAACGCTATCAACAGCAACCCGAAGACCTCGCCGAGCAACGTCCACGCATGGAACGCTTGCTGGTCTGGCTGCATCTGGCCCGCACGACGCTGGAGCTGCCGGAAAGCGACCGCCTCTATGGTGAACTGGCCAAGCTCTACGCGCTGACGCAGGAGCCGTTGACCAACGAGCTGCTCGACGCCCGGGTGGCGCAGGCGCATACGGTCTGGACGCTCAAACCCTGGAAGCAGTTGCTCAAATAGCGACAAGCAGGCGCAGCGCAAGCCGGCCCTGTCCGACGAACCTGCGCCTGCGCCTGCGCTGCATCGATTCGATCGCACGCCAACGATGCCCTAAAGTTGAACCGCCCCGGCAGACAGGGCGTGCGTTTATCGGCAAGCTTGGCCTACGTCTCCGCCATGATCGAAGGGCCCCATGTCCGTGTTGAATTCCACCGCCCAGGACCGCTTCCTCGACCTCAACGACCTGCTGCGCGATCTGGTCGGCCAGGGCCGGTTGCAGCAGGAAACCGCCGAACACTGCATGACCCTTCGGCGCAGCGCGGCGAACGCCCAGCAGCATCCGCTGGAGTTTCTGGCCGCACAACAGCTCGATGACCTGGCGCGACCGGGCAGGAAGCTCGACCTGGAGGCCCTGACCCTCTGGCTGGCCGAGCAGGCGGGACAACCCTACCTGCGCATCGATCCGCTGAAGATCGACGTGGCCGCGGTCACGCCACTGATGTCTTATGCCTTTGCCCAGCGCCACAAGATCCTCGCCGTGGCGGTGGACAGCTCGGCCGTCACCATCGCCAGTTGCCAGCCGTTCGTGAAAAGCTGGGAAGCCAACCTGACCCATGTGCTCAAGCGCCCGATCAGGCGGGTCGTGGCCAACCCGGTCGACCTGCAGCGCTTTACCGTGGAGTTCTACCGCCTGGCCAAATCGGTCAGCGGAGCCACCGCAACCGATCAGAAAATCAGCGGCACCGGCAATTTCGAACAGTTGCTAAACCTTGGCGCCAGCGATCAGGAGCCGGACGCCAACGACTCGCACATCGTCAACATCGTCGACTGGCTGTTCCAGTACGCCTTCGACCAGCGCGCCAGCGATATCCACATCGAGCCGCGGCGCGAACAGGGTACGGTGCGCTTTCGCATCGATGGCGTGCTGCACAACGTCTATCAGTTCCCGCCACAGGTGGCGATGGCCGTGGTCAGCCGGCTGAAGACGCTGGGACGGATGAACGTCGCGGAAAAACGCAAACCGCAGGACGGTCGGGTCAAGACCAAGACACCCGACGGCGGCGAGGTGGAGTTGCGGCTGTCGACACTGCCGACCGCATTCGGCGAGAAGATGGTGATGCGGATCTTCGATCCGGACGTGCTGCTCAAGGGGTTCGACCAGCTGGGGTTCTCCGCGGAGGACCTGCGCCGCTGGCAGAGCATGACCGGCCAGCCCAACGGCATCATCCTGGTGACCGGGCCCACCGGCTCGGGCAAGACCACTACCCTCTATACCACGCTCAAGCAACTGGCCACGCCGGAAGTGAATGTCTGCACCATCGAGGACCCGATCGAAATGATCGAGGGCGCGTTCAACCAGATGCAGGTGCAGCACAATATCGACCTCACCTTCGCCAGCGGTGTGCGCGCGCTGATGCGCCAGGACCCGGACATCATCATGGTGGGCGAAATCCGTGACCTGGAAACCGCCGAGATGGCGATCCAGGCGGCACTCACTGGCCATCTGGTGCTGTCCACCCTGCACACCAACGATGCACCCAGCGCCATCACCCGCCTGCTCGAACTGGGCGTACCGCACTACCTGCTACGCGCCACGCTACTGGGTGTCATGGCGCAACGCCTGGTGCGCACCCTGTGCCCGCACTGCAAGGCGCCGGTACAACTCGATGCAGACGACTGGCAGGCCCTGACCAGGCCCTGGAACGCACCGCCACCGGGTCATGCGCAGCAGGCGGTGGGCTGCATCGAATGTCGCGAAACCGGTTACCGCGGCCGCGCCGGGGTCTACGAGATCATGCTGCTCAACGATGCGATCAAGCCCTTGATAACGGCCGACACGGACATCGTCGCCCTGCGCCGCCAGGCCTTCAAGGACGGCATGCACAGCCTGCGCCTGTCCGGCGCTCAGAAAATCTCGGCCGGCCTGACCACGCTGGAGGAAGTGCTGCGGGTAACGCCGCAGAGCGAGCAGAAATAGCCGCCGAGCTGGAAGCTCATCGGCCAATGCACCGGACCCTGGCGCGCGAAGCCTGTCAGCCTGTATGACCGGCTTCCATGGACAAATGCCCGGCTTGCAGCTGGACTACCCCTGCCTTGCCGCCAATATCCCCGCCACGCGCGAAGGCTCGCAGTTCAGGTAGGCCGAGGACTGCAACCACTGCCGATCGGGATACCAGGAAAACATGAACTGGCCGCCCTTCAGGCTATCGACCACCATGCGCGCCACTTCCGGACGCACCGCTGGGCACCCCTGGCTACGGCCGATGCGGCCTTGCGTCTCGATCCAGGCGGGATTCACGTAGTCGGCGGGGTGGATCACGATGGCCCGCTCACGCGCCAGATCGTTCACGCCGGGCTCAAGCCCATCCATGCGCAGCGAATAGCCATGCTTGCCGCTGTAACTCTCGGCGGTGCGGAACAAACCCAGGCTCGACTGATGACTGCCGAGCACGTTGGAGAAGCGCGTGGCGAGGTTGTCGCCGGACTTCATGCCGTGGGCGACAAACTCTTCCAGCAACAATCGCCGCTGTTTCAAGTCAAAGATCCAGAGTCGACGCTCCGAGGACGGCAGAGAGAAATCGATCACCGCCAGCCGCTTCGCGGCACTGGCGCCGTTGTTTACCGCGCACTGCATGGCCGCTACGGCATGGGTAAGCACTTCGGGGTTCAGTGTCGGTGCCAGCGGGGACAGTTCGTCGACCACCGGCTGATATGAAGGGCTTGCGGCCAGAAGCGGCGCTGAGAGGAACAGGCCAGCCAAGAGACAAAGGCGGCGCAACGAAACCATCATGTATCGCAATACCTCGTCGACGCCCACGCCGAACCACTCGTTCGGCTGGCGCCTTGATACACCGCCGACCCGCACAGGCGGCAGCGGAAGAAAAAGAGGGCAGACGGGCGCGAGCAGCGCCCATGTCGTCTGACAGATCATGTTGTAATGGCCCGCAAGGGTCTGGTATTCCCAAAACCGCAGCGGATCAGCGGCGGAGTCTAGCAGTCGGTGGGACGACCGGGAGTGAAGCGTTGTACAAAAAACATGCATTTCGTCTGGTGAGCGCGCTGTTGTTTGCGCCTTTTCTGGCGCTGGCACAACCCGCCAGCGAACCAGCCACCCCGCTACAGCGCGCGTTGCAGATATTGCCCAACGCCTGCGACGGCCCCCTCGCCGGCATCGACCGTACCGCTCAGGGACAACTGACCGAGCTTTATCGCCGAAACGGATTCGAAGCACTGTGGGCCACCTACGGGCAGCTCGACGCATTGCTGGAACAGCTCGAAGCGCTGGCCGATGACGGGCTGAACCCCTCGGCCTACCACCCCGAACTCATTCGCCAGGCCATGCACACCGCCACGGACGACCCTCGACACCGCGAATGCAGTGACTTCCTGGCCAGCCATGCCTATCTTCTGGCGCTCCGCCACCTGACCCAGGGACGCTTGACGCAGGACCGCCTCGAGCCGGTCTGGCGCAGCCCCGATGCCGCGGCCCAGCAGCAGGCCGATAGCCGGTTGCTGGACATAGCCCACGATGGCCTGTCGCGTCCCGGACACGCCTTCGACAAGGCACGCCCTGCGCTCGAGCAATATCACAACCTGCGTAAAGCCCTGGCGCGCCTGCGTGCCGAGCCCCCACGCGAATGGCAGCCGATTCCCGCCGGGCAGACCTTGCGACCCGGCATGTCGGACCTGCGGGTGGCCGTGTTGCGTCAGCGCCTAGCCTATGAGGGTTACCTGGCAAATGCCGCCGCGCTGCCGGGACTCGATACACGCTACGACGGCTCTGTCGAACAGGCGCTCAAAGCCTTTCAAGGCCGCCACGGATTGCAGGAAGACGGCGTTCTGGGCGCCGATACGCTGGCTGCACTGAACACGACGCCGAGCGACCGGCTGAATCAACTGAAGATCAATCTGGAGCGGTTTCGCTGGCTGTCCCGCGATATCGAGGCGCGCTCGTTGCTGGTGGATATCGCCGGTGGACGGGTCATCTATTTCCGCGATAGCCGTCCGCGCTGGGAGGCGAGAAGCCAGGTAGGCCGCGACACCCGGCAAACGCCGGCGATCAAATCGACCGTCACCCGCCTCACCCTCAACCCGACCTGGACCGTGCCACCGACCATCCTGCGAGAAGACAAGCTTCCCAGAATCCGCGAGGACCTGAACTATCTCGCCGCGCAAAACATGCAGGTGCTCGACTACCAGGGCAACGTCCTGGACCCGCAACAGGTCGACTGGAACAATCCCGGCAGGGTGCTCCTGCGCCAGGCAGCCGGGCCCGGCAACCCGCTCGGACGCCTGGTCATCCGCTTCGCCAATCCCTTCTCGATCTATCTTCACGACACGCCGAGCCAGAGCCTCTTCGCTCGTTCCCAGCGGGCGTTCAGTTCCGGCTGTGTCAGGGTCGAGTCGGTGATGCAACTGGTCGATCTGCTGTTGATCGACGACGAGCGCGAGCGATTCGCGCGACTGCTCGCGACGGGCCAGACGCACGAATTCCGTCTGGCCGAGCCAACGCCCGTCCTGCTGGCCTACTGGACCGCCGAAGCGGATGGTGACGGCCACGCGCACTACCGACCGGACGTCTATCACCGCGACCCCGAGCTGTTGGCGGCGCTGCGCAACGCCGACCGGCAACCGTGATGCGATTGCCGGCCACCGCTGCCGGCAGCCGATATCGACCGGACGATCGAGTCGGTGGCCCTGCAACCGGACCGGCGGCACTGGTAGTTTGTCGGCCGAGCGGGGTCTACTGGCCACAATCATGCACGGGCACCTTTCGCCAGTAATCATCGCCGACAGATAATCAAGCAACACCGCCCGATGCGACTGCTCGGTAGCCTTACGGCTGAGCACGCCATTCTTGCCGCCATGGATAGCCGAAAAGAAATCTTGAACGTGGAGAACGCAGACAATACGGGGAGCGGCGCTGACCGACTGGTTACGCTGAGCCGCTACCACATCCTCGATACCCCGCCGGAAGCGGCGTTCGACGATCTGGCAATGCTCGCGGCGCAATTGTGTGGCTGCGCGAGCGCGGCCATCGTGTTCATCGACGGGCAACGCCATTGGATCAAGGCGTCCGCTGGCGACGCGGTCGACTCCCTCGCCCCCGATCCGACGCTTTGTGAGCGCGCCATCAGCGCTTCGCAGCCCCTGGTTCTCACCGATCTTCGCGATGACCCGCTGGCCGCAAACCTGTCCGGTTTTTTCGCCGCCGTAGCGCTGCGCAGCCCGGAGGGCGTGCCGCTCGGCACGCTGTGCGTGATGGACCGGCAGCCGCAGCGGCTATCGGAACGGCAATCAGAGCAGCTACAGACGCTGGCCCGTCAGGTCATGGCGTTGCTCGAGCTGCGTCGCGACCCTCGCGAAGACACTCTCGACAGTACGCCAGGCCACGCGGCGTCGGTTCGCGAGGCGGAGGTGCGCTACCGCGCGCTGGTGGATCTCAGCCCGCAGGTGATCTGGCAGTGCGATGCCAGCGGCTCGCTGATCTTCTGCAACCGCTACTGGCGCGACTTCACCGGGATGTCGGCCCACGAATCGGCTGGCTGGGGCTGGCTCGAGGCCGTCGCGCCGGATCACCGGAACGCGGTGCTGCAGCAGTGGGGCGCGGCACTGAAAAGCGGCAAGCCCGGCAGTTTCGAAGTGCCCCTGCTCGCCGCCGACGGTTCCCCGCGCTGGTTCCAGGGCAGTGGCGCTCCGGTCTACGACCGTGACGGTCGCCTGTTGCACTGGGTACTGGTGGCCCAGGACATACATGAGCGGCGCCGCGCCGAAACCGAGCGACTCGAAAGCGAGGCGTTCACCCGACGCCTGCTGGATTCGGCCAGCGAAGGCTTCTACTCCGTCGATACCCAGGGCTGCGTCACGCTGTGCAACGAGGCATTCGTCCGGCTGCTCGGCTTTGCCAGCAAGGAGCAGGTGCTCGGGCGCCAACTGCACCACGTCGTCCACCACAGCCACCCGGACGGCACGCCCTATGCCATCGAAGACTGCCCGATCCAGCGTACCGCCAGGTCGGGCGAACCGGCCCATGTCGATCACGAACTGTTCTTCCGACAGGACGGCAGCAGCCTGCCGGTCGAATACCGGGTCGCGCCGCTGTATCGCGACGGCGTGCTGCAAGGCGCGATCTGCACCTTCACCGATATCACCGAGCGTGCCCGTGGCGAGGCGCAGCAGACGTATCTGCTGGACCTCAGCGACCATCTCCAGGACACCGAAGGTCGCGTCGAACTGAGCGACATCATGGCCGAGCAGCTGGCTCGGATGATGGCGGTCGAGTGCATTGCCGTCGGCCATCTAGACGATAACGGTGGATTGCTCATCGACAAGCAGTGGCCGCAGGAGGGCGGCCAGCGCCGGCCCGTCCCGTTCCCCCTTGGCGACTGCGCGGCGACCCTGCGCTCGCGCCTGGCGCAAGGGCTCGTCGTGCCATTCGACGACCTCCTCCAGGAGGCCGGCTGTCGCCAGCACTGCGGCGCGCTGCATGACCAGCTCGGCTACCGCAGCCTGCTGCTGGCTCCGTTGCTGGAGCAGGCCACTCGGTGCAGCTTCCTTCTGTTCGCCTGCGCCGAGCCGCGCCGCTGGAGCCCGGCGGACATTTCGCTGGTGCGCGAGGTGGCCGAGCGCATCCACGCCGCCGCCGACCGTTCGCGAGCACGCAAGGCACTGCTGGAGGCCGAACAACGGGTCAGCCTGGCCAACGAAATTGCCTCGATCGGCGTCTGGGAATACGACTTCGAAGGCAATTCGCTGCATTGGGATGCGCAGCTCAAGGCGCTTGCCGGCCTTGCACCGAACGAGCCGGCGCTGTCTGTCGACGAATTCCTCACGCGGGTCCACGCCGATGATCGCCGAGCCCTGCTCGACGCGTTCCGTAGCGCCCTCGAAGGCATCGGCGACGGGGAGCTGAGTCTCGACTATCGGGTCTACGACGAGCGCAGCGGTCGGTTTCGCTGGCTGACCAACCGTGGCCGTCGCCTGGTCGATGCCGACGGCAGGATTCGGCTGCTCGGAACCGCCCGGGACATCACCGACGAACGCAATGCGGAACTCAAGCTGCTGCGCATGAACGCCTTGCTCGAAGAACAGATACAGGAGCGCCAGATAGCCGAGCAGCGGCAATCGGTGCTCATGGAGCTGGGCGACCTGCTGCGAGGGCAGCCGGACAGCATCACCATCGTCACCGCTGCCGTGCGCGCCCTGGGCATGACGCTGAACGTGACTCGCGCAGCCTTCCTGACCGTGGACCCCGGCGGCCAGTACGCCACCGTCGAGCGATACTGGAGCGACGGTGCGCTGGGTGAATACAACGAGCGCATGTGCTTCGCCGACTACGGCGACTTCATCTACGACCTGCAGCATGACGAGCTGGTGGTGGTGGAGGACGTACTGCACGACACCCGTACCGTCGCACAGGCGGCAAGCCTGAGGCTGCGGCGCATACAGAGCCTGGTCTGCGTGCCATTGCAGGAGCAGGGACGCTTGAGCGCGGCGCTGATCCTGCTGCAGGACCGCCCGCGGCAGTGGGCCGAAGAAGACATCTCCTTCATCCGGGAGGTGGCCGACCGCGCCTGGACGGCCGACGAGCGGATGCGCGCTGAACGGGCCTTGCGTGCCAGCGAGGAGCAATTCCGTACCCTCGCCGACAACATGAGCCAGTTCGCCTGGATGGCCGATCCGGCGGGCCGCATCTACTGGTACAACAAGCGCTGGTACGACTACACCGGGACCACGCTTGAAGCCATGCGCGCCCTGGGCTGGCGTTCAGTGCATCACCCCGATCACCATGTACGCGTCAGTGCCTCGATGAAACGGGCCGTGGCGATCGGCTCGATCTGGGAGGAAACCTTTCCGTTGCGCGGCAAGGACGGCCAGTACCGCTGGTTCCTGTCGCGCGCCGTGCCCATTCGCGACGATTTCGGCCAGGTGACCCGCTGGTTCGGCACCAACACCGACATCACCGCGCAGGTGGCCGCCGAAGAGGCCCTGCGCGAGCTGAACGATAACCTCGAGCGGCGCGTTGCCGAGCGCACCCGCGAGCTGGCGGAGATCAACCACCTGCTGCACCTGGAGATGGGCGAGCGCGAGCGCGCCGAGGAAACCCTTCGCCATGCACAGAAGATGGAAGCCATCGGCCAGCTCACCGGCGGGCTCGCGCACGACTTCAACAACATGCTGACCGGCGTGCTGGGCGCTCTCGACCTGATCCAGCGACGAGTCGCCAGCGGACAGGTGAACGATCTCGGCCGCTATGTCGACGCCGCGACCAGCTCGGCCAACCGCGCCGCCGCGCTGACCCATCGCCTGCTGGCTTTCGCCCGCCGCCAGTCGCTTGATCCACAGCCGGTCGACGTCAACCAGTTGGTGCTCTCGATGGAAGACATGCTGCGCCGAACCATGGCCGAGCATATTGCCTTCGAAACCGCTCTGCAGCCGGAGCCCTGGCTGGCCTATACCGACGCGCACCAGCTGGAAAACGCCCTGCTCAACCTGGTGATCAATGCCCGCGACGCCATGAGCGACGGCGGCAGGCTGGTCATCCAGACCGGCAGCGTACACATCCACCATACGCACGCCGACGGGCCCGAGCCGGGCGATTACGTGACCCTCAGCGTGGCGGACAATGGCGCCGGCATGCCGCCCGAAGTGGTCGCCAAGGCCTTCGACCCCTTCTTCACGACCAAACCCATCGGCCAGGGCACCGGGCTCGGCCTGTCGATGGTTTATGGCTTCGTCAAGCAAACCGGCGGTCACGTGCGTATCGACAGTACGCCCGGACAGGGCACGCTGATCACCCTGTTCCTGCCCCGCAACCGGACGCAACCGGACCTCGGCGAACATCACCGGGCGCCCGTGGCAATACAAGGCGCGCGCACCGATGAAACCGTGCTGGTCGTGGAGGATGAGGCCGCGGTCCGTATGCTGGTGGTCGAGGTGTTGCAGGAGCTGGAGTACCGGGTCCTCGAAGCGGTGGATGGCGCCAGCGCGCTGCCTTATCTGCAGGGCGGACAGCGTATCGATCTGCTGGTCAGCGACTTCGGCTTGCCGGGTATCAACGGTCGCCAACTGGCCGAAATCGCCCGCCAGTACCGGCCCGATCTGCGCGTCCTGTTCATCACCGGGTATGCGCCTAACGCCGAAGTTCGCGGTGAATTCCTGGCACCGGGCATGGACATGCTGGCCAAGCCCTTCAGCATCGACGTGCTCGCGGCCAAGGTTCGCCAGTTGATCGAGCGCAGCGGGTAACCGAGGAACTCTGCCGGCCGCCTCGCACTCTCTAGAGAAGGATCAAGTGGAGGCATCAATCATGCGCAGAACGATACTCGCGGCAATCACCCTGAGCTGCATTCCCTTTGGCGCGGCGATGGCGGACAGCAGCTTCGTCCGGCAGATTCTCTCGTCGGGCGCGACCACCGCCACCACTTACATGACCTTCCGCGACGACAAGCTGGTCGCCGCCGCGCAGGAAGACGCCGGCAGCTTCGTCGCCAGCGATGGCGCCATTCGCGGCCCCTATCTCGAAGCCATGCTCTTGAAACTACGCAGCGAGCAGCCGCAGTTGCAGGCCAGTGACATGCAACTGGCGAACGCCATCCTCGCAGCCGAACAGCAGTAAGCGACGAAGCAGGCCGACCGACGCGATCGGCCGTCTTGCTCCGCGTGCAGGCACCCGGCGGTCAGCACCGCCATCCGACCACACGCAGCACATCCGGAGGAGACATGAAGAAAACCGCATCCGCCGTCTGGCAAGGCGACCTGAAAAACGGCAAAGGCACCATCAGCACCCAAAGCGGCGCGCTGAAGGACAACCCCTATGGTTTCAATACCCGCTTCGAGGGCGCGCCGGGCACCAACCCGGAAGAATTGATCGGCGCCGCGCATGCCGGTTGTTTTTCCATGGCACTGTCGATGATGCTCGGCCAGGCCGGCCTTACCGCCGAGCGCATCGACACGACAGCTGAAGTCACGCTGGACAAGGTGGGCGACGGCTATTCGATCACCGCTATCGCGCTGACGCTCAACGCCAGGGTGCCCGGCGCGAGCGAGGACCAGTTCCAGCAGATCGCCAACCAGGCGAAGGAAGGCTGCCCGGTGTCCAAGGTGCTCAACGCGCAGATCAGCCTAAGCGCGACCCTGGAAAACTGATCAGGCTGAAACGAGAACGCCGCCCGATGGGCGGCGTTTTCGTTTCGGACGGATTCCGGCGATCAGCCGCGAATGTTGTAGATGTCCTTTTCGTTCAGCTCGGCGTATTCGTACAGACGCTGGAGATAGGCGCGTTGCTGGTCCCAGACCTTCTTGGCAACCGGATCGGCGGCAGCCGAGGCATCGACCACTTCGGCCGCGACTTCTTTCAGGCGGGCCAGAACGTCATCGGGCAGGCGACGGACTTCGACGCCTTGCTCGCGCAACTGCTCCAGCGCCTCCATGTTCTTGGCGTTGTAATCGTCGAGCATGTCGCCATTGACCGCGCGGGCTGCGGCTCGAACGATGGCCTTGAGATCCTCCGGCAAGGTTTCCCAGGCCTTCAGGTTGACGTCCAGTTCGAAGGTCACGTTCGGCTCCTGCCAGCCCGGCGTGTAGTAATACTTCGACGCCTTGTGCAGGCCCAGCGCCAGATCGTTGTACGGCCCGATCCACTCGGTGGCATCGATGGCGCCGGTCTGCAACGCGGTGAAGATCTCACCGGCTGGCATATTCACGACGGTTCCGCCCATCTTGGTCAGCACTTCGCCGCCCAGGCCGGGCGTGCGCATTTTCAGACCATTGAAGTCGTTGACCGAATTTATTTCCTTGTTGAACCAGCCAGCGGTCTGCACGCCGGTCGCGCCACAGGCCATCGGCAATACGCCGTAAGGTTTGTAGACCTCTTCCCACAGCTCCATGCCGCCACCGCGATGCAGCCAGGCGTTCATTTCCTGCGCGTTCGGGCCGAACGGCAAGGCACAGAAGAATTGCGCAGCCGGCACCTTGCCCTTCCAGTAATAAGGCGCGCCATGGCCCATCTCGGCAGTACCCCGGGAGACGGCATCGAAGACTTCCAGCGCCGGCACCAGTTCCCCGGCCGCATACACCTTGACCGTCAACCGGCCGTTGCTCATCTCATTGACCAGCTTGGCGAAGTTTTCCGCTCCGACACCGACGCCGGGGAAGTTCTTCGGCCAGGAGGTGACCATCTTCCAGTTGAATTTCTCGGTGCTGGCGGTGCCCTCGGGCTTGGCAGCGGTCTCGGCTTCCTTGTTGCAACCGGCCAGGGCCGTAGCGGCCAGGCCGACGCCTGCGGCGGCCAGAATTTGACGACGTTTCATGGGGTAACTCCTTGTTGTTGTAATACTGAATATCGGAATCCCGTACTCAGGTGGTTCTAGCTATCATATGGCTATCTCTGGCTCAAGCGCCGCGACTACGTACAACGACTACGTACGTAGTACTGCCGGTTGCGACACCCTCGTACCGCCGCCTAGAATCGCCGGCCTTCTGGGCCATAACAATAAAGGATCTGCAATGTCGAAACATGCCCCTCCTCTGCTCGGTCTCGCCAGGCTGATCGATGCGGTGAACGCCCGCTTCGGACAGGCTTGCGCCTGGCTGACCCTGTTCCTGGTCCTCGGCACGGCCGTGGTCGTCGTACTGCGCTACGGTTTCGGCATCGGCGCCACCGCCCTGCAGGAAGCCGTCCTATACGCACACGCACTGGTGTTCATGGGCGCCGCTGCCTGGGTCCTGCAGCGCAACGGACATGTACGCGTCGATATCTTCTACCAGCGATTCAGCCCGCGCTACCAGGCGTTGGTCGAACTGTTGGGCACCCTTCTGTTTCTGTTGCCGGTCTGCCTGTTCCTCGGCTGGGCCAGTTGGGATTACGTCAGCAATTCCTGGGCGACGCTGGAAGGTTCCAGCGAATCGGGCGGGCTGAAATTCGTCTTCCTGCAGAAAAGCATCATTCTGGTTCTGGTGGTCTGCCTGATTCTCCAGGGCGTTTCCGAAATCATCAAGGCTGCCTATACCGCCGCCGGACGCCTGCCCGCGCCGGAGGTGAAGCATGGCTGAGTTGATGGCAATACTGCTGTTCGTCAGCATCTGCGCGGCCTTGATGGCGGGCTATCCGGTAGCCTTCACGCTCGGCGGCGTCTCGCTGCTGTTCGCCGGCATCGGCATACTCACCGGCACCTTCGACGGCGGCTACCTGAGCGCACTGCCGAACCGTCTGTTCGGCATCATGAACAACCAGACGATGCTGGCCGTGCCGCTGTTCGTATTCATGGGTGTGATGCTCGAAAAGAGCCGGGTGGCCGAGGATCTGCTCGAATCCATGTCGCGACTGTTCGGCACCCTGCGCGGCGGGCTGGCGATTTCCGTGTGCGTGGTGGGCGCCCTGCTCGCCGCCAGCACCGGCATCGTCGGCGCCACGGTGGTGACCATGGGCCTGCTGGCGCTGCCAACCATGCTGCGCCGCGGCTACGACCCGGCCATTTCCACCGGCACGCTCGCGGCTACCGGCACCCTGGGGCAGATCATTCCGCCTTCGATCGTGCTGGTATTGCTGGGTGACGTAATGTCCAGCGCCTACCAGCAAGCGCAGTTGAAGATGGGCATCTTCTCGCCCAAGACCGTCTCGGTCGGCGACCTGTTCGTCGGCGCGCTACTTCCCGGCCTGCTGCTGGTCGGCATGTACATCCTCTATATCATCGGCGTCGCCGTGCTGCAGCCGAAGAAACTGCCAGCCCTGCCACAGGAAGAGCTCGGTCCGATCGAATGGGGCAAGCTGGTCAACGCACTGGTGCCGCCGCTGCTGCTGATCAGCGCCGTGCTCGGCTCGATCCTCGCCGGCTACGCAACGCCGACCGAAGCTGCTGCGCTGGGCGCGCTCGGCGCCATGATCCTGGCTTTCTACAAGGGCAAGCTGAACTTCGGCCAGCTGCGCGATGTGGCCTACGGCACCACGGAAATCAGCGCCATGGTGTTTCTGATCCTGATCGGCGCCTCGCTGTTCTCGCTGGTGTTCCGCGGTTTCGGTGGCGAAGTGCTGATCGAGGATATCTTCGCGCAACTGCCAGGCGGCGTGCTCGGCGCCTTCTTCCTGGTGATGGTGGTGATTTTCCTGTTGGGCTTCATCCTGGACTTCATCGAGATCACCTTCGTGGTCGTCCCGATCGTCGGCCCGGTGCTGCTGGCCATGGGGCTGGACCCGGTGTGGCTCGGCGTGATGATCGCGCTGAACCTGCAGACCTCGTTCCTTACCCCGCCCTTCGGCTTCGCCCTGTTCTACCTGCGCGGTGTCACGCCAAAATCGGTACCCACCAGCACCATCTACAAGGGCGTCGTACCGTTCATCCTGATCCAGATCCTGTTGCTGGTGATCGCCTACCAGTTCCCTGGCCTGGTCACCTGGCTGCCCGAGCAGGTCTACGGTAAATAGTCCCGCGCAGGCGCCCGTTTCGACGGGCGCCTGCTTTTCGGCGACCTGTTTCGGCGCGATCATAGGCGCGAAGTCATCATCGCCGAGCCCTCATGCACAGCCACTCCTTCAGCCACGCGCAGCTGGCCGAACGCTTTCAGCAGCTCGACGCGTTCTTGCAGCGGCATCAGGCGTTATGGCGTCCGCGCCCCTTCACCTGCCGTCGCATGGGCTGGGAAACGGACCACCCCGAGTTGGCTCGCTGGCTGCGCAACCGCTCTCTGGATGACGCCGAAGCGGCGCACAACCATCCCGCCAGCCTGAAGGCGCCCACCCCGTTCCCACCGCTGGCCGAGCAGGCCACGGCGCTGAGCCACATGGGTGAGCTGCCACGCTCATTGAGCCACGGGGCCGATGCCCGACAGCCAGTCGATGTGCCCGGCCGCAAATGGCTGCAGATTCGCGCATTCGACTCGGCGCTTTCATTCAGCGAGCCGCCGCGACATTGGCTCGACTGGTGCGCCGGCAAAGGCCACCTGGGCCGTCAACTGGCGGCCGGCGGCGGCGCATTGACCTGCCTCGAACGAGACCCGGCACTGGTGACAAGCGGCGCGCGGCTCAGCCAGCGCTTGAATCTAGACGCGACCCATCGCCAACAGGACGTGATGAGCGACAGCGTATGCGCAGCACTCGACCCGACGGTAACGCCGGTGGCGCTGCACGCCTGCGGCGATCTGCATGTACGCCTGATCGGCCTCGGCATCGCCCAGGGCTGCCGCCAGATGGCAATCGCGCCCTGCTGCTACAACCGCATCCAGACCGACCGTTACCAGCCCCTCTCGTCGCTCGCCATGCGCTCGTCGCTGGTGCTGTCGCGCGACGATCTCGGGCTACCGCTCAGCGAAACGGTGACCGCTGGCGCCCGGGAGCGGCGCCAACGCGACCAGTCGATGGCCTGGCGCCTGGGCTTCGACCTGCTGCAGCGCGACCTGCGCGGCATGGACGACTACCTGCCAACGCCGTCGCTGCCGGCAAGCTGGTTGAAGAAAACCTTCGAGCAGTACTGTCGCGACCTGGCTGCATTGAAGCATCTGCCGGAATCGCCTCCACGAGACTGGTCCGCGCTCGAACGAAACGGCTGGCAGCGTCTTGCCGAGGTCCGCAACCTGGAACTGCTGCGCGGCCTGTTTCGCCGTCCACTGGAACTCTGGCTGCTGCTCGACCGCGCACTGCTGCTGGCCGAACACGGCTATGCGGTGAGGCTCGGCACCTTCTGTCCCGTGGAGCTGACGCCACGCAACCTGATGCTCATCGCAGAACTCGACGACCCCCGTGCAAATGCATGAAGGAACTCATGCAAACAACTGGCAACAAACAGTTTACTCGCCGCGAGCAATGGCTATAATGGCGCCCATCTTTTAGCCGGTATAGCTCAGCTGGTAGAGCAACTGACTTGTAATCAGTAGGTCCCGAGTTCGACTCTTGGTGCCGGCACCATATGAAACAACGACTTAGGCTCACCGCAAGGTGGGCCTTTTTTGTTTACGGGATCGCCCCGCGGGATGCGACTCGCGCCTGCGGACGTCTGGGCTCAAACAAACAAAAAAGCCCCGTATCTTTCGATGCGGGGCTTTTCCGCTTGGGCTGGGTCCTGTCCCTTCGGCCGCTTCCAGCGGCAATTCCTTGCGTCCGTCCTGGCGCTTGCGAGTCCTTCGCGGCAGCTTCCTGACAGCCCAATGCGTGGTGGGCTGTGCGCCGTGCTAGGCGGTCAATGACGCGAGCGAACGGGTCACGGACCGGCCAGCAACGGCAGCAGGGTTAAGAGCGGCCATGATGGCAAAAGTTCCACTTTTGGAATGAAAAAGCCATCAGATTAAGGGCAGCGCCATACGCAGGTGACCGTTGCCGCTATTTCGAGCGACGCAGCCCGTCGGAGCACGGTCTTGGCCCGGCCGTGCTGGCCCGGACGGCTTAATGCGGCGTCTCGCTCGTACAGCCCCCGTCAGCGCTGACTATACAGTCGATGACAGCTCTGATGGCCTATCGCCGGGTCGAGGAAGTCAACCGCCATACGGTGCATTTCCATTCGTCGGATGCCGGAACATGCCGCCCGATTCGCGGTCAGCTGTCCGTCGCCACACTCCAGCGCAACTGAAAGGCAATGCTTGCCACCACGGAGCCAGCCTTGAGGAGCCGGGCCACTCGATGACCGCGATCAATACCCTTTTCAACAAGCTCAAGCTCTACCTGTTCAATGCCTCATGGATGATGGCCGAGCGGCTGCTGCATATCGGCGTAGGGTTTCTTACGGCGATCCTGCTGGCGCGGTATCTGGGGCCCGAGCAGTTCGGCATCCTGTCTTATGCGATCTCGATGACGGCGATCTTCGCCTCCGCCGGTCACATGGGCCTCGCCGGACTGGTGGTCCGCGAGGTGGTGAAACAGCCGGAAAAGGTGCCGGAGACCCTGGGCACCACCTTCGTTCTGAAACTTTCCGGGATGACGCTGGGCTTCACCCTGATCTTCATTTATGCGCTGTTGTTCGAAAAAGTCGGTGGCACGGAGTTCTGGATGCTGCTGATCGTCGCCTCGGCGATCTTCTTTCAGACATTCGATGTGGTGGAGTACTGGTTCCAGTCGCAGGTTCAGGCCAAGTATCCGGCCATCGCCAAATCCAGCGCGATCCTGCTTTCAGCCGGACTCAAGCTGCTCCTGGTGTTCAGCGGCGCTGGCGTCGTGGCCTTCGCATTTGCCCATACCGCGCAGTTCGTAATGGCCGCCGCGATCCTGGCGATTCTCTACAAGGGCACCACGACCGTCTCGGTGATGAGCTGGACGGCCAGCTTCGCCAAGGCGAAGGAGCTGCTCAGCCAGGGCTGGATTCTTTATGTCGGTTCGATCTTCGCGGTGATCTACATGAAGATCGATCAGGTCATGCTCAAGTGGATGGTCGGCGCCGAGGAGGTCGGGGTCTATGCGGTGGCCGCGCAACTCTCCGAGGCCTGGTACTTTTTACCGACTGCCATCGTTGCCTCCTTCTTCCCCAAGCTGATCAAGCTCCACGCCGCCGACGCGGTGCGATTCAACCAGCGCTTCCAGCAGTTGTTCGATGTGCTGTTCATTCTCGCCATCGCTGTCGCGGTGTTGGTGACGCTCCTCGCCGGGCCGCTGATTTCGCTGCTGTTCGGCGCTCAATACCAGAACTCTGCCGCGATCCTCACCATCCATATCTGGGCGGGCGTGTTCATCTTCATGCGCGCGGCGTTCAGCCGCTGGATCCTGATCGAAGGCGCGCTGATGTTCTCCCTGGTTACCCAAGGCCTCGGCGCGCTGGCCAACATCGGGCTGAACGCGCTGCTGATCCCGCGATACGGCGGCGAGGGTGCCGCCATGGCGACGCTGATTTCCTATGCGATTGCCTCCTATGCCGCATTGCTGGTGCACAAGAAGACCCGACCGGTGTTCTACATGATGACCAAATCGATGTTCAGCCCTTTCCGTTATGCATTCAGTGCCGCAGGAGCCGCCCGATGAGCCTCAAGTCCTTCGCCAGAGCCCTGCCCGATCCGGTCAAGACCGCGATCAAGGCGACCCGGGACAGCACCGGCCTGGCCCTGGTCCGGCTGTTTTCCAGCAATGGTTTTCTCTCGTCGTTGTATTACTGCTTCATCAGCCGCGAGTTCTACCGCGAACACCGCGCCGTGCTGCTGGGACGCCTGCAGTTCGCCCGGTTGATGCGCAGCAAGGGCGAGAACGATGCCTTTCTGCGGCGCAATGTGCATCGCCTCGAGAAGGGCCTGATCATGCGCCCGCGGCGCAGCACCTTTGCCGAGGACTACATCGGCCCTACGGTTCGTTGCTACGCCGATGCTACCCGGGCGGGCGTCATCAATGGGCAGCAGCGCTGGGCCGGCGATGTGCTCACCGACTATTTCTCCGCGGTCGGCAGCACGCCTCGCATCGACTCGGCCAAGCAGGCTTTCGCCGGCACGCAGAGCGTCGATGAAACCAGCCGCCGTGTGCCCTATCCGCACAGCCAGTTGCCGCAATGCCCGGTCAGCTATGACGAGCTGATGGTGTTGTTCCGCCGCCGCCGATCGGTTCGCTGGTATCTGGACAAGCCGGTCAGCAACGAGCTGATCGAGCAGGCCGTCCGGGCGGCGGCCCTCGCGCCGTCCGCCTGTAACCGCCAGCCGTTTCGTTTTTATGTCAGCAATGACCCGGCCAAGGCCGCCGATGTCGCCAAATGCGCCGGCGGAACCGCAGGGTTCCATGACAACCTGCCCTGCGTGATCGCGGTGGTCGGCGACCTTGGCTGCTATCCGGAGGCGCGCGACCGCCACGTGGTCTATATCGACGGATCGCTCGCCGCGATGCAGCTGATGCTGGCGCTCGAGAGCCTCGGCCTGTCCAGTTGTTCGATCAACTGGCCGGACGTGGAGGCAAAGGAACGCCAACTGGCGAAAAAACTGGGCCTGGCCTATTACGAGCGCACGGTGATGCTGCTCGCGGTGGGTTATGCCGATCCAACTGGAGGGATCCCCTATTCGGACAAGAAGACCGAGAAAGACTTGATCGTATACAACTGAGGTAAGCGATGATTATCGAGATCAGAAAGGCAGGCTTCGTCAATAAAGGCGCTGAGCTGATGTTGCATGCGGCATTGCAGAAACTGAAGACCCGGTATCCCGACGCTACCTACGTCATGGCACCGACACCGAAAAAGGCCGAACAGCCATTTCGCAAGCTCGTGCAGTTGGGCTTTTATCCCAAGGCATGGCTGTGGCGCTACGGCATCCAGTGGGGTGGCCTGGCGAACTTCGCGCCCCGCCCGCTACGCGAGATGTACGGCGTGGTGCTGGACCGGGAAGTCGATGTGGTCATCGACGCCGCCGGTTTCGCCTACAGCGACCAATGGGGCGAAAGCCCTTGCGCGGAGTTGGCGCAGTCGACCCGGCGCTGGAAGAAGAACGGTACCCGCGTGATTCTGTTGCCGCAGGCGCTGGGCCCGTTCGAATCGGAAAAGAACCAGGCGGCAATGAAAACCGTGGTGAAGAACACCGACCTGATCTTTCCTCGCGAACGCATATCCTATGAACACCTGACGAAGCTGGTCGGCGAGCAGCCCAAGATCAGGCAATCGCCGGATTTCACCAACCTGGTCACCGGGGTGGTGCCGCCAGGCTTCGATGCCGAGCAGAACCGTTTCTGCATCGTTCCCAACTGCCGGATGCTGGACAAGACCGATCAGCAGACACGCGAGGCCTATCTGCCGTTTCTGGTGACATGCACGCGCTATCTGCTGAAGAAAAACGCCAAACCCTTCGTACTGGTGCACGAAGGCAAGGACGACCAGCGGCTGGCCGAACAGCTGTCCGCCGCGGTGGGCGGCATTCCGATCATCCAGGAGAGTGGCGCGCTGGCGATCAAGGGCATCCTCGGCGCTTGCAGCGGCACGCTGGGCAGCCGCTTCCATGGTCTGGTCAGCGCCTTGTCGCAAGGCGTACCGGCGTTGGCGACCGGTTGGAGCCACAAGTACCAGATGCTGTTCGAAGACTATGGTTTCCCCGATGGACTGGTCGAAGTCACCACGGACGAGGCGCAGATCGAACGCAAGATCGATCTGGTCACCGACGACGCCGCGCGGATCAAGGCGTTGATCGAGACTCGCACCGAGCAGCTCAAGCAACAATCCGAGCAGATGTGGCAGGAGGTCTTCGCCGTGATCGACCAATGCGACCGCAGCCGCCAGGCTCGGCACGAAACGGTGGGCGCGGCCTGAATCGCTCGCC
Organism: Stutzerimonas stutzeri; assembly: GCF_009789555.1. Taxonomy (NCBI): domain Bacteria; kingdom Pseudomonadati; phylum Pseudomonadota; class Gammaproteobacteria; order Pseudomonadales; family Pseudomonadaceae; genus Stutzerimonas; species Stutzerimonas stutzeri. The sequence goes on from NZ_CP046902.1 coordinate 555,756, forward strand.
GCGCCGCTTGCAGCGAGAGCGAGCGGCGTCGCGTTACACGGGCCTCGCCTAACCGGCCGAAGCGCCGTTGCGGCGGTCCTGAAGGAGGCCAAAGAGCAGATAAAGCCCACCCATCAGGTAGGCGCTGCCGCCGAACGCCAGCATGATCACGCCGCCCAGATGCTGATCCTCCAGCGCACTCAAGCCTGACGCAGCAGAGCCGCCGTGATCGAACAGCGGTCGACTGGACAGGGTCAGCAGCACGCCAAGCAATGTCATGTGCATGGACGTCAGCAACAGGCCGGCGATGCCAGCCAATGCGCGACGGCCTTCACCGCCGAGCGCCGCAAGCCATACCAGTAGCCCGACGAACAGGTAGCTGCCTTGCTCCAGCCATTGCGCGGCCGGGACGGTGCGGGCCGCGTGATGCAATGCCGGTACGTGCCAGGCCCATACGACGAAAAGCTCGATGACCGAGGCCAGAATCGGTGAGAACAACATGGGGACTCGACCAGAGAAGTCCAGCCGACCTCCAGCAAGACCCATCGCCAGCAACGGCGCCGCAACGGCTACGACCATCACGTGCATCAACATGTGCCCGACGAACAGCCGATCGGCCATTGCCGGCAGCGGACCGAGCCAGACGGCCATCAACGTGCTCAGGCCAAGCATGAGCGACAACCTGCGCCAGATCATGCGCAACGCTGGATGAAGGCACCGCGCAACGCGACCGCAGCCACGGCAACCGGCAAGGCCGGAGGCCGCTTGACGCGGTGTCGGCACCGCCGCGCGCTCGGGTGGTCATGACGCGGATGAAGGGGCATGGTCCGGCTCGTCGAAGGTCTCGTTCGTGTGACCTTCGCACAAGTCGAAAAGTCAGCCGATGACCCTGCCCGCTTCATCCGCTCGCAGCCTCAAGGGCGTGCGGAGCTTTCGATCCGCTCGACCGCGTCGGGTGCTTCGCGATGCGTCGTGATGCCGATGCGCCGCAAGTACCAGAGATAGGCCAGATGGGAGCAGCCCCAGCCAAGCAGCACCCCGAGCGTATTGGCCAGCATGTCGCCCAGCGATGCCCAGCGGTTGGGTAGAAAGCTCTGGGCCATCTCGATCAGCAGCGCGGCGCAGAGACTGGTGACGATGACCCAGACCACGCGCCACTGCGAGAACGCCAGCCGCAGCGTAAAGGTGAGCGCGGCGAAGCCCAGCATATGATGCAGCTTGTCCTGCTGGTCGAAAACCTGAGGCACCGGCTCGGGCCGCAGTCCGCTGTAAAGGATGACCGCCAGGACCACCAGGAACGGCACGACACGCAAATGATTCATAGACAAAACGGACACTCTCGCAGTGATCGAAATGGGCGTATGGCTGGCAGGGCCCGAACGGGCTGAACTAAGGGAGCGTCGAACCGGTGGCGAAAAATAGCAGACGCACGAGCCATGGCGTACCGACCAGGGCTACCGGTTGCACGCTATGGAGGGCGATTGGCGCCGATAGTTCGACCGTGGCTGTAACAAATTGCACAGGCGGTTGACCGGGCCGCACGTTTCGCCTGGCATCTGCGACACATTAAACGGAGCCGCGATCGCAGGGTCCGAACTGATAGGATCAGGAAAAAGCTGCGACCTCCAGGCATCGCCTCGACGGTGCACGCAACACGGGGAACCACTTTGACGCATGCCATTTCGCCGCCCGGCAGTCTACGGCGGCACCTGAACAGTGACACCCAGGCCGCCACCTTGACAATCGGCGGCGATTGGTCATTGAAGCACTACGCGGCCTTGCGGCGTGAGGTCGAGCGGGTCCGTCGCCAGGTTACCGAAGCCGATCAGGTCGACCTCAACGCTGTCGGTGAACTCGATACCGCCGGCGCCGGACTGCTGGTCGAACTGCTCGGGCCGGCACGCGTCGCGCGCCTGCAGGATTGGGCGCCGCAGTTACCCGCGGAACGGCAAGCACTGCTGCGCACCGTCGCCGCCGCGCTGGACAAGCCGCAGGCCAGGCAGACACCCGAGACCAACGGGCTGGCCGACGTGCTGGCTCACGTTGGCCGCACCGTTGCCAGCGTCTGGAACCAACAACGCACCCTGCTCGGCTTTATCGGCCTGACCCTGCAGACACTGTGCGCGGTGGTGCTCAACCCGAGGCGCTGGCGCGTGACGGCGCTGGTTGCGCATATCGAACAGACCGGCCTGGACGCCATCCCGATCGTCGCGCTGCTGACCTTCCTGGTCGGCGCTGTCGTCGCCTTCCTCGGCGCCACGGTGCTGGCCGATTTCGGCGCGACCATCTATACGGTCAATCTGGTAGCCTTTTCCTTCCTGCGCGAATTCGGCGTGCTGCTGGCTGCGATCCTGCTGGCCGGACGCACCGCCAGCGCCTTCGCCGCGCAGATCGGTGCCATGAAAGCCAACGAGGAGATCGACGCCATCCGCGCCCTGGGCCTCAGCCCGATCGAGCTGCTGGTATTGCCGCGGGTACTGGCGATGCTGATTACACTGCCGATCCTCACGTTCATCGGCATCCTCAGCGGCATCATCGGTGGGTTGACGGTCTGCGCGCTGGCGCTGGATATATCGCCGGCGATGTTCTTCACCATTCTGCAGCGCGACATACCGCTCAACCATTTCCTGGTGGGGATCGGCAAGGCACCGGTGTTCGCCTTCCTGATCGCGGTGATCGGCTGCCTGGAAGGCTTCAAGGCCAGCGGCAGCGCACAGTCGGTGGGCGAGCACACGACCTCGAGCGTTGTGCAGTCCATCTTCATGGTGATTTTGCTCGACGCTGTCGCCGCCTTGTTTTTCATGGAGATGGGCTGGTGATGACGAACGAACCCGTGATCCAGGTCCGCGGCCTGGTGAACCGCTTCGGCAGCCAGGCGGTGCACGTCAACCTCGACCTGGACATCCGCCGCGGCGAGATCCTCGGCGTTGTCGGTGGCTCCGGGACCGGCAAGTCGGTGTTGCTGCGCAGCATCGTCGGCCTGCGCCGGCCGAACGCCGGCAGCGTCAGGGTGTTCGGCGAGAACCTGCTGAAGCTGCCGCCCCGACGACGCTCGGAAATCGAGCGACGCTTCGGGGTGCTGTTTCAGCGAGGGGCATTGTTCACCTCGCTCAACCTGCAGGAAAACGTCGCCCTGCCGCTGATCGAGCACATCGGCCTCAAGCGCGCCGATGCCGAGCACCTGGCGCGACAGAAACTGGCGCTGGCCGGCCTGCCGCCGGACGCGGCCTGCAAGTACCCGGACGAGCTATCCGGGGGTATGGTCAAGCGCGCCGCCCTGGCGCGCGCACTGGCGCTGGACCCCGAAGTGCTGTTTCTCGACGAACCGACCGCTGGGCTCGACCCCATCGGCGCAGCGGCTTTCGACCAGTTGATCCTGACCCTGCGCGATGCGCTGGGTTTCAGCGTGTTCCTGGTCACGCACGACCTGGATACGCTCTACACCATCTGCGACCGCGTTGCGGTGCTGGCGCAAAAGCGTGTGCTGGCGGTCGATACCCTGGAAGCGGTGGCCGCCACCGACGACGACTGGATTCGCGCTTACTTCCACGGCCCCCGCGGTCGAGCCGCGCACCAGGCCGCGCTCAAGCTGGAGACACCCTGAATGGAAACCCGTGCTCATCATGTCCTGATCGGATTGTTCACCGTGATTGCGGTCGGTGGCGCATTGCTGTTCGCGCTGTGGCTGGGCAAATCCAGCATCGATCGCGAATACAGCTATTACGACATTGGCTTCAGCCAGGCGGTCAGCGGACTGTCCAGCGGCAGTTCGGTGGAGTACAGCGGCATCAAGGTTGGCGATGTCACCCGGTTATGGCTGGAGCCCGATGACCCGCGCAAGGTCCGCGCACGCATACGCGTCTATGGCGATACGCCGATCAAGACGGACACCCAGGCACGCCTGGCACTGGCCAACATCACCGGCAGCATGATCATCCAGCTGCACGGCGGCACACCGCAGAGTCCGCGTCTGGAGGGGGACGCGGACAACCCACCGCTGATCGTCGCCGACCCTTCCTCGCTCAGTGCGTTGCTGGAAAACGGCGAAGACCTGATGAGCAATATCAACAACCTGCTGGTCAGCGCCAATGAGATCTTCTCGCAAGAGAACACCGCACGTCTGAGCCGTACCCTGGAACATCTGGAGCAGGCCACCAGCGTGCTGTCGGACCAGCGCGGCGACCTGGCCCAGACGCTGCAGCAGTTCAATCAACTGAGCCAGCAGGCCAATACCGTCATGGCCGACCTGTCGAGCCTGGCGCGCAACGCCAATGGCCTGCTCGATGAGCAGGGGCGCAGCGTGCTGGACAGTGCCGCGCATTCGATGACCGCGCTGGACCGCACCACCGCCCGGCTGGATAGCCTGCTCGCCGAGAATCAGGGCGCGCTGCACAACGGTATGCAGGGCTTCAACGAACTGGGCCCCGCGATCAACGAGTTGCGCTCGACCCTTGGCGCCTTGCGCCGTGTGACACAGCGCCTGGAAGACAATCCGAGCGGGTTTCTGCTCGGGCGAGAGAAACTGCAGGAGTTCACCCCATGAGCCATCGCCTTTCCCTGCCCCGCCTCGCCCTGGTCGGATTGCTCGCAACGCTCTCGGCGTGTTCGATACTGCCTGACTCGGAACCGTTGCGAATCTTTCTTCTGCCCACCACGACACCGCCGCCGCAGAGCGACGAGCCGACGCTGCACCATGCATTGCGCATCAACACCCCACAGGCCAGCCGCATCCTGTCCGGCCCGCGCATCGCAGTGGTCCCGCAGGGCAACCAGATCAGCGCCTATCAAGGTGCCCGCTGGAGCGATGCGGCTCCGGTCCTGCTGCGTGACCGTCTGATCGAAGCTTTTCAGCGCGACGGCCGGATGCCCTCGGTGAGCAACGAAGACGTCAATCTCTACGCCGATATTGGCCTGCACAGCGACCTGCGGGCCTTTCAGAGCGAATACGTCGATGGCAAGCCAGAGGTACTGATTCGGCTCGACGCTCGACTGGTCAACAGCGAAACCCAGCGCACCCTGGCCAATCGACGGTTCGAGGTTCGCCAGCCGAGCGTCGATCCCCGTGTCGAAAGCGTCGTTGAGGCGTTCGGACAAGCCAGCGACACCCTGAGCCGCGAGGTACTCGAATGGACCCTTTCGCACGCCCGTCGGTCGCCCTGAACCGCCGCAGTGACGGGGTATCAGCGGCAATATTGATCCAGATGAACGCGCAACGGTTGGGAACCACCTAGGATTGACGGACCATTCGTTCAGTCGGAGCGCTTCAATGAACCAGGCACGCCTTCGGACACTGCTCAAACCCTTGGCGATACTCGGCGTGCTTGCGATCGTCGGCGCGCTGCTCTGGGCCGAGTTGCGCCCACGCGGCCTGGCCGAAGGTTTCGTCAGCGGCAACGGACGCATCGAGGCGACCGAAATCGACATCGCCACCAAGACGGCGGGTCGGGTTATACAGATCGAGGTCGAGGAAGGCGACTTCGTCCAGCCCGGCCAGGTTCTCGCGCGGATGGACATCGAGGTGCTCAACGCCCAGCTGAATCAAGCGAGCGCCCAGGTCCGCCAGGGCGAAAATGCCGTACTCACCGCCCAGGCCACCGTGGCCATGCGCGAAAGCGAGCGAGCCACCGCCGAGGCCGTGGTGACCCAACGCCGCGCCGAACTGACCGCTGCGCAGAAGCGCCATCAACGTACCGAAACGCTGGTGGCACGCAACGCCATGGCGCGCCAGCAACTCGATGATGACCTGGCCGCGATGCAGAGCGCCCAGGCCGCACTGGCAGCGGCGCGTGCACAGGTACTGTCCGCCGATGCCGGCATCGCCGCGGCGAAATCCCAGGTGATCGAGGCGCAATCGGCGGTCGAAGCGGCCCGCGCGAGCGTCGAGCGCCTGCAGGCCGATATCCGCGACAGCGAATTGAAGAGCGATCGCGTGGCACGCGTGCAGTATCGGGTGGCGCAGCCCGGTGAAGTTCTGGCGGCGGGCGGCAAGCTGCTCAACCTGGTGGACCTGGCGGACGTCTACATGACGTTCTTCCTGCCCGAACGTCAGGCCGGTCGAGTCGCCATCGGCGCCGAGGTACGCATCGTGATCGACGCGGCGCCGCAGTACGTGATTCCAGCCAGCGTCAGCTATGTGGCGAGCGTCGCCCAGTTCACACCGAAAACCGTGGAGACCGAAAGCGAGCGCGAGAAGCTGATGTTCCGGGTCAAGGCCCGTATCGATCCCGAACTGCTCAAACGCCACATGGAACAGGTCAAGACCGGCCTGCCGGGAATGGCTTATCTCAAGCTCGACAGCGATGCCGAATGGCCCGCCAACCTTCAGATCAATGTCACACCATGAGCGAACCCCTGGCCAGTGTCGCGCAGCTTTCAGGGGTCGTCCTGGAGTACGGCAAGACCCGCGCGCTGGACGACCTGACACTGACCGTGCCGGCGCACTGCATGGTTGGTCTGATCGGTCCCGATGGCGTCGGCAAATCCAGTCTGCTGGCCCTGATCGCGGGTGCGCGCAAGATTCAGCAGGGCGAAATCCAGGTTCTCGGTGGCGACATCGGCGACGCCCATCACCGCCGCGAAGTCTGCCCGCGCATCGCCTATATGCCGCAAGGGCTGGGCAAGAACCTCTATCCGACGCTGACCGTTTTCGAGAACCTCGAATTCTTTGGCCGCCTGTTCGGTCAGGCCGCTGATGAACGTCAATGGCGCATCGCCGAACTGACGCGCAGCACCGGCCTTGCACCCTTCGTCGATCGTCCGGCGGGCAAACTGTCTGGCGGCATGAAGCAAAAGCTCGGCCTTTGCTGCGCACTGATCCACGACCCGGACCTGTTGATCCTCGACGAGCCAACGACCGGCGTCGATCCGCTGTCACGCAACCAGTTCTGGGAATTGATCGAACATATCCGCGAGGGCCGTCCGCAGATGAGCGTGCTGGTGGCCACCGCATATATGGACGAAGCACAGCGCTTCGACCATCTGCTGGCGATGGATGCCGGACGCGTTCTCGCCATGGGCAGTCCGGACGAGCTGCTCGCGCGCACCGGCAGCGAAAATCTGGAGGAAGCCTTCATCCAATTGCTGCCGGAAGCGAAACGCAGCCAGCACAAGGAATTGCAGATTCCACCCCGCGAACACAGCGACGGCGTCGCCATCGAAGCCCACGGGCTGACCATGCGTTTCGGCGATTTCGTCGCGGTGGATCACGTCAACTTTCGCATCGAGCGTGGGGAAATCTTCGGCTTCCTCGGCTCCAACGGCTGCGGCAAAAGCACCACAATGAAGATGCTCACCGGCCTGCTACCAGCCAGCGAAGGCGATGCCTGGCTGTTCGGCAAGCCCGTCGATCCACGTGACATGCATACCCGCCAACGCGTGGGTTATATGTCCCAGGCATTTTCGCTGTACAGCGAGCTGACGGTCCGGCAGAACCTCGATCTGCATGCCCGGCTGTTTCATCTGCCAGCCGACCAGCGCAAACCCCGCATCCAGGAGATGCTTGAGCAGTTCGACCTGCTCGGCGAGTCCGACAGCCTGCCCCCGGCGCTCCCGCTCGGTGTGCGCCAACGTCTGTCGCTGGCGGTGGCGATGATCCACAAGCCGGAAATCCTGATCCTCGACGAACCCACCTCGGGCGTCGACCCGATTGCCCGTGACGGGTTCTGGGAAATGCTCGTTCAGCTTTCGCGTGAAGAAGGCGTGACCATCTTCATTTCCACCCACTTCATGAACGAAGCGTTGCGTTGCGACCGTATCTCACTGATGCATGCGGGCAAGGTCCTGGATAGCGATACGCCTCAGGCGCTGATGAAAAAGCGTGGCTTACCGACGCTGGAAGCCACCTTTATCGCCTATCTCGAAGACGCCATGGCACAAAGCGCCGACGCCGAATCCCAGGCCAACGCGAACACGGCCGAGGTTGCCCGCCCGGCAACGGTCGCGACGAGTGCGCAACTGCAGTCGCGTTTCAGCTTGCGCCGCCTGCTCAGTTACACCCGCCGAGAATCCATGGAGCTACGCCGCGACCCGATCCGCGCGACGCTGGCCATGCTGGGCACCGTGATGCTGATGTTCATCATGGGCTATGGCATCAGCATGGATGTCGAGGATTTGACCTACGCGGTGCTGGACCGCGACCAGACCACCACCAGCCAGGCCTACACGCTGAACATCAGTGGCTCTCGCTATTTCATCGAGAGGCCGCCGCTGAGCAGCCACGCGGAACTGGACGCACGAATGCGCAGCGGCGAGATCAGCATGGCCGTCGAGATACCGCCGGGCTTCGGTCGCGACCTCAAACGCGGCGCCGCGCCTCAGGTCGGCATCTGGATCGACGGCGCGATGCCCATGCGCGCCGACACCATCAAGGGCTACGCACAGGGCCTGCATCTGAGTTATCTACAGGAACTGGCGCGCAGTGCCGGGATGCCGAGCAGCGGCCTGGCCGATGTCGCCGTGCGCTTTCGCTACAACCCCGATGTGCAGAGTCTGCCGGCAATGGTCCCGGCGATGATTCCGATTCTGCTGATGATGATCCCGGCAATGCTCACCGCACTGGGTATCGTGCGCGAAAAGGAACTCGGTTCGATCACCAACTTCTACGTGACACCCGTCACCCGGCTGGAATTTCTGATCGGTAAACAACTGCCCTACATTGCACTGGGGATGGTGAACTTCACGACCCTGATGCTACTGGCTGTGTTCGTCTTCGGCATTCCGATCAAGGGTAGCCTGCCGACGCTGATCATCGGCGCGCTGCTGTATGTCACCTGCGCCACCGGCCTGGGTCTGCTGATGTCGTCGGTGTTGAACAGCCAGATCGCGGCGATCTTCGGCACCGCCATCGCCACCCTGCTGCCCGCTGTGCAGTTTTCCGGCCTGACTTATCCGGTCTCGGCCCTTGAAGGGGCCAGTGCCTTCTTTGGCCAGATCTATCCGACCAGCCACTTTCTGATCATCAGCCGTGGGGTATTTTCCAAGGCGCTGGGGATGAGTGATCTGTACGGGTATTTCATCCCATTGCTCCTGGCGATTCCGCTGCTGACCCTGCTCAGCGTCGCCGGCTTGCGCAAGCAGGAAAAATGACATGCGCACCCTCACCAATATCATCCAGTTGGGCATCAAGGAGTTGCGTAGTCTGTACCGCGATCCGGCATTGCTGGTGCTGATCATCTACGCCTTCACCCTGGCCATCCATGTCAGCGCCACCGCACTGCCGGAATCGCCCCATCGCGCCAGCGTTGCGATCGTCGATGAAGACCAGTCGCAAGCCTCTCAACGAGTCATCAATGCGTTCCTGCTGCCCTACTTCATGCCACCCGAACTCATCGACCTGCACCAGATGGACACGGGCATGGATGCCGGCTTCTATACCTTCACCCTGAACATTCCACCGAACTTCCAGCAAGACCTGCTGGCCGGGCGCAGTCCAACGATCCAGCTCAACGTCGATGCTACCCAGATCAGCCAGGCGTTTACAGGTGCCGGGTATATCCAGCAGATCGTCAACGATGAACTGGAAGGCTTCGTCAAACGCTACCGCAGCGTCGATGCCATGCCCGTAGAAGCGGTGATGCGCACCGTTTTCAACCCGAACCTGACCCGCTCCTGGTTCGGCGCGGTAAACGAGGTGATCAACCAGATCACCATGCTGTCGATCATTCTCACCGGCGCTGCACTGATCCGCGAGCGCGAACACGGCACCATCGAGCATTTGCTGGTGATGCCCGTGACGCCTGTCGAAATCATGCTGGCCAAAGTCTGGGCAATGGGGCTGGTCGTGCTGCTGGCCTCGGCGTTCGCCCTGCGCTTCATCGTCGAAGGCTGGTTACAGATTCCGATCCAGGGATCACTGTTACTGTTCATGGGCGGAGCGGCTTTGCACCTGTTCGCCACTACCTCCATGGGAATTTTCTTCGGCACCGTTGCCCGCTCCATGCCGCAGCTGGGGCTGCTGATCATCCTGGTGCTGATACCGCTGCAGATTCTGTCGGGCGGGATGACGCCACGTGAAAGCATGCCGGACCTGGTACAGCACATCATGTGGGCGGCGCCGACCACGCATTTCGTCGAACTGGCCCAGGCCATCCTGTTCCGCGGTGCCGGCCTGTCGGTCATCTGGCCACAACTGCTGGCGCTGCTGGCGATCGGCGCGGTGTTTTTCCTCGGTGCGCTGTCGCGCTTGCGCAGCTCATTGCGTTAGTGATCCGATGCATCTTTCCCCGGGCTTTGCACACGGTCGTCGGTGTCTGTACAAAGGCCCGCTTGCGGCTGGTCCAGACCCGGGACGCAAGGCGCGACGGCCGGCTCAAGCGCGTGGGCCTTTTGATCGAACGCCGAGCGGATCGCCGACACGCGGGACACCATGCGACGACTGGCGATGCGGACGGCCGGGTCCTCGCTGGCCATGAGTTCGAAAGAGAAGGTCGTCAGTGCCTCAGCCAGCTGGGACATGCTGTGCGAGGTGAGCGTCAGTAGCTCGGCGAGTCGGTCGTTGCGCATAGGCATTCCATTGCTACCGATCAGGGGCGTTGACGCGAATAGTACTCAATTGAGCCTTCCACGCCACGCTCCCTTTCGCCGTGAATGCCATTTTTGTGCGCTCGTCTTCGGCCGGGTACCGGGGCGCGTCGGTGTTTTGCCTCGCCGCGCCGCAGTCGGATGATTGTCTGTCGGGCAACACTGCCTCAAACTTTTGCCCGAGGTCATCATCGCCACGCCGTGGCCGGGAATTTTTACATTTCCGGCAGGTCTATCCTGCCGACATGCCAAGAGCTTGCTGCTCTGTAGCGCGCCAAGGAAGCCTATCAATCATGCGCATACTTGTAACCGGCGGAGCCGGATTCATCGGCTCTGCTCTGATCCGCCATCTCATCCAAGACACCGACCACAGCGTCCTCAACCTGGACAAGCTGACCTACGCCGGCAATCTCGAGTCGCTGGCCGAGGTTGAGAACAGTGAACGCTATCAATTTCTCCAGGCCGACATCGCCGACCGCGAACGGGTGAGCGAAGCCCTGCTGGAATTCCAGCCGGACGCCATCATGCACCTGGCCGCCGAGTCGCACGTGGATCGCTCCATCGACGGGCCGGCCGAATTCATCCAGACCAACATCGTCGGTACCTACCAGTTGCTCGAAGCGGCGCGCGCCTATTGGCAGACGTTGCCCCAAGCCCGCCGCGATGCGTTCCGCTTTCACCATATCTCCACCGATGAGGTCTACGGCGACCTGCATGGCGTCGATGACCTGTTCACGGAAACCACGCCCTATGCGCCCAGCTCGCCCTATTCGGCCAGCAAGGCGTCCTCGGATCATCTGGTCCGGGCCTGGCAGCGGACCTATGGCCTGCCGGTGCTGATCACCAATTGCTCGAACAACTACGGGCCGTATCACTTCCCCGAGAAGCTGATTCCACTGGTCATCCTCAACGCGCTCGACGGCAAGCCGCTGCCGGTGTACGGCAACGGCACGCAGGTGCGTGACTGGCTGTTCGTCGAGGATCACGCGCGCGCGCTGTTCAAGGTCGTCAGCGAAGGCAAGGTCGGCGAAACCTACAACATCGGTGGCCACAACGAGCAGAAGAACATCGACGTGGTGCGCGGCATCTGTGCGCTGCTCGAAGAACTGGCTCCGCGCAAGCCCGACGGGGTGGCGCGCTTCGAAGACCTGATCACGTTCGTCAAGGATCGTCCGGGCCACGACCTGCGCTACGCCATCGACGCCTGCAAGATCGAGCGCGAACTTGGCTGGGTGCCGCAGGAAACCTTCGAGAGCGGCTTGCGCAAGACCGTGCAGTGGTACCTGAACAATCTGGAATGGTGCCGTCGCGTCCAGGACGGCAGCTATCAACGCGAGCGCCTCGGCGCGCTGGAGAACGCATGAAAGGAATCATCCTCGCCGGGGGCTCAGGCACCCGCCTGCACCCCATCACCCTTGGCGTATCCAAGCAGTTGCTGCCGATCTACGACAAGCCGATGGCCTACTACCCCATCTCGGTGCTGATGCTTGCCGGCATTCGGGACATCCTGCTGATCTCCACGCCGCAGGATCTGCCGCAGTACCGCAACCTGCTGGGCGATGGCAGCCAGTTCGGGGTCAATTTCAGCTACGCCGAACAACCGTCACCGGACGGACTGGCCCAGGCGTTTTTGATTGGCGAACAGTTCATCGGCGATGACTCGGTGTGCCTGATCCTCGGCGATAACATCTTCCACGGCCAGCACTTCACCGAGAAGCTGCAACGCGCATCGAGCCAGCCAAAGGGCGCGACCGTGTTCGGCTACTGGGTCAAGGACCCGGAGCGTTTCGGCGTCATTGATTTCGACGAGAACGGCAAGGCCTTGTCGATCGAGGAAAAGCCTGCGAAACCGAAGTCCAGCTACGCGGTGACCGGCCTGTACTTCTACGACAATGACGTGGTCGAGATCGCCAAGTCGATCACGCCATCGCCGCGCGGCGAGCTGGAGATCACCGACGTCAACAACGCCTACCTCAAGCGCGGCGACCTCAACGTCGAGCGCTTTGGTCGCGGCTTCGCCTGGCTCGACACCGGCACCCATGACAGCCTGCTGGAAGCCTCGCAGTACGTACAGACCATCGAACATCGCCAAGGGCTGAAGGTTGCCTGCCTGGAAGAAATCGCCTATCAGCACAAGTGGATCGACCGCGAGCAGCTGCTGCGCCGCGCCGATGCCCTGGGCAAGACCGGCTATGGCCAGTATCTGTTCAAGCTGGCCGGGGAAGACGCATGAAGGTCATCGAAACGGACATCCCCGATGTGCTGATCATCGAGCCCAAGGTGTTCGGCGATGAGCGTGGGTTCTTCTATGAGAGTTTCAACGCCGCCGCGTTCGAGGCCGCGACCGGACTCAAGCGCACCTTCGTCCAGGACAACCATTCCAAATCCCAGCGTGGCGTTCTGCGCGGCCTGCACTACCAGATCCAGCAACCGCAGGGAAAGCTGGTTCGGGTGGTGGCAGGCGAAGTCTTCGACGTGGCCGTGGACCTTCGCCGTAGCTCGCCCAGTTTCGGCCGCTGGGTCGGCACTCACCTGAGCGCCCAGAACCAGCGCCAACTGTGGATTCCGGAAGGCTTTGCGCACGGTTTCGTGGTCCTCAGCGAAAGCGCCGAATTTCTCTACAAGACCACCGACTACTACGCGCCTGCCCATGAGCGGTCACTGCTCTGGAACGACCCGCAGATCGGCATCGCATGGCCGTTCCAGGAACTACCGCAGCTGTCGCCCAAGGACGCCGCGGGGAAGATCCTCAGCGAGGCGGAGCTATTTGCATGAAAATCCTGATCACCGGTAGCAAGGGGCAACTGTCTCAGGAGCTGCAACTGGCGCTTGCCGGTGAAGGGAAAGTGCTTGCCCTGGGCCACAAGGTGCTGGATCTGGCAGTACCGACGCAGATTCGCCAACAGATTCGCTTGCTGCGCCCGGACCTGATCATCAACGCAGCCGCCTATACCGCGGTCGACCCGGCCCAGGACGACCGCGATCGGGCCTTTGCGGTAAACGCCGTCGGCCCTGGCGTGTTGGCCGAAGAAGCGGTGGCGCTGGGCGTGCCGCTGATCCACTACTCCACCGACTACGTGTTCGATGGGCGCAAGACCGAGCCGTACCAGGAAGAAGATCTACCGGCCCCGCTGAGCGTTTACGGGGCCAGCAAACTGGCGGGCGAGCAGGCGATTCAGGCCGTCGGCGGGGAGCATCTGATCCTGCGTACCAGTTGGGTCTACTCACTGCACGGGCGCAACTTCCTGCTCACCATGCAGCGTTTGCTGCAAGAACGCGACTCGCTGTCGGTGGTGGAAGACGAGGTCGGCGCACCGACCTGGGCCGGTACGATCGCCGCCGTCACGGCCGAGATGGTCCGCAAGTGGCGAAACGGAGCGGGCGGGCCCAACGGCTTGTACCACCTGACCGCCACTGGCGAGACGTCCTGGTACGGTTTTGCCTGCAGCATCGCCGAGCACCTGGAGCGACAGGGCCTTCTGCGCGCCAGGCTCGAGCCGATCCTGTCCACGGACTACCCGACCGCTGCGCAGCGCCCGCTGAACTCCCGCCTGAGCTGCGCTCGCCTGCAGCGTGACTGGGGCATCGCGCTACCGGACTGGGAAACCGCGCTGCATCAATGCCTCGCCAATGCACGCGACGTTCCGGCCGATCAAAGCGTGCAGGCCATTCAAAGCGTCTGAGTTCGCCAGCAGGTCGAGGCGCTTGCGCCGACCTCGGCCGGTGGTCGGCTGAACGTGCATAATGTCGCCCGAATCACAGGCGCATCCGCATGACATCACCCGAATCTCCCCGCCGTCCTCGCTGGCGCAACCTGGCCCTTGTCGCCCTGTTACTGGCGCCACTGCTGTGGCCGTTACAGCAGCTGGCCGAGCGCTATTACAGCAACGAGCTGATCGAGCAGAACCGGCAAACCCTCGATCTGTACGTGGCCAACCTGCTCGGCTCGCTGCGCCGCTACGAGGTGCTGCCGCGTATTCTTGGCGATCTGCCGACCCTGCGAACCGCGCTGCGCCAGCCGCACGACCCGGTCATCAAGGACCAGGCCAATCGCCTGCTGGATCAACTGCGCAAGGAAACCGGCGCCGATGTGATCTACCTGATGGCACCGGATGGCAACACGCTGGCCGCCTCGAACTGGAACGACGAGGACAGCTTCGTCAACCGGAACTTCGCGTTTCGCCCCTACTTCAGAGAAGCCATGGCCGGTGAGCTGGGGCGTTTCTTCGGCCTGGGCACCACCTCGGGCAAGCGCGGCTATTACTTCGGAGCCGCCGTGCGCGATGGCGACCAGGCACTCGGCGTGCTGGTGGTGAAAGTCGACCTGGACTACACCGAAACCCTCTGGGGCACGACGCCCGAACAACTCATGGTGACCGATAATTTTGGCGTTGTGATCCTCACGTCCAAGCCGCAATGGCGGTTTCGTGCCAGCCGGGCGCTGGATATCGATGAGCGTGAGCAGATCGCGTCCGTGCGTCCCTATCCAACACTCGACCCGCAGGACCTGACGCTCGATATCGACACCTGGCTGATCCAGAGCCGCGAGCTCAAGGAAACCGGCTGGACCGTGCGCATCCTGGCGCCGATCAGCCTGGTCGTGCGACCGGTGCAGACCGTCGTGGCGATCGGGGCGGCCACCCTGGCGGCGCTGTTGCTGCTGCTCGGGCTGTTGATGCAGCGCCGCCGCCACTACCTCGAACGCATCGCGCTGGACGCCAAGGCACGCCAACAGCTGGAACGTCGCGTGCAAGCCCGCACACAGGATCTGGAAGCGCTGAACAGCCGGCTCAGGCAGGAAGTTCTGGAGCGCGAACAGGCGCAGCAGGAGCTGGTCCGTGCTCAGGACGAGCTGCTACAGGCGGGCAAGCTGTCGGCGCTGGGCACCATGTCGGCCAGCATCAGCCATGAACTCAATCAGCCGCTGGGCGCGATCCGCAGCTACGCGGACAACGCCGGCGTGCTGCTCGATCAACAGCGGAACGAGGAAGCACGCGACAACCTCAGGTTGATCAGCGAACTGACGGCGCGCATGGCCTCGATCATCGCCCATCTGCGCGCCTTCGCCCGCCGCGATCGGCATGCGCCGGAGCGGGTCGCGTTGCAACCGGCGCTGGACGATGCGCTGGCCCTGCTGGCCAAGCGTCGGCAAGCCATGGGCGTGGAATTGATCCGTGATCTTCCGGAGGCGACGCTATGGGTCCAGGCGGGCGAGACGCGGCTGCGGCAGATTCTTTCCAATCTGCTGGCCAATGCGCTCGATGCGCTCAACGAGCGCCCACCGGTGCGGCGCATCTGGCTGCGCGCCGAACGCCAGGGTGACGGCGTGCTACTGACCCTGCGCGACAACGGGCCGGGATTTACCGCCGAGGCGCTGCAACGCGCCCGCGAACCCTTCTTCACCACCAAGACCAGCGCGCAAGGGCTGGGGTTGGGGCTGGCCATCTGCGATACCCTGACCCGGGCCCTGGGCGGCGAGCTGACGTTGGCCAACCATTCCGAAGGCGGCGCCCAGCTGAGCCTTTACCTGCGCTCCGCCGCCCCTGGCGTCGCCTTCCCGAGCGAGGACTAGCATGACCAGCCAGATCGACCCGCAGTGCCAGGTAGTCCTGGTCGACGACGACCCTCACCTGCGCAAGGCCCTGAGCCAGACACTCGACCTCGCCGGGCTGAAGGTGCTCAGCCTGGGCGACGCGCGCGGCCTGCCGGCCATGCTGCCAGTGGACTGGCCCGGCGTGGTGGTCAGCGACATCCGCATGCCCGGCCTCGATGGCCTGGCGCTCCAGCAACAACTGCAGGCGCTCGACAGCGAGCTGCCGGTTCTGTTGATCACCGGCCACGGCGACATTCAACTGGCGGTGCAGGCGATGCGCGCCGGCGCCTACGACTTCCTCGAAAAACCCTTTCCCAGCGAAGCGCTGCTCGATGGGGTACGCCGCGCCCTGGCCCTGCGCCAGCTGGTCCTGGACAACCGCAGCCTGCGCCTGGCGTTGGCCGACCGCCAACAGCTCTCCACCCGGCTGCTTGGCCAGTCGCCCGCCATGCGGCGCCTGCGAGAACAGATCGGCGCGCTCGCCAGCACGCAGGCCGACGTACTGATCCTCGGTGAAACCGGTGCCGGCAAGGAAGTCGTCGCGCGCGCGCTGCATGATCTGTCCAGCCGGCGCGCTGGCCCCTTTGTCGCCATCAATGCCGGCGCGCTGGCCGAATCGGTGGTCGAAAGCGAACTCTTCGGCCACGAGGCGGGCGCCTTCACCGGTGCGCAAAAACGCCGCATCGGCAAGTTCGAATTCGCCAACGGCGGCACCCTGTTCCTGGACGAAATCGAGAGCATGAGCCTCGATGTGCAGGTCAAACTGCTGCGCATGCTCCAGGAGCGGGTCGTCGAACGCCTGGGCGGCAACCAGTCGATCGCGCTGGACATCCGGGTCATCGCCGCGACCAAGGAAGACTTGCGCCAGGCTGCCGACCAGGGCCGTTTCCGCGCCGACCTCTACTACCGGCTGAACGTCGCGCCGCTGCGCATCCCGCCTCTGCGAGAGCGCAGCGAAGACCCGCTTTTCCTGTTCCAGCATTTCGCCGAAACCGCGGCCAACCGCCACGGCCTGCCAATCCGTGAACTGCGCCCGGAGCAGCGCGGGCAGCTTCTCAGGCACAGCTGGCCCGGCAACGTCCGCGAGCTGCAGAACACCGCCGAACGCTTTGCGCTGGGGCTGCAGCTGGGGCTGGACGACCCGGCCCTGGTTGCCGAGGGTGGGGTCGCAACGACGGGAAGTGCCTTGAACGAGCAGGTCGAAGCGTTCGAGCGCGCGCTGATCGCCGCCGAGCTGGCACGCCCGCACAGCTCGTTGCGCAGCGTTGCCGAGGCCCTTGGCCTGCCACGCAAGACGCTTCACGACAAGCTTCGCAAACACGGCCTGGTTTTCAACGATGCTGGCGGAAGCCCGCCCGAGGACGGCGAGTAGTTGGCGGTTTTCCGCCATGATGGCCGCTTTCCAGCGACCCTCAAATCCTGCGGTTGTGTGCCACACCGTTGCAACAATACTCCGGCTAGCTGGCGCAGGCGCACCGGCGATTGCACAGGTGGCCCGCCGAAGGTGCGCGCTAGACGCGCTGGCTGAGAAATATTCGTCAGCATTTTGCCACTACAACGGTAAACTCCGGTTCCACGGGGGCAATATCCGTGCATTTGGCACAGCGCTTGCTCTCGCAAACCCCATGAGTTGGTGATCAGGTCTGCCGACGGTGCCGCGACTTTTCTTCGAGGACGCCTAGACTTGTCTTGCTGACTACAGCCGAGCCACCGCTCCACGCGGCAGCTCAATTCACAACAAGAGGAAAACAACAATGTTCAAACTGACCGCCACGGCGCTCGCCTGCGCCTTGTCACTGGGAATCGCAGGCCTGGCCCAGGCAGCCGACCCGATCCTGATCAAGTTCTCCCACGTGGTTGCCGAAAACACGCCGAAAGGCCAGGGCGCCAATCTGTTCAAGAAGCTGGTGGAAGAACGCCTGCCCGGCAAGGTCGAGGTTCAGGTCTACCCGAACTCGTCGCTGTTCGGCGACGGCAAGGAAATGGAAGCGCTGCTGCTGGGCGACGTGCAGCTGATCGCACCTTCGCTGGCCAAGTTCGAGCACTACTCCAAGGGCGTCCAGGTATTCGACCTGCCGTTCCTGTTCGACAACATCCAGGCGGTTGACCGCTTCCAGCAGAGCGAAGCCGGCCAGGGCCTGCTGCGCTCCATGGAAGACAAGAACATCACCGGCCTGGGCTACTGGCACAACGGCATGAAGCAGTTGTCCGCCAACAAGGAACTGCGCGCGCCGAAAGACGCTCGTGGCCTGAAGTTCCGCGTTCAGGCCTCTGCCGTACTCGACGAGCAGTTCAAGGCCCTGCGCGCCAACCCGCGCAAGATGAGCTTCGCCGAGGTTTACCAGGGTCTGCAGACCGGCGTGGTGAACGGTGCCGAAAACCCCTACTCGAACATCTACTCGCAGAAGATGCACGAGGTGCAGAAGCACATCACCGAGTCCGACCATGGTCTGCTCGACTACATGCTGATCACCAACACCAAGTTCTGGAACGGTTTGCCGGCTGACGTACGCGGCGAGCTGGAAACGATCCTGGACGAGGTGACCGTCGAGGTGAACAAGCAGGCTGACGCGCTGAACCAGAAAGCCAAGCAGGACATCCTGGCCGCTGGCACCACCGAAATCCTCGTACTGACCCCGGAAGAGCGGGCCGAGTGGCGCGAAGCCATGAAGCCGGTCTGGAAGAAGTTCGAGAACGAAATCGGTGCTGACCTGATCAAGGCCGCCGAAGCGGCAAACGCTCAGTAAAACCCAACCGCAGGGGGCGGGCTCGCTCGCCTCCTGCGTTGCGCAACGGCAATACCGACAGCTCAGTGAAAAACACAACGACCAGGCGCGCATGACGGCGAGTTGTTTCACGCCTTGCGCCTCGTCCAGAACAAGCCTTTCATTGCTCTGTCATCCGGTAACCAGACCGGATCATGGCGCACGTTCCGTACGCCCATCGAACAATGCAATCCATCGGGAGATGTCATCCATGAACGCCCTCTGGCGCGTCTGGGACCACTTCGAGGAAGGCTTCATCGCCTTTCTGCTGGCCGCCATGACTCTGGTGACCTTCGTTTACGTGGTCCTGAACAACCTCTATACCGTTTTCTACAGCCTTGGCGATAGCTTCGAAGCCGCCAGCGATTTCTTTTTCGCCCTGGGCGACTTCACCATCGGACTGGCACAGTCGATGACCTGGAGCACAGCGCTGACCAAGGCCCTGTTCGCCTGGCTGATCTTTTCCGGCCTCGCCTATGGCGTACGGACTGCCGGCCACATCGGCGTCGACGCACTGGTCAAACTGGCGCCGCGCCACGTGCAGCGTTACATCGGCGTGCTCGCCTGCCTGTTCTGCCTGGGCTATGCCGCCCTGTTGACCGTGGCCAGCTACGAGTGGATCCAGGCGTTGTTCATTGCCAACATCGGCGCCGAAGACCTTGGCCATATTGGCATCAAGCAATGGCATATCGGGATGATCGTGCCCTTCGGCTTTGCCATGGTGTTCATCCGTTTCGTGGAAATCCTGCTGCGCATCCTGCGCAACGAGCAAACCGGACTGGGGCTGGCCGATGAGGCTGCCGAAGCGGCCAGGCTCGGTGAAGAGGAGCCGAAGTAATGACTATCCTGTTCCTCTTCCTGGCGCTATTCGCGCTGATGTTCATCGGTGTGCCGGTCGCCATCTCGCTCGGTCTGGCCGGTTCGCTGACCATTGTCTTCTTCAGCCCCGACTCGGTGCGCTCGCTGGCGATCAAGCTGTTCGAAACCTCCGAACACTACACCCTGCTGGCCATCCCGTTCTTCCTCCTGGCTGGCGCGTTCATGACCACCGGCGGTGTCGCCAAGCGTCTGATCGATTTCGCCAACGCCACGGTCGGACACATCCGTGGTGGCCTGGCCATCGGCGCGGTAATGGCGTGCATGCTGTTCGCCGCGTTGTCCGGTTCCTCGCCGGCCACCGTCGCCGCGGTCGGCTCCATTGCCATCGCCGGCATGGTGCGCTCCGGTTACCCGCAGGCCTTCGGCGCGGGCATCGTCTGTAACGCCGGTACCCTGGGCATCCTGATCCCGCCCTCGATCGTCATGGTGGTCTACGCCGCGGCGACCGAGACCTCGGTTGGCAAGCTGTTCATGGCCGGCGTGGTACCCGGTATCCTGCTCGGCCTCGGGCTGATGATCGCGATCTACATCGTCGCGGTGAAGAAGAATTTGCCGGCCATGCCGCGCGCGAGCTTCCGCCAGTGGCTGTCGGCGGCACGCAAGGCGCTGTGGGGCCTGCTGTTGATGTTCATCATCCTCGGCGGCATCTACTCGGGCATGTTCACACCGACCGAGGCGGCGGCCGTGGCGGCGGTTTATTCGGCCTTCATCGCGCTGTTCGTCTACAAGGACATCACCCTGCGCGACTGCCCGCGGGTGCTGCTCGAGTCGGGCAAGCTGACGATCATGCTGATGTTCATCATCGCCAACGCCATGCTGTTTGCGCACGTGCTGACCACCGAACAGATCCCGCAACAGATCACCGCCATGGTGCTCGAGGCGGGTCTTCAGCCATGGATGTTCCTGCTGGTGGTAAACATCGTGCTGCTGGTGGCCGGTGCCTTCATGGAGCCGTCGGCGATCATCCTGATCCTGGCGCCGATCCTGTTCCCGATCGCCGTACAGTTGGGAATCGACCCGATCCACCTCGGCATCATCATGGTGGTGAACATGGAGATCGGCCTGATCACGCCACCGGTGGGGCTGAACCTGTTTGTCGCGTCAGCCGTGACTCGCATGCCGGTGACTCAGGTGATTCGCGCGGTCCTGCCATGGCTGGCCCTGATGCTGGGCTTCCTGGTACTGATTACCTACGTGCCGGCGATCTCCCTCGGCCTGCCGAACCTACTGGGGATGTAACCGCCCCGAACGTACGCGTTCCCTTCAGCCCGGCCTCGCGCCGGGCTTTTTCATGCCTGCATCAAAGGGCCAGCACGTCCGTTGGGCGGCGCCGAAACCAACCGGTCAACGATAGGCGGTCGGCCTGGGTCACCAGGACCTCGTGAGGAAAGTCAGCCGACAGGAAGATCAGCAGATCGCCTGCCAGCGGTGCGATATCGAGACTCGACCCATCGGCGAAATGCATCCGCAGTTCACCGCCATCGGCGGGTTGCCAATCCGGATTCAGGTACAGCACTGCGCTGACGCAGCGGCTGTCGTCGTCGCGAAAACGATCCAGATGCGTCTGGTAAAAGGCGCCAGGCGGATAGAGGGCGAAGTGGCACTCGAACTCTTCCAGGCCGAGAAACAGCTCGCGATTGAGCGTCTGTCGCAGCCCGTCCATCAGCGCCAGGTAGACATCGCAAACCTCCGCCTGCCCCTCTTCCACCCAATGGATATGGTCGCCGCGAATGCCTTCGCGTACCGCCTGCTCCTCGCCTCGACCGACACCAGCGGGCGCCAGCGTACCCTCGGCATACCGTTTGCGGCACTCGTTGGCCAGCTTTTGGGTCACATCACTGGACAGGAAGGAACTCTGCAGCGACCAGCCGCGCGCGGCCAGGTCGTCGATGATCGTAGAGAACGGCAAGGAAAGTGACTCCGATGGTCAGGTTGGCGTTTCCCGGCGGCCTCGGCGGGCCCGTGGGGAAACAGCGACTGAGTCTAGCAGCAGTGCTTTCGCTCCTCGACAAGCCCGGGTCGCGGCGCTGAAAATAAACCGCCCGCCACAGAGGAGCTTCCATGCGCGCCCTTATTGCTTGTGTATTACTCGCCTTCAGCCTGACCACGCTGGCCGACAGCTACGATGAACTTTACGAGGCCGCGGGCTGGACGGAACAGCGCGCCAACTTTTCCGATGCCCTGACAGCCGCCCAGCAGCGTTACAAGAGCAGCCTGCCGCCGGCGGTCTTCCAGGCGTTGGTGACCAATAGCAACCGGCGCTTCGCCGTCGACGCCATCGACCAGCGCGCACAGCAGGCACTGCGGCAGAACTTGCCAGACCCTCAGCCCGCGCTGGATTTCTTTCAGTCGCCGCTGGGCCACAAGGTGGTTGCGGCCGAAACACTGGCGGGACGACGCGAACAGTTGGCGCGTTATGAAAATGGCCTGCCACGGATGCAAGCCGGCAGTAATCGGCAATTACTGATCCGCCACCTGGCCCAGGCGCTACCGGCCGCCGAAGCCGGTGCCGAGGTCAGCCTGGCACTGGCCGGCGTCGCCGCTGACAGCCTCAGCCAGATGATTCCCGGCCTGCTCGGCGGCGGACAGGCGCAGGGTCTGCTGGACAGCCAGCGCGAGCGCTTGCAGCAACAGGTCGAAAGCGACCTGGATAACACCTTGCTGTTCATCTATCGCGACCTTTCCGACGCCGAGCTGGAACAATTCGTCGAGTTCGCCCAATCGGAAGCGGGCCAGCGCTACTACCGGGCCGCGCTGCAAGCCCTGCGGGCAGGCCTCGCGGTCGGCATGAGCAGCACGGACATCCAGGCCCGGACCGGCGCTGCGGACAAGCGACTCGAGGCTACTTCAGCCGCTGGCTGAGGTAATCGAAGTATTCGCGGCGTATCGCTTCACGCTCGTTGACCAGATGATGGCGCGCGTCGGGCAGTCGGAGCACGTCCGGCGAGGTGAATTTTCGCTCGAGGACAGGGAGGTTGTGCTGCCAGTCCACGGTCATGTCAGCGCCACCCTGGACGATGATCGGGCTATGCGGACTGCGCGGCGCACCTTCTATGCGCGGAATCCAGCGTGACAACGCACCGACCCAGGCGGTAGGCAGGATGTTGGGCTGCAGCGGGTCGCTGGATTGGATGAACGTGAGAAATGCCGGATCACCCGAGTTCTCGCTGAAGCGCCGGGGGATCTGCTTGACGAAGCGACGCATCACCTCGTAACTGAGTCTGGACCAGCCCCAGGCGCGTGGACGCACCAGCGGCGCCAGCAATATCCCGCGGCCCAGCTGAGGCTGCTCCGGGTGACCGAGCAGATAATCCAGCACGATGGCAGCGCCAGTGCTTTGCCCCAGCAAATGCCAGGGCCTGGGCAATTGCAATTCGGCGGCCTCGTGAAGCAGCCCCTCCAGTACCGCCTGGTATTCATCGAACTCGTTGATGCTGGCGCGCGGCCCGCTGGACAGCCCATGCCCTGGCAGGTCGCAGGCGAGCACGGCAAAGCCCATATGCAGCGCCCAGTCCACCACGTGCCGGTACAGGCCCATGTGGTCGTAGTAGCCATGCAGGATGAGCAGCGTCGCCAACGGTTGCTCGGGACACCAGGCCTGCGCAGCCACCTCGTATCCGTGTACGGAAAAGCAGCCCAGGCGTCGCTTGACGTTGCGCTGATGAGGCAGATCCAGACCGTAGTAGGCTTGATAGAACTGGGCATCGTCGCTGAGGGCAGCGCCACGGCTGAGCGGACGTAACTGCGCGCGAAGGGCGTCGGGGTCGATTCGTGAGGGCATGTGGGGTTTTCTGGCTCCTGTTGATCCGAATATTCAGCTCAAAGGCACAACGTGGCAAGCTGGCGGCTCTTATGAAGAGTGCCGTCATGTCCGTACGCCACAAATACCTGATCGCCATTCTGATCGCGCTGCTCTGGGGCGCAGCCATGCTGGCCGCCTTCTGGTGGTTTGAGGCCCGTTACCTGAGGCCCTTCGAAAGCGAGCGCACGGCGCTGTTCTCCGGCGAGAAACTGACCTTGCCCGAGGCTTTGACAGGCCCCGGACCGATCCGCGTGGTGCATTTCTGGGACCCCGCGTGCCCTTGCAACGCAGGCAACCAGCAACACCTGGCTGAACTGATGCAGCGCTTCGGCGCACGCGGCGTGCAGTTTTACGTGCTGCAAAAACCAGGCAGTCGCGGTCGGTTACCCGACCCATTGAGCGGCCTGCAACCCCTGGACGCCCTGCCCGGTTCGCACGGCCTGCCTGCCAGCCCGGCCGTGGGCATCTGGGATGGGAGCGGCCAGTTGGCCTATATCGGGCCCTACAGCGAGGGAGCGGTGTGCAATTCCAGCAACAGCTTCGTCGAGCCAATCCTCGACGCGGTGCTGGCCGGACGTCAGGTCAAGGCGACCCACTCACTCGCGGTGGGCTGTTTCTGTGACTGGATCGATGTTGCACCGGCACCGACGTGAAATGCCGCTACAGTTATCGATCGCACTGCCGACAGATCGATAACGTGTCACCACCAGGCAAGGACGGATTCGATGCCCACACCCTTTCACCATCAGGCCGACCGCATCATGCTGGCCGTGCTCTGGACGATGGCCCTCTATTCGCTGGGGTTGGCTCTGTGGCATGACAGCTGGCCGGCTGCGCTGATCATCGGCGGCGGCACAGCGATCTGCCTCACCGCACTGCGCTCGCTGATTGGCGGCACCCGCCTCTTTCGCTGCCTGATGGGCACCGCCTTCATGGTCCTTTGCGCCCTGCATATTCAGCAGAGCCACGGCATGATCGAAATGCACTTTGGCATCTTCGTGCTGCTGGCGATCCTGGTCTATTACCGCGACTGGTTGCCCATCCTGGTGGCCGCCGGGGTCATCGCGGCGCATCACGTTGGCTTCTTTTTGCTGCAGCAAGGGAACGAGGGCATATGGGTAGTCCAGGCCGACGCCGGCTGGCCGATCATCCTTGTGCATGCCGGTTACGTCGTGGTCGAGAGCACGATTCTGGTAATCCTGGCGCTCCATGGCGCTCGTGATGCGGCCATCGGCGAGCATCTGCAACTGACCTCGGCGCATCTGCTGCGCGAGGGCCAACCGATCGATCTCACCTATCGCAGCGCGGCGACCGACCCATCGGCGCAAGGCTTCAACCGGCTACTGGGCGAGCTCGACGGCCTGGTCAGTCGCGTGGTCGGGGCAGGCACGGAGCTGCACGGCACGAGCGGCCACCTGGCCTCGACGACCGGCCGTCTGAACCAGGGCGCCGAAGCCCTGCAGGCCACGACCGGACAGATAGGCCAGAGCGTCGAGCAACTGAGTGCTGCGGTGATGCAGGTATCGGAGGAAACCGAACGTGCCGCCCAAAGCGCGCAGAAGGCCGACAGCGACGTTGCGGCCGGCATTAGCGCAGTGGCTGATGCGCAGAACGGAATCGTCGAACTAGCCAGCGAGATCGGCGTATGCAGCGAGGTGGTGCATGCGCTGGCAGAAGATACCCAACAGATCAATCGCGTGCTCGACGTCATTCACGCGGTGGCCGACCAGACCAATCTGCTGGCGCTCAATGCCGCCATCGAAGCCGCACGCGCCGGTACGCACGGCCGTGGCTTCGCCGTGGTCGCCGACGAGGTCCGTCAACTCGCCCAACGCACCCAGGAGGCCACCGGCGAAATCCAGACCATGATCGCCCGCCTGCAGGAAGGATCGGCCAATGCAGTCGAGGCCATGAGCCAGAGCAAAGATGGGGTACAGCGCTGCGTTGGCCACACCGAACGCATTGCACAGCTGCTCGAGGACATCGATCGATCCATCGAAGCGGTACAGTCAATCGGTGTGTCGACCCGCGAACAACTGGCCAGCGCCGCCGAACTGAGTGCCCTGGTGGAACAGGTGCGGGCGGTCGCCGAGCAGTCGGCCTGCGATGCAGAGGGCGTGTCAGGCGACAGCCAGCGCCTGGAGCACCTGGCCAGGCATCTGCTTGAGCTTTGCAGGCAATTCGAGGTCAGCGGAGAGGCGCAACCCGAGCCTGCGCTGGCGGGCGATGCCCTGGCCCGCCCCGCTTAAAAAGGCCGGCGCCCGGCAGCCCGCCGCCGCGCACCGGCTCCCGATCAGCTATGCGCGGAGGGGGGAGTCTTCACGGTGTCGTCCACCGCCGGGCGCCAGCTCTGTTGGGTCCCCTCGTCCATGGCCTGGCGCATCGCTCGCACGCGCCTTTTCTCGGTGCGACGGCTGATGTACCAGGCGATGAAAGTCGCCAGCGACACCACCAGCAGGATCAGACTCGCCACCGCGTTGATCTCGGGTTTCACACCGAGGCGGACCGCGGAGAAAATTTCCATCGGCAAGGTGGTCGAACCCGGCCCGGAGACAAAGCTGGCCAGCACCAGATCGTCCAGCGACAGGGCGAACGAGAGCATTCCTCCCGCCGCCAGCGAAGGAGCAATCATGGGCATGGTGATCAGGAAGAACACCTTCCAGGGCCGCGCACCGAGGTCCATCGCGGCCTCCTCGATCGACTGGTCGAGTTCGCGTAGCCGCGCCATCACCACCACCGCGACATACGCCGAGCAGAAGGTGGTGTGCGCGATCCAGATCGTCGTGATGCCCCGCTGTGCCGGCCAGCCGATCAACTGCGCCATCGCCACGAACAGCAGCAGCAGCGACAGACCGGTGATCACTTCGGGCATGACCAGCGGTGCCGTGACCAGCCCGCCGAACAGCGTACGACCGCGGAAATTGGGAATCCGCGTCAAGACGAACGCCGCCATGGTGCCCAGCGCTACCGCCGTTACCGCGGTGTAGAGCGCGATCTCCAGGGAGCGCATCACCGCGCCCATCAGTTGGCTGTTATCCAGCAGACCGGCGTACCACTTAAGCGACCAGCCGCCCCACACCGTCACCAGCCGCGACGCGTTGAACGAATAAATGACCAGCAACACCATCGGCAGGTAGATGAACAGCAGCCCGAGCACCAGTATCAGGTTGGAAAAGCTCCAGCGCTTCATAGCTTGCCCTCCAGCGCCTTCGCCTGGTTGCGGTTGAACAGGATGATCGGTACCAGCAGGATTGCCAGCATCACCACCGCCAGCGCGGAAGCCACCGGCCAGTCACGGTTGTTGAAGAACTCCTGCCACAGCACCTTGCCGATCATCAGCGTTTCCGGCCCGCCGAGCAGTTCGGGAATGACGAACTCACCCACGACCGGAATGAACACCAGCATGCAGCCAGCAATGACCCCGTTCTTCGACAGCGGCACGGTAATCTTCCAGAACGCGCTCAGGTTGCTGGCCCCAAGGTCGGAGGCCGCTTCCAGCAGGCTGAGGTCGTGCTTCACCAGGTTGGCGTAGAGCGGCAGGATCATGAACGGCAGGTACGAATAGACAACGCCGATGTACACCGCGAGGTCAGTGTTGAGGATCTGAAGCGGTGCGTCGATCAGGCCCATCCCCTGCAGCACGCCATTGAGGATGCCATTGCTGCTGAGAATGCCCATCCAGGCATAGACGCGAATCAGGATCGCCGTCCACGTCGGCATCATGATCAACAGCAGCAGCACCGTCTGCAAATCCTTGCGCGCACGTGCGATGGCATAGGCCATCGGATAGCCGATCAGCAGGCACAGCAGGGTGCTGAAAAAGGCGATCCGCAGCGACCCGGCATACGCGGCCCAGTAGAGATCGTCCTCGCTGAGAAAGATGTAGTTGCCGAGGTTGATCACCACCTGCAACTGCTGTTCAGCGTAGGCGAAGATGTCGGTATAGGGCGGGATTGCAACGTCCGCCTCGGAGAAACTGATCTTCAGCACGATGGCAAACGGCAGCAGGAAGAACAGCATCAGCCAGAGGAAGGGCACGCCGATGACCAGTCGGCGCCCGGCGTTCAATGGCGAACGCTTCATGCCTGCAGCACCACGCCGCTGTCGTCCCACCAATAGACGAACACCTCTTCCTCCCATGTCGGCAGTTTCACGTGGCGTTCGGCATTGGCCATGAACGCTTGCAGGATGCCGCCGGAGGGTAGCTTGATGTAGTAGACCGAGTGGCCGCCCAGATAGGCGATGTCGTGCACGACGCCCTTGGCCCAGTTGTAGCCGGGCCGCTCCAGCTCGGGCAGCTCAGTGCCGATCAGCAGTTTTTCGGGACGCAGCGCGTAGGTGATCTGCTTGTCCTGGGCGCGAGTGCTGATGCCATGCCCGACGTAAATCGGATTTTCCAGGCCTGGCGAGGCGATGACCGCGTGGTCGCCCATGTCTTCGATCAGCTCGCCGTCGAACAGATTGACGTTGCCGATGAATTCGCAGACCAGGCGGCTCGCCGGGGTCTCGTAGATGTCCATCGGGCTGCCGACCTGAGCGATCCAGCCCAGGTGCATGATTGCGATCCGCTCGGCCATGGTCATGGCTTCTTCCTGGTCGTGGGTGACCATCACGCAGGTCACACCGACTCGCTCGATGATCTGCACCAGTTCCAGCTGCATCTGCGAACGCAGTTTCTTGTCCAGCGCGCCCATGGGCTCGTCGAGCAGCAGCAGCTTCGGTCGTTTGGCCAGCGAACGCGCCAGCGCCACGCGCTGGCGCTGGCCGCCCGAGAGCTGATGCGGCTTGCGCTTGGCGTACTGGGTCATCTGCACCAGACCGAGCATTTCCTTCACGCGCGCCTGCACTTCGTCCTTGGGCAGGCCGTCCTGCTTGAGGCCGAAGGCGATGTTCTGCTCCACGCTCATGTGTGGGAACAGCGCGTAGGACTGAAACATCATGTTGATCGGCCGCTCGTAAGGCGGCATATCGGTGATGTCCTGACCGTCCAGGAAAATACGACCCTCGGTGGGTCGCTCGAACCCTGCGAGCATGCGCAGCAAGGTCGACTTGCCCGAGCCCGAGCCGCCCAGCAACGCGAAGATTTCGCCCTGGTGAATGCTCAACGAGACATCATCGACGGCCACCGTTTCATCGAACTTCTTGGTGACGCGATCGATCTTCAGCAGCACCTGTTTGTTTTGGCTCTCACCGGAGAGGGCCTTTTTGTAGGCGCTGGAGGCTACGGCCATGCGCGAACTCCCGATAGAAAAATGGACCCGGTTTACGCCGGAGAAAACCTGTTGGAACAAGCGCGGCGGATGACGTACGCCATGTGCCGCGCCCGGTATCGCTACTGGCCGGACTTGATCTTGGTCCAGCTGCGCGTCATCAGACGCATGATCTTGG
Source organism: Stutzerimonas stutzeri (assembly GCF_009789555.1). Taxonomy (NCBI): domain Bacteria; kingdom Pseudomonadati; phylum Pseudomonadota; class Gammaproteobacteria; order Pseudomonadales; family Pseudomonadaceae; genus Stutzerimonas; species Stutzerimonas stutzeri. The sequence continues at coordinate 584,680 of NZ_CP046902.1, forward strand.
GCGGCAATTCGGCCGACACGTAGAGCCGGTCGAGCACCGCCTGCGGCGGGTAGACGGACTCATCGTTGCGGACCTCCTGATCCATCAGCTCACCCGCCTTGAGATTGGGGTTGGCGTAACCGACGTAGTCGCTCACCGAGGCGATCACGTCGGGCTTGAGCAGGTAATTGATGAAGGTGTGGGCCTCGTCGACATTCTGCGCATCCGCCGGGACGGCCAGCATGTCGAACCACAGGTTGCCGCCTTCCTTGGGAATCGAATAGGCGATGTCGATGCCCTTGCCCGCTTCGTCGGCGCGGGCGGCCGCCTGGAAGACGTCGCCAGAGAACCCGGCGGCAATGCAGATATTGCCATTGGCCAGATCGGAAACATACTTGGAGGAGTGGAAATAGCGGACATAGGGTCGCACTTCCAGCAGTTTGGCCTCGGCCTTGGCGTAGTCGTCCGGGTTTTCGCTGTTGGGGTCCAAGCCCAGGTAATTGAGCATGGCCGGGATCATTTCGTCGGCCGAGTCGAGAAAGGCGATTCCGCAGCCGGCAAGCTTCTTGGCATTTTCCGGCTCGAACAGCACCGCCCAGGAATCGACCTTCTCGATGCCCAGCGCGGAAGTCACCTGCTCGACGTTGTAACCGATGCCGTTGGTGCCCCATAGATAGGGCACGGCATGGGCATTACCCGGGTCGTTCTTTTCGAGTTGCTTGAGCAGCGCCGGGTCCAGGTTGTCCCAGTTCGTCAGTTTGCTGCGATCGAGCTTCTGGAACGCGCCGGCACGGATCTGCTTGCCGAGAAAATGGTTGGAAGGCACCACCACGTCATAGCCGGTGCGGCCGGCGAGCAGCTTGCCTTCCAGGGTCTCGTTGGAATCGAAGACGTCGTAGACAGGCTTGATGCCGGTCTCTTTCTCGAACGCTTCCAGCGTCGTTTCGCCGATGTAGTCCGACCAGTTGTAGATATGTACGGAGGCAGCCTGGGCCGAGGCGGCACCGCTAACGGCAACGGCGACGATAAGCGACTTCAGTGTCGAGCGCATGGAAATGTCCTCTTGTTCAGCCGCCAGAGCCTCAGCGGCGCGAAAGGCGGGCTGTTTATTTGAAAAACCTCTAAAAATCAACCGGAAAGATGCAACTGGCATGCACTCATGCCGGGGCCGTACTTCGCAGGGTGCCCATCAGCCAGAACAACGCGCTCCCGTGCACGCATCCGCACCGCCTGCACATCCGCTGCTGGCCGACTTCATACGCTCCCGGACGACAGGCCCGAGGGCCTGCCGGAACGGCGACCGCGTCAACGGCCGGATTTGATCTTGGTCCAGCTACGCGTCATGGTGCGCTGGGTCTTGGAGTCCAGGTCGGGGAAGGTGTAGAGCTTCTTCAGCACGTCCTGCGACGGGTAGACGCCCGGATCGGTGCGGATCGCTTCGTCGACCAGCGGCGTTGCGGCGGCGTTGCCGTTGGGGAACTGCACGTAGTTGGTGATGGAGGCCATGACATCCGGCTTCATCAGATAGTTGAGGAACACGTGGGCGTTCTCGACGTTCTTCGCATCGGCCGGAACGGCGAGCATGTCGAAGAAAGTACCAGCGCCTTCCTTGGGAATGTTATAGCCCACCGTGACACTGCCGCCCGCTTCTTCGGCGCGCGCCTTGGCCTGATAGATGTCGCCGGAGTAGCCGATGGCGACGCAGACGTTGCCGTTGGCCAGGTCCGAGATGTACTTGGACGAATGGAAGTAGGCCACGTTCGGGCGAATCTGCATGAACAGCTCTTCGGCCTTCTTCAGTTCGTCGGTCTTGCTGCTGTCCGGCTCATAGCCGAGATAATGCAGCGCGGCTGGCAGGATTTCCGTCGGTGAGTCGAGGAAGGAAACGCCACAAGCCTTGAGCTTTTCCATGTTTTCCGGCTTGAAGACCAGATCCCATGAATCGACCGGAGCGTCTTCGCCAAGCGCAGCCTTGACCTTCTCGGGGTTGTAGCCGATCCCGATGGTGCCCCACATGTAGGGAACGGCATACAGGTTGTCGGGGTCGCTCGGCTGCAGGGCCTTGAGCAGGTCCTTGTCGAGGTTTTCCCAGTTCGGCAGTTGGCTCTTGTCGAGCTTCTGGAACACGCCGGCCTTGATCTGCTTGGCCAGGAACGGGTTGGACGGCACGACCACGTCATAACCGGAGCTGCCGGCGAGCAGCTTGGCTTCCAGCACTTCATTGGAGTCGAAGACGTCGTAGACAACCTTGATGCCGGTCTCCTTGGTGAAGTTCTCCAACGTGTCCTCGGCGATGTAGTCGGACCAGTTGTATACGTGCAGCACCTTTTCTTGGGCCTGCGCAGCGCCGGCGGCGGTGCCGGCCAGCGTCATGGCAACGAGTGTCTTGGCAAAGGGTTTCATCCGTGCAGCTCCTGTTTGTTCGTCGTTCGTATCGGGGCTAGGGACTGGAGAAAATGAGTGCCATCTTCACCGCTTCCCGGCAGCTAACTGAGGCTGTGCCGGCATCGACACACCCCTCGGTAAGTCAGGCCAGAGCACGCGCGCAGTCTGGCAAGGTCAGTGTCCGTTTTTCAACCGTCCGCACGCGCTTTGCACGCTCTTTGTTCGCATCGTCCGGACGTCCTCCTGCATCGCCGGGATACATCGCCCGGTCACCCGAGCGCATCCTTTGCGGTGGCATCGAGGCATTGCCGCACCTTGTCGATCAACTCATCGATCTGCGCTTCGTTGATGACCAATGGCGGCGAGATGATCATGGTGTCGCCCACGGCCCGCATCACCAGGCCGTTGCGGAAGCAATGTTCACGACAGAGCATGCCCACGCCGGGATCGGCGAAACGTTCACGGGTCTTCTTGTTCTTGACCAACTCCAGCGCACCCAGCATTCCCACACCACGCGCCTGCCCCACCAGCGAATGCTCGCTCAGCTCCTGCCAGCGAGATTGCAAATAAGGTGCCGTCTTCGTCCTGACCTGCTCGACGACCTTCTCCTCGCGCATGATGCGGATGTTTTCCAGCGCCACCGCGGCCGCCACCGGGTGCCCGGAGTAGGTGAAGCCGTGGTAGAACTCACCGCCTTCGTTGAGCGTATGCACCACTTCGTCGCGCACCACCACGCCCCCCATCGGCAGGTAGCCGGAGGTCAGCCCCTTGGCGATGGGCATCAGGTCCGGCGCGTTGCCGTAGTAGTCGCTGCCGAACCATTCGCCGGTCCGACCGAAGCCACAGATGACCTCATCGGCAACGAAGAGGATGTCGTAACGGGCGAGAATTTCTCGAATCCGCGGCCAGTAGCTGTCCGGAGGGATGATCACTCCGCCGGCCCCCTGGATCGGCTCGGCGATGAACGCGGCGACCCGGTCTTCACCGACCTCGAGAATCTTGCGCTCCAGCTGATCGGCCACGCGAACGCCGAACTCGTCCGGGTCGAGATCGCCCCCTTCCCCAAACCAGTAGGGCTGGTCGATGTGCTCGATCCCCGGGATCGGCCCGTCACCCTGCTCGTGCATCGCTTTCATCCCGCCGAGGCTGGCGCCGGCGACGGTCGAGCCGTGGTAGCCATTCCAGCGGCCAATGACCACCTTCTTCTGCGGCTGGCCCTTGATCGCCCAATAGTGGCGCACCATGCGCAGCACCGTATCGTTGGCCTCCGAGCCAGAGCCGGTGAAGAACACATGATTCATGCCTTGCGGGGCGATCTCGGCAATCGCTCGGGCCAGCGCCAGCGCAGGAGGATGCGCGGTCTGGAAGAACAGGTTGTAGTAGGGCAGTTCGCGCATCTGGCGGGTGGCCGCCTCGACCAGTTCCTCACGGCCATAGCCGAGGTTGACGCACCAGAGGCCGGCCATGGCGTCGAGAATCTTGTGACCTTCGCTGTCCCAGAGGTAGACGCCTTCGCCCCGGGTGATGATGCGCGTGCCCTTGGCGTTGAGTGCTTTGAAGTCGGTGAAGGGCGGCAGATGATGGTCGCGGCTCAGGGCTTGCCACTGAAGGGTTTGCGAATCGCTCATCAATTACCTCCTGGTAAGAATCGTTGGCGCGAAGCGTTAAAGATAGCGAGCGGCTGGCGTCCAGCTGCTTGTCAAACCGACAACATCAGGAACTCGCGCTCCCACGAACTGATGACCCGGTGGTAGTTCTCCTGCTCGGCGCGCTTGACCGCGACGTAACCGGTAATGAATTTGGGACTCAGGTATTTCTCCAATTGACGGCAGTTCTCCATGCGCTCCAGCGCGGCCTCAAGGGTCAACGGCAGGCGCAGGTTGCGGCGTTCGTAGCCGCGGCCCTTCACCGGCTGGCTCGGCGTCAGCTCCTCGACCATACCGATGTAGCCGCACAGGAGGCTTGCGGCGATGGCCAGATACGGATTGGCGTCGGCGCCCGGCAGGCGGTTCTCGACACGGCGGTTCTGCGGGTCGGAATCCGGCACCCGCAAGCCGACGGTGCGGTTTTCCTCGCCCCATTCGACGTTGACCGGGGCCGAGGTGTCGGGCAGGAAGCGGCGGAACGAGTTGACGTTCGGCGCGAACAGCGGAAGCAGCTCGGGGATATATTTCTGCAACCCGCCGACGTGGTACAGGAACAGCTGGCTCATGGTGCCGTCGCTGTTGGAGAAGATGTTGCGGCCCGTCTCGTCGACCACACTCTGATGCAGATGCATGGCGCTGCCCGGCTCGCCGGTCATGGGTTTGGCCATGAAGGTGGCGGCGACGTTGTGCTTGAGCGCCGCCTCGCGCATGGTGCGCTTGAACACCAGAATCTGGTCCGCCAGGTGCAACGCCTCGCCGTGACGGAAATTGATTTCCATCTGCGCGGTGCCTTCCTCATGGATCAGTGTGTCCAGATCCAGCCCCTGCGCCTCGCACCAGTCGTACATGTCTTCGAACAACGGATCGAATTCGTTGGCCGCGTCGATGGAAAACGACTGGCGCCCCGTCTCCTGGCGACCGGAACGACCAATCGGCGGCTGGAACGGCAGGTCCGGGTCCTCGCAGCGCTTGGTCAGGTAGAACTCCATCTCCGGCGCGACGATCGGCTGCCAGCCCTTGTCGGCATACATTTTCAGCACGCGCTTGAGAATGTTACGGGGCGAGATTTCGATGGGGTTGCCCATCTTGTCGTAGGTATCGTGAATCACCTGGGCAGTCGGCTCGATTGCCCAGGGCACCAGGAACACCGCATCGGGGTCGGGCCGACAGAACATGTCGATATCGGCCGGATCGAGCAACTGGTAATAGATGTCATCCTCGACATAATCACCGGTGACGGTTTGCAACAGCACGCTTTCCGGCAGGCGCATGCCCTTCTCGTCAAGGAATTTGTTGGTGGGAGAGATCTTGCCGCGGGCGATGCCGGTCAGGTCGCTGATCAGGCATTCCACCTCGGTGATCTTGCGTTCTTTCAGCCAGCCGGTGAGCTGGTCGAGCTTGCTGGACATATCGACCTCAGGATGATTGAGACAGCGCCGTGCCGCCGGGGCTCAGCGGCGCTCAGCGCGTTCCCGGCAAGCTCGGGCGAAGCCCTGAAACAGCGCCAGGTAATGGGGGTTTTCGTGAACTTTCCACTCCGGATGCCATTGCACGCCGAGCGCGAAGCTTGCCGCCGCCTCGACGGAGAAGGCTTCGATCAGCCCGTCGGGTGCCAGGGCTTCGATGCGCAGCCCCTCGCCCAGGCGCTCGACACCCTGACCGTGCACCGAATTGACCTGGATGTGCGCCGGCAACCCCAGACGCTCCAGCAGCCCTCCGGGCTGTACATGCAACTCGTGGCTGAACCCGTACTGGATGTCGACTGGGTCTTCTGGCCGTTCACGGTGATCGGCGTAGGGTCCGGCCTCGTGCACGTTCTGGTGCAGGCTGCCGCCGAACGCCACGTTCATTTCCTGGAAACCGCGGCAAACACCGAACACCGGAATCCCGGCTTCGACCGCCGCGCGGATCAGCGGCAGCGTCAGCTGGTCGCGAGAAGGATCGTGATGCGTTCCCTCGGCACTGGCGGGACCCCCATAGCGGTGAGGCTCGACATTGGACGGCGAGCCGGTGAACAGCAGCCCGTCTACGCTATCGAGTAGCGCTGCCGGATCGATGAGTTCGCTGAGCGCCGGTATGACCAGCGGCAGACCCGCGATGGCGGCTGCGCGAAGGTACTTGTCCCCGGCGATATGGAAGCTGTGGTGGCCGATCTGCCTGGTACAGGCGCAAACGCCGATCAATGGCATGCGTGACATGGGATACTCGTCTTTCCGGATGGGGCTCATCGGAGAGTAGTCTTGTTCATTTTTATAGACAATAGCCGACCGAGTGACCTTCCGAAAGCGATCGAAGCGTCGATGTTTTTTTTTCGGCATTGCCCCAAAACCGGCCATTACGGGCTTACACGGGGCACTTTGAGGCGCTATTGACAGCGACTTGGCTTTCCGATTGACTCCAAGACATGTTGTCGGATGATTGAAATTTTTAACAATTAAGGTGTTTTCATCATGCTTCCGCCGCCGCGTGCCGTTCAGCTCAATGAAGCGAACGCGTTTCTTAAAGAACACCCGGAGGTCCAGTACATCGACCTGCTGATTGCAGACATGAACGGTGTCGTGCGAGGCAAGCGCATCGAGCGCGCCAGCCTGCACCGGGTGTATGAAAAGGGCATCAACCTCCCCGCCTCACTGTTCGCCCTCGACATCAATGGCATCACGGTGGAAAGCACCGGTCTGGGGATGGACATCGGCGATTCGGACCGGACCTGTTTTCCGATTCCCAATACGCTGAGCAACGAACCCTGGCAAAAGCGCCCTACCGCACAGTTGCTCATGACGATGCACGAGCGCGACGGCTCGCCGTTCTTCGCTGATCCTCGTGAGGTGCTGCGCCAGGTGGTGAGCAAGTTCGACGAACTGGGACTGACCATCTGCGCCGCCTTCGAACTCGAGTTCTACCTGATCGATCAGGAGAACGTGAACGGCCGCCCGCAACCGCCGCGCTCGCCGATTTCGGGCAAGCGGCCGCACTCCACCCAGGTCTATCTGATCGATGACCTCGACGAATATGTCGACTGTCTGCAGGACGTCCTCGAGGGCGCCAAGGAACAGGGCATTCCCGCCGATGCCATCGTCAAGGAAAGCGCCCCGGCGCAATTCGAGGTCAACCTCCACCACGTCGCCGACCCGATCAAGGCCTGCGACTACGCGGTACTGCTCAAACGGCTGATCAAGAACATCGCGTACGACCACGAAATGGACACCACCTTCATGGCCAAGCCTTATCCGGGCCAGGCCGGCAATGGGTTGCACGTGCACATTTCGCTGCTGGACAAGAGCGGTAACAATATCTTCGCCACCGACAATCCGCTGGAAAGCGAAACGCTGCGTCATGCCATCGGCGGCATTCAGCAGACCATGGCCGCCTCGATGGCGTTTCTCTGCCCCAACGTCAACTCTTACCGCCGTTTCGGTGCGCAGTTCTACGTACCGAACGCGCCCTGCTGGGGCCTGGACAACCGCACCGTCGCACTGCGGGTCCCGACCGACAGCCCGGACGCCGTGCGCATCGAGCACCGCGTCGCGGGGGCCGATGCCAATCCCTACCTGCTGCTGGCCAGCGTCCTTGCCGGCATCCATCACGGCCTGACCAACAAGATCGCACCGGACGAGCCGATCGAGGGTAATTCCTACGAGCAGGTCGAACCGAGCCTGCCATCCAACCTGCGCGACGCCCTGCGCGAGCTGGATGACAGCGAAATCATGGCCCGCTACATCAGCCCGCAATACATCGATATCTTCGTGGCCTGCAAGGAAAGCGAACTGGAGGAGTTCGAGCATTCCATTTCCGATCTGGAATACAACTGGTACCTGCACACCGTCTGATCGCCCCTCGGTAGGATGGCCCGGACGCACCTGACCGCACACGCCCCAGACAGGGCGGGCGCGGTCGATGCCATCCGAATGCCGATTGCAACGGGACCTTCATGTGGCTTCCAATAGCCACCATGAAAACACCCGACCGTTCCCCTCGTCCCGCGACCAGCCGCAAGCCCCGCGCCAGCAGTCAGGCCCGTATCGCTCAGATTCTTGCCGCCGCGCGCGAACGGCTGGCCGAGCAGGGCGTGGCCGGGCTTTCGATCTACAGCGTCGCTGAGCACGCTGGGATTCCGCCCTCCTCGGTCTATCACTTCTTTGCCAGCGTCCCGGCGCTGCTCACTGCGCTCACCGCCGACGTGCATGCCGCCTTTCGCGCCAGCCTCGAGCAACCCGTCGACCATCAGGCACTGGGCAACTGGCGTGATCTGTCCCGACTGATCGAGGGACGGATGCTGGCGATCTATGACAACGACGCCGCCGCCCGACAGCTGATTCTCACCCAGCACGGCCTGACCGAGGTTACCCAGGCCGATCGCCAGCACGACATCGAACTCGGCGAACTGATGCGGGTCCTTTTTGTACGCCACTTCGAGCTGCCGCCACTGCCCGACGACATCGGCGTGTTCGCCCTCGCGCTGGAGCTAGGCGACCGGGTTTACGCGCGCTCCGTGCACCAGCACGGTTGCATTACCCAGCGGATGGCAGAGGAAGGGATGCGGGTGTTCGATGCGTACCTGGGGCTGTACCTGCCGCCATTCCTGCCCAAACGCGTCCAGCCAGGCGACTGACGGATACTTATCGGCAAGCCAGTCGTCAGGTCTGCCATGACGCACAAAATAATGCTTCAAATCCGGATAAGTATCGAATAGATTTCGCAGCACCCGTGGCCGGGTTCACTTACGCCAGCATTCGCGAGGTTTTCAATGTCCCGCACCGTTACCGTCGCCGCTACCCAGATGGCTTGCTCCTGGGATCGTCAGGCCAACATCGCCAACGCCGAGAAGCTGGTCCGTGAAGCGGCCGCCAAGGGCGCGCAGGTGATCCTGATCCAGGAGCTGTTCGAGACGCCCTATTTCTGCCAGAAGCCGAACCCGCAATACCTGCAATTGGCCACGACGGTCGAGCAGAACCCCGCGATCCAGCACTTCCAGAAGGTGGCGGCCGAATTGCAGGTGGTGCTGCCGATCAGCTTCTTCGAGGTTGCCGGCCGCGCGCGCTTCAATTCCATCGCGATCATCGATGCCGACGGCAAGGTGCTGGGTGTCTATCGCAAGAGCCACATTCCGGACGGCCCCGGCTACCACGAGAAGTATTACTTCAATCCGGGCGATACCGGCTTCAAGGTCTGGAATACCCGCTACGCCAGGATCGGCGTGGCGATCTGCTGGGACCAGTGGTTCCCGGAAACCGCGCGCAGCATGGCGCTGATGGGTGCCGAGCTGTTGTTCTACCCGACCGCGATCGGCAGCGAGCCGCATGATCCGAACATCACTTCGCGCGACCATTGGCAGCGCGTGCAGCAGGGTCACGCCGGTGCGAACCTGATGCCGCTGATCGCCAGCAACCGCATCGGCACCGAGGAGCAGGACGGCTACGACATTACCTTCTACGGTTCGTCCTTCATTGCCGACCAGTTTGGCGCCAAGGTCGAGGAGCTGGACGAGACCAGCGAAGGCGTCCTGGTGCACGCGTTCGATCTCGACCAGCTGGAGCATATCCGCAGCGCCTGGGGCGTGTTCCGTGATCGTCGACCGAACCTGTACGGCCCGATCAAGACGCTCGACGGATCGCTGGAGTCCTGACCCGACCCTTGATCGGCAAAGGGTGCAGCCGTACGCCTCGTTGCGGCTGAATCCGTCGCGCTGTGGTCAGATAATCTGCCGCTGATGGCGCGATCGCATCCGGACCTCGACAACTGCTGCCTTTTCCCAGGTAATACGATGACCACCCTGACCACGACCCCGCGTGCCGACGATTACCACATGCCCGCCGAATGGGCGCCGCACAGCCAGACCTGGATGGTCTGGCCTCAGCGTCCGGACAACTGGCGCGACCAGGGCACGCCGGCACAAGCGGCCTTTACCGCAGTGGCCAAGGCCATCGCGCGCTTCGAGCCGGTCACGGTCTGCGCGACCGCCGAGCAATACGTGGCCGCTCGCGAGCAGCTCGACGACCCACGCATTCGTTTGGTGGAAATGAGCAGCGACGACGCCTGGGTGCGTGACACCGGCCCGACCTTCGTGATCAACGGCAAGGGCGGGCTACGGGGCGTCGATTGGACGTTCAACGCCTGGGGCGGGCTCGATGGCGGACTGTACGAAGACTGGCAGCGCGACGACGAGGTGGCACGCAAGATTCTCGAAATCGAACGCTGCGACCGCTACCGCACCGAGGGCTTCGTGCTCGAGGGCGGTTCGATTCACGTCGATGGCGAAGGCACCTTGATCACTACCGAGCAATGCCTGCTCAATCGCAATCGCAACCCGCATCTGACGCGCGAGGCAATCGAAGCGGTACTGTCCGACTACCTGGCGATCGATAAGGTCATCTGGCTGCCGCTCGGCCTGTACAACGACGAAACCGACGGGCATGTGGACAACTTCTGTTGCTTTGTCCGCCCCGGCGAGGTGCTGCTGGCCTGGACCGACGACCCGGACAACCCCAATTACGAGGCATGCCAGGCCGCCATGCGCGTGCTTGAACAGGCGCGTGATGCCTGGGACCGCCCGCTGCGGGTACACAAGATGCCGATTCCGGGCCCACTGCACGCCAGCGAAGCGGAATGCGCCGGTGTCGTGCCGCTGATAGGCAGCCAGCCGCGTGACCCCTCGATTCGCCTGGCCGGCAGCTACGTGAATTTTTTGATCGTCAACGACGGCATCATCGCGCCGTCCTTCGATGACCCGCTCGATGCCGAAGCCGAGCGCATTCTGGCGCAGCTCTTCCCGGACCATCAGGTGGTGATGGTGCCTGGCCGTGAAATCCTGCTCGGCGGCGGCAATATCCATTGCATCACCCAGCAGCAGCCGCTACCGGCTCAGCGCCAGGGCGCGAACCCGCAAAGAACGCGAGCGTGACGCAGCTGCCGTTGCCGGACATTGTCCGCCAGCGGCTGCGGCGCGCCGCTCGATCCATCGCCAGAATGGCTGCTAGCTGACGATCACCTGATTCTTGCCCAGGCGCTTGGCGGTATACATGGCGGCGTCGGCACGAGCGAAGAGCGCACTGAGGTCAGGATCGCTGGCCCGCAGGTAGGTCACCCCAAGGCTGATGGTGACGCCGAAGCGCTGGCCGTCCGGGCTGGTAAAGACCAGCCGCTGGATCTCGCGCTGGAGGCGGTCGGCGATCTGTTCGGCCAGGTCGGGCTGACAACCGGGCAGCAGCAAGGCGAACTCTTCGCCTCCGATGCGACCGAACAGATCCCCCCGGCGCAGCACGGACGAACCGCAATGCGCGACGCGTTGCAACACCTGATCGCCCACCTGGTGGCCATGGGTGTCGTTGATCCGCTTGAAGTCATCGATGTCCAGCAACTGAAACGCCAGCGGGCTGGCGTATTGCCGAGCACGGTCGAACTCGCGCTGGGCGCATTCGAAGAAGTATCGGCGGTTGCTGCTCTGGGTCAGCACGTCGATGGTGGCCAGACGCTGCAATTCGCCTTCGAGCTGCTTTTTCTCCGTGATGTCCTCGGCGATCCCGACGATGATCGGCCCCCGCGAACTGTCCGCGTTGCGGGCGATGAAACATTTGTCGCTGAGCCAACGCAACTGCCCATCCGCGCGGATGATGCGGTACTCGCGCGCTTCGATGGCGCCCTTGTCGAGCACCTCGAGCATGCTCTGCTGGGCGTAAGCGAGGTCGTCCGGATAGATGCTGTTGCGCCATTCGCCGAAATCGGCCAGCAACAACGCGGCCGAGCGACCGAACACCTGCTCGTAGGCCGGGCTGACATAGATCATCTGCTGGGCCTGCCAATCGAAGGCCCACAGCACCGCATTGACAGCCCCCATCAGGGTGCTGAACAGCTGCTCTCGTTCGCTCAGACGCTCGACTTCGGCGCGAGCGTGCAGCAGTGCCAACAGGGTTTGCGCCTCGGTCGGGGGAACGATGCCACCCCCCGATTCGCTTCGCTGGTTCACGGAATTCATACCTGCGTTTCCAAATGGCGCCAGGCACCAGCGGAAACCCGCAGGGGCAGCTGTCGCGTAAGCACCAGAATGCCAATCAGAGAGTGCCGATCGAGCAAAGTTCCAGACGCCTCGCCCGGCGTCGGGCGCGTTGATCGAATATCAGGCAAGCGCGACCGCAGGCTGCAGCGAATAGGTTCGCAGGTGCTCGGCGAACTCGCGTAGCGACTGGATCCCGCTGGCTTCGGCGTCCTGCACCCACTGCTTGATCGCCGCGAGCATCTCGTGCCCGTTGGCGCTGGTTCGGGTCCAGATCTGCTGCAAGGCCAGGCGCTGTTCGTAAATCACTCGCAACGACTGGCTCTGCTCCAGGATCGCCGCGATGCGGGCCTGCTGCTCGTGCTGTAACAAGCTCGGCTCGCGGGACAACAGTCGCTTGGCCCGGCGGAATTGATGGCGCATCGACGCATCGGCGCGTTCGAGTTCCAGGCGCACCAGCGGCTTGATAACCAATCTGCGGTACTGCGCCATGATCTGGAAGCGGTTGTTGAGAATCGCCATGGCGCTGTCCATGTCCAATTGGTGCTTGGGCTTGACGCGATGGGCGATGGGCGCGGTGCGGTTTACCTTGGCCAGGCCGAACAGGCTGAACAGCTTGATCCAGGCCCACCCCATGTCGAACTCCCAGGCGCGAACCGACAGCTTGGCCGAGTTCGGGTAGGTATGGTGATTGTTGTGCAGTTCTTCACCGCCGATGAGGATGCCCCAGGGCACCAGGTTGGTCGCCGCGTCGCGGCATTCGAAATTGCGATAGCCAACCGCATGCCCCAGCCCGTTGACCACCCCGGCGGCCCAGAGCGGTATCCAGATCATCTGCACCGCCCAGACGGTAAGGCCGATCACGCCGAACAACGCGAGGTCGAGGCCAAGCATCAGCACGATGCCTAGGTTGGGGAAGCGCGAGTACAGGTTGCGCTCGATCCAGTCATCCGGGCAGTTCTTGCCGTAGATGCGAAGCGTTTCTTCGTTCTTGGCCTCTTCCATGTACAGCTCGGCGCCACGGCGCAGCACCGTGCCCAGCCCCTTTTGCACCGGGCTGTGAGGGTCGTCCGGCGTTTCGCATTTGGCGTGGTGCTTGCGGTGGATGGCCGTCCATTCGCGGGTATTCATCGCCGTGGTCAGCCACAGCCAGAACCGAAAGAAATGCTTGAGCCCGGCGTTCAGTTCGAGCGAGCGATGCGCGGAATAACGGTGAAGGTAGACGGTGACGGCGACAATCGTCACGTGAGTCAGAAGCAGGGTGGCCGCGACCACTTCCCAGCTTGAGAGGTCGAGAAAACCGTTGTACCACATAGTGTTGCAGCCTCGCAGTGAAGATAACCATGGGCCGGCATCCGCCGACGCCCGACCATTATCTGCCTATGGCGGCGCTTTGCCGCACCCGCCCGTCGCGCAGGCCCGTATTTTCAATGCCGCCTGTGACCGTTTGGCGGCCATCGAACGCTGCCGATGCGACACGCCATACGCCGCGCCCAGGGGCCAGGTATGTGCGACGGGCTCTAATACGCGCGTTGTAGCCGCCGGGCGCGTGGGGATCGCGGCGGTCTCCGATTCGCGGTCAGGGTCCGGCGAGGTGCGCGCGCGGCACGCCAGGAAATTCTCGCCTGGAGGTGAAGTCGAACCCTGAGCGGCCAGTCGTCGATGTCCGAGCGTCACGCCGCGCTACCCGGCGCCAAGGGTCGGTGCTGTAGCAGCCGTTTCGTCAGGATTTGCGGGCGCCTCCAGCGGCCAGGCTATTTTTCGCGAGCGATGTGCCAGCAAGCCAACAAGCTGGCAAACTGCTTGTTTCGGACGCTCGAGAAACAGTTGTCGGAGGTCTTGCATGACCGAGCTGAAACGGATTCTGCACGTCGAGGACGACCCGTCCATCCAGGCCGTCGTCAAGGTCGCACTGGAGGCCATCGGCGGTTATCAAGTGCTGTCCTGCTCCTCCGGGCGGCAGGCGCTGGAAGAGGTCGAGCGGTTCGTGCCGCACTTCATTCTGCTCGATGTGATGATGCCCGGCATGGGCGGCACCGAGACCCTCACCAGGCTCGGCGAGCGGGTTGATCTGGCCCAGGTGCCGGTGGTTTTCATGACCGCCAAGGTCCAGCCGGGCGAGATAGAGCATCTACGCAAACTCGGTGCACGCGACGTGATCGTCAAGCCTTTCGATCCGATGCGCCTGGCCAGCCAGATACAGGCCATCTGGGACGCCGGCGGCGCCTAGCCGCCGCCCAGCCCTCAACCCAGCGAGACAGGAACGCCAGATGGAGCCACCGAAATCGATGCCGGCGCCCTCTGCGCCCCGAGAGCTGTCCCGACTCGCCGCACTGCTGCGCTACGATATCCTCGACACGCCCGATGAGTCGGCTTTCGACGATTTCGCCGAGCTGGCCGCCTATATCTGCGACACCCCCATCGCCCTGATCTCACTGGTCGACGATCATCGCCAGTGGTTCAAGAGCCGCCTCGGCCTGGATGTCAGCGAAACCCCGCGAGACATTTCCTTCTGCACCCATACCATCGAAGGCCAGGGCATATTCGAGGTCCAGGACGCGCGCGAGGACCAGCGCTTTCGTGAAAATCCGCTGGTGACCGGCGATCCACACATCCGCTTTTATGCCGGCGCGCCGCTGACCTCCCCGGATGGTTACAACCTCGGTACGCTCTGCGTGATCGATCGCCAGCCGCGCCAGCTCAACGATGCCCAACGCGGGGCCCTGGTGCGTCTGAGCCGCCAGATCATGCGATTGTTCGAGGAACGCCTGCAGGCCCACCGCTACGCCGAGCAGGCCGCGCTGCAGCAAGCCCTCATCAACAGTGCCGCCAGTGCCATGCTGGTCACCACCGCCGACGGACGCATATCCGGCGTCAACCCGACCGCCGAGCGCCTGTTCGGCTATGGCGAGCAGATGTTGATCGGCCATCCGCTGACGTCCGCGTTGTTTCCACCGGACGCCCTGGCGCGTCGTGCGGCCATCCTCAGCGCCGAGCTGGGCGAGACGGTCGAACCGGGCTTCGCCGTGCTCACCGCACCCTTGCTCGAAGGGCGGCGCGAAATGCGTGAATGGCGTTTGCGGCATCGCAATGGCGACAGCGTGCCGGTGCTGCTGAACGTATCGGCGATCCATGACGAGCACGAGTTGCTGCGCGGCTACATCGTCAGCGCCTACGACCTGGCCCACCAGGAACACCTACAACTGCGTCTGCAGCAGATCGCGGCGCAGGTGCCGGGTCTGCTGTTCCAGTTCTGCTGGCGGCCCGACGGCAACAGTTCTTTCCCCTACCTCAGCGAAGGCGTGGAGGACATCTACGGCCTGAGCGCGACCGAAATCGCCTCGAACATCGGCCCGATCTACGGCAGGGTCCATTCCGATGACCGCGAACATGTACTGGCCAGTATTCGTCATGCCGCTTCGACCCTGACGCCATGGCATTTCGAACACCGAATCGACCACCCGCGCAAGGGCGTTATCTGGGTGGAGGCCCGCGCCACGCCGATGCGCCAGCCCGACGGCTCGGTGCTCTGGCATGGGCTGGTGACCGATATCACCGAGCGCAAAGCCGAACAGCTGGAACTGGACAAGCAGCAGGAAATGAACAGACGCCTGCTCGAAGCGCTGTCCGAGGCCGTCGTGGCCTGCGATGCCGAGGGCAACCTGACCCTGTTCAATCACACCGCCCGGCGCTGGCACGGGCTCGATGCACAGCGTCTGGCGCCGGAGCAGTGGCCCGAGGTCTATCACCTCTATCACGCGGACGGCATAACGCCGATGGCCTACGACGAGGTCCCGCTGATGCGGGCGCTGCGCGGCGAGCATATCCGCAACGTCGAAATGGCCATCGTGTTCAATGGCACGGTCCGCCATCTGCTGGCCAATGCCGATCCGATGTATGCCTCCAACGGACAGCAGAACGGTGCGGTGGTCGTGCTGCACGACATCACCGACCGCAAGCAGATCGAGACGTTGCAGCGCGATTTCGTCTCGACGGTCAGCCATGAGCTGCGCACGCCGCTGACATCCATCACCGCGTCGCTGGGACTGATCTGCGGCCAGGTGATCGGCGAGGTGCCCGAACATTTGCAGGAACTGCTGGAAATCGCCCACCAGAACAGCAAGCGCCTGAGCGCCCTGATCGACGATCTTCTGGATATCGACAAGCTATACGCCGGCAAGATGCGCTTCGAGCTGCAGCTACAACCGTTGCAGCCTCTGCTCGAACAAGCGCTGCGCAGCAACCACGGCTACGCCGAGAGCTATGCTGTGACCATCGAGCTGGGCAGTTGCCCGGCGGTTTCGATCAAGGTCGATACGATGCGTCTGGAGCAGGTGCTGAGCAACCTGCTGTCCAACGCATCCAAATACTCGCCACCGGGCGAAACGGTCGAGCTGTGGGCCGAAGCGGTCGACGCCGGCAAGGTAAGGGTCAGCGTGCGCGACAAGGGGCCGGGGATCGCCGTTGCGTTCCGCGAGCGCATCTTCAGCAAGTTCGCCCAGGCAGATGCCTCCGACACACGCCAGCAAGGCGGGACCGGTCTTGGCCTGGCCATCAGCAAGGAGTTGATCGAGCATATGGACGGACAGATCGGTTTCGATTCGATACCTGGCCGAGGCGCCTGCTTCTGGTTCGAGCTGCCCTGCGAGCCTCTGAACGAGCCCCAGCCGTGAGACCGCTACGACGGATTCTTCATGTCGAAGACGTACCATCCATTCAGGTGGTAACCCGGATCGCCCTGGAAAAGCTCGGCGGTTTCGAGGTGCTAAGCTGCGCTTGCGCGCAGGAGGCGATAGATAAGGTCAGGTCGTTTGCACCGGACATGATCCTGCTGGACCTGATGCTTCCACACATGAGCGGCATGGACTTGCTGCGCCAGCTGGAAGGATTGGTCGACCTGCAGCAAACGCCGGTGGTGCTGTTGACCGGCCAGCCGGACGACCCTGCCGATCCTGACGAACTGCGACGACTCGGCGTGCGCAAGCTGTTGCACAAGCCCTTCGATCCGCTACGACTGGCGGCCCAACTGGAAGTCATATGGAATGCCGAACATGAATGACGGCGCCAAGCAGGCGCTGCACGACCAACTGCGGGTACTGAACGAGCAGTATGCCGATCGCCTGGGCCCGGCGCTGGCGGAGCTGGAACAGCTCGCCCGGCAACTCGCGCAGGTACGCGAGCAGGAGCAACGTCGACAGATGGTGCTCGATATTCACCAACGCCTGCATCGTCTCGCCGGCACCGCCGGAACCTTCGGTTTCGCCACGCTGGGTGAGCAGGCCCGCGTACTGGAGCAGCGCTGCAGTTCATGGCTGGAGGCAGCCAGACCCAGTGGCCAGGCGCTCGCGCTGTGGGTGCAGGCCATCCACCAACTGGTCGACGCCGCCCGCACAGGGATGCCGGATGGCGAGCCGGTCGAGCAACCCGAGGCGCACGACAACCTGCCGGCCGGCAGCCGAATCTATCTGCTGGATAAAGATATCGAAGCCGGGCAGGAAATCGCCCGGACGTTGAGTGACTTCGGTTACGACGTGCTGCTGTTTGCAGAACATCCCCATCTGCTCGCCGCCGTACAAGGGCAGCTGCCGGACGCCCTGATCGTCAGCCAGTACGACGGAGAGCTCGACGACATGAGCGCGTTGCAACGGAGCCTGGCATCGCCGCTTCCGCTGCTGGTCATCGCCCACCGCATCGATTTCGACAGCCAGTTGGCGGCCGTACGTGCCGGCGCGAAAGGCTACTTCACGCGGCCGCTGGACATCACGCAGCTGGAAAACACCCTGGAGAACTGCCTCAACCTGCAATTGAGCGAGCCATACCGGGTACTGATCATCGACGATGACACCGATCTGGTGGCGCGCTACAGCCTGGTGCTGCGAAAGTCGCGGATGCTGGTCGAGACCCTGACCGATCCCAGCCAGTTGTTCGAGGTCATGCGGACGTTCAATCCCGAGGTGGTGCTGCTCGACATGAACATGCCGGACTTCACCGGACTCGAGCTGGCACAGATGATTCGCCTCAATGACGAATGGCTGCGCGTGACGATCATCTACCTGTCTGCCGAAACCGACATCAACCGGCAGATGGAGGCGCTGCTCAAGGCGGGCGACGATTTCATCACCAAACCGATCAGCGACAACGCCCTCACCGCCGCAGTCTATTCCCAGGTCCAGCGGGCACGCGCGCTGAGCATGGCGCTGTCGCGCGACAGCCTGACCGGATTGCTCAAGCACGCCGACATCAAGGAACAGCTGGCCCTGGAAGTGGAGCGTTCGCTGCGCAGCGGCCATCCGACCAGTGTCGTCATGCTCGACCTCGACCATTTCAAGCAGGTCAACGACCAGTACGGACATGCTGCCGGCGACAACGTCATCCGCTCGCTGGCGAACCTGATGCGGCAACGGCTGCGCTGCGTCGACAGCCTCGGTCGCTACGGTGGCGAGGAATTCGTCGCGGTGCTGCCCAACTGCAAGCTGGAACAAGCCAGGCAGGTCTTCGACGAGATTCGCCAGCGCTTTTCGGCGATCCCCTTCCACGCCGACTCCAGGGTGTTCTACGTGTCCCTGAGTGCCGGCATCAGCGAGACCGATGGGCTTTCCAGCCCCGCAGCCTTGTTGGAGCGCGCCGACAAGGCCCTCTACCGGGCAAAGGACCGAGGCCGGAACCAGATCCAGATCGCACCACGGCACTGAACACCCTGTCGCAAAAGGACCCAGCGAGCCGCTACGATGTCCAAGCGGACTACACTTGAATGAATACTGCGACCGACCCGACCCGGGTTGGGCTTGGCGCAAGCCGACACAGTATCGCCACCCGTGCCGTTGTTACCGGCGAAAGGAGTTCCGGTTTGCCTGCAAGACTCGCGATACGTTGGCATCCGCTGGCTTTCTCGTGCGCCTTCATCCTGCTCGCCGCGCTCGGCTGGCAGAGCAAGCGTACCCAGGAAGCCGTCTTGGCGACCAACCAATCGGTGAGCCAGAGCCTGGAAGTGATCACGGCCGCCCAGGCGATGCTGTCATCGTTGCAGGACATCGAGACCGGCTCACGCGGCTTCGTCCTGACCGGGGAGCGCGAATACCTGGAGCCGTACGAGGCCGGCCTGCGGCAACTCGAGGCACACCGTCGCGGATTACAGACGCTCCTGGCGGATCGACAATACCCGGACCTGCGCTGGTTCACTCAGCTCGACACCCACATCGCCGACCTGGTGGTGATCGCCGCAGACAACATCCAGACGCGTCGCGACGTCGGTCTGCAAGACGCGGCCGATCATGTGAAAGAGGCAGGCGGCAAGCAGATCATGGACCGCCTGCGGGTGCTGCTGGGCGCGGTGCAACTGCACGAGCGCAGGCAACTCTCCATGGCGAACCGCGCCGTGTCCCATACCGTGGAACACAGCAGACGCCTGGCCATCATCGGGAGCCTGATGGTCGCGGCATTGTTCTTCGCGGCCCTGTGGGCGATCCGGCACAACCTGCGGATTCGCCAGGTACTGATGGCGGCGGCACGCGCCGGCGAGGCGCGCCTGGCTGCGCTGCTGCAGGCGGTCCCGGACAATCTCTATGCGATCGATCGACAACGGCAGGTGACTTATCTTTCCCAGGCAAACGGCAATCGCGCGCCCGGCCCCGGGGCCATCGAACCGTTGTTGCTGAGCCTGCTGGAGGAAACCGGAGACCCACTGCAACTGCGCCAGACCACCTGGTGTGACACCAGCCGGCGACGTACCTTCGAGGTTCGCCTGGTGCCAACCGGCCTCGGCGACCATCTGGCCATCGCCCGCGACGTCACCGAACTGCAGCGCAGTCGAGACACGCTCGAAGATCAAAAAGTGTTCCTGCGACGCGTCGTCGACAGCGACGAGAATCTGATCTTCGTGCGCGACCAGACGGGTCACTTCCTGCTGTGCAACAACGCCTTCGCCGCACTCCTCGACAGCCGGCCGCAAGCCATCGAAGGCCGCCGCGCCGAGGACATTGCCGGCGGCCAGCTGCTGCTTCCGCTGTTGCAGGGCGAAGCCGAACTGCTGCGCAATGGCGGCGAGCTGCACATCGCCGAGCTGGGCATTACCGACGCCCACGGCGAGGAACGTTGGCTGCAGGTGGACAAGCGGCCCATGACCATGTCCAACGGCACCTGTCTGTTCGTGACCGTTGCGGTGGATATGTCGCTGCGGCGGCGCATGGAGCAGATGAAAACCGAGTTCATTTCCACCGTCAGCCATGAACTGCGCACCCCGCTGACCGCCATCCGAGGTGCACTGGGCATGCTGCTGGGGGGCATCGCCGGCGAGATCAGCGACACCGCCCGGCCCCTGCTGGACATCGCCCACAAGAACAGCGAACGCCTGGTGCGCCTGATCAACGAACTGCTGGACATCGAGAAGCTCGAGGCCGGACGCCTGCTGTTCCGTTTCAGCCGCTGCGACGTGCCGGCGCTGGTCGAACAATCGCTCACGGACATCAAGCCCTACGGCGACGAATATGGCGTCAGCCTGGCCGCGGTGCTGCCGGACGGCCCGCTTCAGGCCGAGGCGAATCTCGACCCGGACCGCTTCGCCCAGGTCATGGCCAACCTGTTGTCCAATGCGATCAAGCACTCGCCCACCGGCGGAGTCGTCAGTGTCGATCTGCGCCGCGACGGGGACACCGTAGAGATCGGCGTCCAGGATCAGGGAGAAGGTATCGCGACGGAGTTCCGCTCGCGCATATTCGAACGTTTCGCCCAGGCCGACTCCTCCGATGCGCGCAAGCGCGGTGGCACCGGGCTCGGGTTATCCATCACCCGTTCGCTGGTCCAGCAGATGAATGGGCAGATCGGCTTCGATTCAGCACCAGGCCAGGGCACGCGATTCTGGCTGCGACTGCCCGTGCTGCCGGCACCGTCGCCGCCCGACGCCACGGCGAGCCCGCTGGCGCCTCGCATCCTCGTGGTCGAGCCCGATACGTTCGCCGCCGAGCAACTGGCCCGCGCGCTGCAGCGTCATGGTTATGCCACGCTGGTAGCCACCACCGCAGCCCAGGCGCGCGAACGGTTGGTCGAGTTCGACATTCTGGCCCTTACCCTCAGCCCTGCGCTGGGCGACGAAAGCAGCATCGCCTTCCTCCAGAATCTGCGCAGCCAGGACGCCTATCGACACCTGCCGGTGCTGATCGTGAACCTGCAACCACAGCGCCGCGACGACGACGATGGCGCCTTGCGCGGCGGCGCAGTGGGGGTGATCGATTGGCTGCACACGCCCGTGGACCTTTCCCGCATCATGGAAGCGGTGCGCACCGGCCTGCCCGTCGATTGCGCCGGCTCGCGGATCCTGCACGTAAACGGGGACCCGACCTTGCGCATGCTGCTGGCCCGCCTACTCGCGCCGCTGGCGATCGAGTTGCAGGAAGCGGCCACCCTGGCCGATGCTCGCAGGCTGCTCGACGAGCACCCCTACGCGCTGGCGATCATTGACCTGTCGCTACTCGATGGGGATGGCAGCGAGCTGTTCGATCAACTGACCCAGTCCCAGCCGCCGCCCCCAGTGATCATCCTGTGCGCAGCGGATTCGCCGGAGCAGGACGGCGGCCGGGCGTTGCGCCAGCTGCTCAGGTCGCGCCATGACGGCGATGAACTCGCCATGATGATCCAGCGACAGCTCCACGTTTGGCCGCCTGGCCGGCCCCTGAATTCCGATGAGGTGAATGCATGAGCGATTCCGCAAGCCAGCGCATCCTGATGGTGGAGGATGAGGAAAACATCGCGTTCCTCATTCGGTTCATGCTCGAACGTCACGGGTTCATCGTCGAGCATGCCGCCGATGGCCGTCAGGCGCTGGAAAAGCTGAGCAGCTCGAGCCCTCCCGACCTGACGTTGATGGACATCATGCTGCCCTACCACGACGGCCTGGAATTGATCGAACGCCTTCGCGCGCAGCCTGGCTGGGAATGCGTGCCGGTGCTGATGCTTACCGCCAAGGCGCGCGAAGTGGACATCGTCCGGGCCCTCGAACTCGGCGCGGACGATTACGTGACCAAGCCCTTCCAGCCGGAGGAATTGCTGGCACGCATCCGCCGGCTGCTGAGGAGGCCACGATGACGCGACGGGTTCTGGCGTTGGCACTGTCGTGCTGTCTGTTCCCGCCGCTGGCATTGGCTGATGTCGCCGTTGCCCAGCGCCAGGTCGAGGCGCAGCAACTCGATGCCGCGCGAACGACCCTCGAGGCGCATCTGACGCACCACCCGGACGACAGCGAAGCCCGGTTTCTCCTGGCACGCGTTCACGCCTGGCAAGGCGCGTCCGAGCAGGCGCTGTCGCTCTACGAGCAGTTGCTGCAACGCGAGCCGGACAACGCCGACTATCTGCTCGGCCAGGGCCAGGCGCTGCTTTGGGCCGGACGCCCGCAGGCAGCGCTGGTTCCACTTGAACGGGCAGCCGAGCTAGCGCCGGACTACGCCGAAGTCCAACAGGTGATCCAGCAGGCACGTGCCGCACTGACCTCGCCGGTGGCCGCTGCTGCGCCAGTCGCCACAGCGCCGGCGCAACGCCGCCACGAGCTTGAGTTGTCCGCTCGCCAGGATTGGCTCGACAGCGGCTTCGACAACTGGCGACGCCAGCGCCTGGACTACGCCTCGACACAACCGGATGGCCTCGGCTGGTACGGCGCACTGTTGCGTGAGCAGCGTTTCGGCGAGTGGGACCAGGGCGTCGAGGCCGGCGGCGTGATCGCATTGGACGATTACTGGACGCTGCAGCCTGAGGTCGGCTATCAGCCATCGCCCTACTTCCTGCCCGAATGGCATGCCGATCTGCGCCTTCAGCGACGCTTGCCGGCAGGCTTTCTCGCGGCCGCCAGCGTTCGTCGTACCGAATACGAAACCACCCGCGTCGACCGCCTGGCCCTCGGTGCCGAGCGCTATTGGGGTTCCTGGCGAGCCGGATACACCCTGAACATCACCGATGTCGCGAACGCAGGGACGCCGATCGGCCATGACCTGGCGCTCGATTACTATTACGACGGTCTCAGCCATGCCGGCGTGCGCCTGACAACCGGCGAGGAGGAGGCGGTCGAGGAGCAGCGGCTGATCACCAGCGACGTGCGCGCGATCAGCCTGCAAGGCCGTCATTGGCTGGACAGCCGCTGGGCAGTGACGTGGGAGCTTGGGCAGCACCGCCAGGGCGATTACTACCAGCGCCGCTGGCTCCAGCTTGGCCTGCGTCATGCCTTCTGAATGGACGGTGCGCTGCCCGATCTGGCTCTGCGAAATGCCGGGCCGGGCCTGGCTGGCAATCTGGCCGGAAGACAGCAGGCTACAACTGGTGCTGTATTGCGCGCTGGGCCTGGGCGGCTTGACCCTCCTGGTGATGCTTCAGGTCATGCTGCTGGGAGAGGTCGCACGGCGCCGCTCGGCACGGCGGCAATCGTTCAACGACCAGTGGCGTCCGTTCTTTGCCCTCTGTTGCCTCGACGACGAATTACCGGAGCCAGTTCCCGAGCTGCCTCGCAATCGCCAGTTGTGGTTTCTTCTGCAATGGAACCGTACCCAGTTGCAGTTGCGCGGTGCGGCCAGGGCGCGGATGAATCGTGCCCTAGCCGCGCTCGGCATGGACCATCAGGCCCTGGCGCTGCTGCGTGGGCGGGTACGCGCCAAGCTGATCGGGCTGACCTGCCTGCGTCACCTGGCCGATCCTGCCCACTGGGAGGCGGTACAACCGCTGCTTATGAACCACAACGTGATCGTCTCGCTGGCCGCGGCGCAGACGCTGATCGCGATGGACGCTCCCCGCGCGATGCAGCTGATCCTGCCTGCTGCCGTAACGCGTCCAGACTGGGCTTTGCCGCGCCTGGCCAGCCTCTGCCAGCAAGCCGGTGAACAGGCGGTGACGCTGCCCTTGCTGATCACGCTGAACGGTTCCGAAGATCCTCGACGCGAGCGGCTGGTCGCCCTGCTGGTTCATGGCGACCCCTGCCACGCGGCGCCCTGGGCACGCGCACGGCTCGAGGAAGATGCCGCGCCGGAGCAACTGCAGGTCGCGCTGCGTTGTCTCTGCGAGCTGGGCGATCCCCGCGACCGTGACCGGCTGTTACGCGCCATGGACCACAGCCATGCCGATGTGCGCCTGGCGGCGCTCAAAGCCCTGCACCATCAGGCGCGCAGCGACGACGGAGCGCTTTTCCTACGGTTGCTGGGCGATGCCAGCTGGTGGGTTCGCCAGACTGCCGCCGATTGCCTGGTCACGCTGCCAGGCATGACCCCCGAACGGCTGCACGCATTGCTGGGTCAGGTGCACGACCGCTACGGACAGGACGCGCTGCGCCGCGCCATTGCGGAGATCAGACCGTGAACATCGACTGGCTCTGGTGGCTGCAACTGGGTTTCATCCTCTATTTCCTGTTGCTCAACGGCATGTACCTGTTACTCAACGTGCTGTCGATGGCCAGCCTCACCCATTACATTCGCCAACGCGCCGAAACCGGTGAGGTCGCGCCTTATCTCGGCGTGGAACCTCCCGTATCGGTGCTCATGCCGGCGTTCAACGAAGAAACGACGATTCGCACCTCGGTGCGCTCGATGTTGCAGCTTCAGTACCCTGAATTCGAAGTGGTGGTCATCAACGACGGCTCGAAGGACAACACACTGGCCGTGCTCATCGACGAATTCGATCTGGTGCCCCATCCGGAGCCGCTGCGCCAGGCGGTGTCGCATCAACCGGTACAGGCGATCTATCGCTCACGGCGCTACGCCAACCTTCGGGTGATCGACAAGCTCAACGGCGGCAAGGCCGACGCGCTCAACGCCGGCATCAACGCCGCCCGCCATGGCCTGTTCTGCGGCGTCGACGCCGACTCCATCCTCCAGCGCGACAGCCTGCTGCGGGTGGTCCAACCCTTTCTCGAAGACGAGCGCACCGTGGCCGCTGGCGGCACCGTGCGTATCGCCAACGGATCAGAGGTGCGTGGCGGTTTCCTGATCCGCGCCGGGTTGCCGGACAACTGGCTGGCGCGCTTCCAGATCGTCGAATACCTGCGGGCCTTTCTGTTCGGCCGCCTCGGCTGGTCGCCAATCAACGCGGTTCTGATCATTTCGGGCGCCTTCGGCCTGTTCGATCGCGAGCGGGTCATGGCCGTCGGAGGCTATCGCACCGACACTGTCGGCGAAGACATGGAGTTGGTGGTGCGGCTGCATCGATATCATCGCGAACACCGCATTCCCTACCGCATCCGTTATCTCCCGGACCCAATCTGCTGGACCGAATGCCCAGAAGACATCGGCACCCTCGGGCGCCAGCGCAGCCGCTGGCAACGCGGGCTGGCCGAAAGCCTGAGCCGTCATACGCGCCTCGCCTTCAGCCTGCGCGGCGGCACGCCAGGCTGGCTGGCCTGGCCGTTCATGGCGCTGTTCGAGTGGCTGGGCCCGCTGATCGAGCTGGCCGGCTATGGCTTTATGATCGGTGGGTTCGTGCTCGGCGTCGTGTCTTATCCAGCAATGACGGCCTTTCTGCTGGTGGCCATCGGAATGGGCATCCTGCTGTCGGTCAACGGCCTGCTACTGGAAACCATGTCGTTCCATGTCTACGACCGACGGCGCGACATGCTGCGGCTGTTCCTCATGGCCGTGCTGGAGAATATCGGCTATCGCCAGTTGAACACCCTGTGGCGTTGCCGTGGGCTCTGGCAATGGTTCTCCCGGCGCAAGCATCATTGGGGCGCGATGCGCCGCAGCGGACGTTGGGGACAGTAGCCGCTGGAGCTGGCCAGCCTGGAGGCGAGCGGGCGCTGCCAAGCCGGGCGGCGTTCCTTCAAGGCGCAGGACACCGGCCCAGCCCTCGTGGCTTCGCGTCGCTCGGTCACAGCTTGATCCACGTCGCCTTAAGCTCAGTGTATTTGTCGAACGCGTGCAGCGACTTGTCACGGCCATTACCGGACTGCTTGAAGCCGCCGAACGGTGCGGTCATGTCGCCGCCATCGTACTGATTGACCCAGACGCTGCCGGCACGCAGCGCCTTGGCGGTCAGGTGGGCCTTGGACAGGTCCGACGTCCATACCGCCGCCGCGAGGCCGTACGGGGTGTCGTTGGCGATGGCGATCGCCTCGGCCGCCGTGTCGAAGGTAATCACCGACAGCACCGGTCCGAAGATTTCTTCCCGTGCGATTTTCATGGCATTGCTCACGCCATCGAAAATCGTCGGCTCCACATAGAGACCGCCGGTTTCCTGCAGGGTCCGCTGCCCACCCAACAGTACCTGGGCGCCGTCGTTACGACCTGCCTGGATGTAGCCAAGCACGTTATCGAGCTGCTGGGTATCGACCAGCGCGCCGACATTGGTCGCCGGGTCCAGCGGGTTGCCCGGCTTCCAGCCCTTGAGCGCCTCGACCACCAGCGGCAGGAAGCGTTCTTTCACCGAACTCTCCACCAGCAGACGTGAACCGGCCGTGCAAACCTCGCCCTGGTTGAAGGCAATGGCGCTGGCCGCCGACTCCGCAGCCGCCTGCAGGTCCGGTGCATCGGCGAATACGATGTTCGGGCTCTTTCCGCCGGCTTCCAGCCAGACGCGCTTCATGTTCGATTCGCCAGCGTAGATCATCAGTTGCTTGGCGACCCGCGTGGAGCCGGTGAACACCAGCGTATCGACATCCATGTGCAGCGCCAGCGCCTTGCCGACTGTGTGTCCGTAACCCGGCAGCACGTTGAGCACTCCGGGCGGGATGCCGGCTTCGATGGCCAGCTGCGCAACGCGAATCGCGCTCAGTGGTGATTTCTCGGAGGGTTTGAGGACCACCGAGTTACCGGTGGACAGCGCCGGACCGAGTTTCCAGCAGGCCATCATCAATGGGAAGTTCCAGGGCACGATGGCCGCCACCACGCCGACCGGCTCGCGCGTGACCAGGCCCAACTGGTTATGCGGGGTGGCCGCCACTTCATCGTAGATCTTGTCGATGGCCTCTCCAGACCAGCGTAACGCCCGCGCCGCGCCGGGAATATCCACACCCAGGGCGTCGCTGATCGGCTTGCCCATGTCGAGGGTTTCCAGCAATGCCAATTCCTCGGCATGCGCTTCGAGCAAGTCGGCGAAACGGATCATCACGGCCTTGCGCCTGGCCGGCGCCAGCCGCGACCAGACACCCGACTCGAACGCCATCCGCGCGCTGATCACAGCCCGGTCGGCGTCGGCTTCGTCGCAACTGGCCACTTGCGCCAGCACCCGACCGTCGACCGGGCTGATGCAATCGAAACTGGCGCCAGCGCTGGAAGCCGTGTATTCGCCCTGGATGAAGGCCCGGCCTTCGATGCGCAATTCGCGGGCACGCTGTTGCCAGTCGGCGAGAGTCAGGGTGGTCATGGGGCGTCCTCTGGTAGTCATCGGATAAACAGAAAGGCACCCTAAACCAGCAGCGCCGGGCCTATCAATATTTTTTACGAAGCCGCGATTTCTGCCTTGTTTTGTTCGTTTTATTAAACATAGACTCGCCGAAACCGCTGAGCGCTCACAGACGTCGCGTTACAGCATAGCCGTCAAACCTGTCCTGTCGGAGCGACTCATGGCCAACGATCTGCACGCTGCCGCGTCTGCCGAACATTTCTGGATGCCCTTCACTGCCAATCGCCAGTTCAAAGGCAGCCCGCGCCTCCTGGAGCGCGCCGAAGGCCTGTACTACACCGACACCAGCGGCCGCCAAGTGATCGACGGCACCGCCGGCCTCTGGTGCTGCAACGCCGGCCACGGTCGGCGCGAAATTACCGAAGCGGTGAGCAACCAGATCGCGCGGATGGATTTCGCGCCCACCTTCCAGATGGGTCATCCGCTGGCCTTCGAACTGGCCGAGCGCCTGGCTCAGATCGGTCCGGCCGGATTGAACCGGGTCTTTTTCACCAACTCCGGCTCGGAATCGGCGGACACCGCGCTGAAAATCGCGCTGGCTTACCAGCGCGCCATCGGCCAAGGCAGTCGCACCCGCCTGATCGGCCGCGAGTTGGCGTATCACGGGGTCGGCTTCGGCGGCATTTCCGTGGGCGGCATGGCCAACAATCGCAAGGCCTTCGGCGCGCTGCTACCGGGCGTCGATCATCTGCCGCATACCCTCGACGTGCACCGCAACGCGTTCAGCCGTGGCCTGCCGTCACACGGCGTCGAGAAGGCCGACGAACTGGAGCGCCTGGTCACCCTGCATGGCGCCGAGAACATCGCGGCGGTGATCGTCGAACCGATGTCCGGTTCGGCCGGGGTGGTCCTGCCGCCGGCGGGCTATCTGCAGCGCCTGCGGGATATCACCGCCAAACACGGCATCCTGCTGATATTCGACGAGGTGATCACCGGCTTCGGCCGCGTGGGTGAAGCCTTCGCCGCCCAGCGCTGGGGCGTGACCCCCGATATCATCACCTGCGCCAAAGGCCTGACCAATGGCGCAATCCCGATGGGGGCGGTATTGGTCGACGAGAAGATTCACGACGCGTTCATGCACGGTCCCGAAAGCGCCATCGAATTCTTCCACGGCTACACCTACTCCGGGCATCCGGTGGCCTGTGCTGCCGCGCTGGCGGCGCAGGAGATCTACCAACGGGAAAACCTTTTCCACAGGGCCATCGAGATCGAGGATTACTGGCAGGACGCTCTGTTCAGCCTGCAGGGTCTGCCCAACGTCACCGATATCCGGACGGTCGGCCTGGTGGCCGGTATCCAGTTCAGCAGTCACGCCGAGGGCGTCGGCAAACGGGGCTATGAGGTGTTCCGCCAGTGCTTCGAAGATGGCCTGCTGGCCCGCGCCAGCGGCGACACCATCGCCCTGTCACCCGCACTGATCGTCGAACGCGAACACATCGATGCCATGGTCGAGCGGCTCGCCGGCGCGATCCGCAAGGCGGCCTGACGGCGCGATCGCCAGAAATGAAAAAACCCGCCGATTGGCGGGTTTTTCCTTCAAGGGCCGATCAATTACTTGATCTTGGCTTCCTTGTAGATCACGTGCTTACGCACGACAGGATCGAATTTCTTGATTTCGAGCTTGTCGGGGGTGGTGCGCTTGTTCTTGTCGGTGGTGTAGAAATGGCCGGTACCGGCGCTGGACACCAAACGGATCAGGTCACGCATGATAGTTCTCCTTAAACCTTTTCGCCGCGAGCGCGGAGTTCAGCCAGAACGGCGTCGATGCCACGCTTGTCGATGACGCGCATGCCCTTGGCGGTCAGGCGCAGACGTACGAAGCGGTTCTCGGACTCGACCCAGAAGCGATGATGCTGCAGGTTCGGCAGAAAACGACGACGGGTTTTGTTGTTCGCGTGGGAAATGTTGTTCCCGGTTACCGGACCCTTACCGGTAACTTGACAGACTCTCGACATGCCTCAGCCCTCTAAAACCACATGCCCAACCCGGCATGGGTTGGCCGCTTGAATTCAATTGTCTTTTGGCGCTCAGCGCCGCGTTTCGTTGGGGTCTTACCGGCCACGCGGCAAGCGAAGAAACCGGGCCCCTAGAAAAGAGCGCTGCTTTATATCAGAAAGGGTCCCAGGCAACAAGCTCGGATTGACTTTTCCTGATCTGCACCACATCCGTGAACGCCCGTCAGGCCGCCGTCAGGAGGAGCCTTACCACCATGCGCCGTTCGTCGGCTCGCAGCCCTCCCATTGAAGGTCCCATAGCCGGGCAGGATGCCGCAGCGCCAACGTCATCGGCACCCACTAACCCCATGAGCCTTCGTCCGGTAGCGACCCCGCAGGGCGAGGCATCGCCCAGTGGCGGATTCGGATGCCTGCAACATCTATAGCGAATTTTTGTTTTACTGTGCGGAACGATGGATCGATTTTTTCAGCTACTATGGAATAAGCTTTATGCAGCGGCGCGATCAAACCAGGTCGTTGAGCGAAAGCGACCACCTGCAGACGCCTGCACTGCCGGCCTTAAGGGCGATCTGCTATCGTTCGCCCCCGCTGCCCACTACCAGACAGACCGACACCACCATGAGCGACGTTGAAGACATCGAGAACCCCAAGGACCGCAAATTCGTCGAGGCCCTGTCCCGCGGGCTGGACGTGCTGCGCGCCTTCACCCACGGTTCGGTGGTGATGGGCAATCAGGACATCGCACGTATCACCGGGCTGCCCAAGCCCACCGTGTCGCGTATGACGTATACCCTGACCAAGCTCGGCTATCTCAGCTATTCGCAGCAACTTGAAAAGTATCAGCTCGACTCCGGCGTGCTGGCGCTGGGGTATGCCTATGTGTCCAATCTGCGCGTGCGGCAGCTGGCCAAGCCATACATGGACGAGTTCGCCCGGCGTACCAATACCTCCGTCGGCCTCACCTGCCGCGATCGCCTGTCAATGATCTACATCGAGAATTGCCGCCCTGCAGAGGTTTCGACCCTGCGCATGGACGTTGGCGTGCGCCTGCCGCTGGCCACCACCTCGGCAGGTCGCGCCTTTCTCGCCGCCACCCCGGAAAAGGAGCGCGAGCATCTGATGGCCGCGCTGGAAACCAAGTACGGGGACGATTGGCCGACCATGAAACAATCGCTGGAGGAGTCGTTCGAGGAGTTCCGCCAGCATGGCTTCTGCCTGTCGCTGGGCGACTGGGATCGCAACGTGAAGGCGGCAGGCGTGCCGCTGCGCCTGGCCGATGGCAGCATCATGGCGCTGACGTGCGGCGCCCCGTCGTTCCAGCTCAGCGAAGAAACCCTCAGAAGCTCGCTGGCGCACCAGCTGGAAATGCTCGCGCGCGACATCGAAAGCCTGGGCGTCTGACGTCACGAGCAACGCGGCTAGGCTTTGACGCTCGCCCAGGCGATCTCGGCGAGCAGCTCGCGACAATCGGCCAGCGACGTCCGTGAGCGCCCGGCCAGCCAATTGCGCGCCATGTCGTGACAGGGCCCGATCACCACCGCGAGAAAACAGTCGCCCGGCATACGCCGAAACGCACCGCTGTCGCGATGGCGCCGTAGGATCGCGGCGACTCGCTCGCCGTGGCCGCGATTCACTTCTCGCAGCTGTTCACCCAGCTCCCCGGCTTCGACCCGGCCCCGGTTGTGCAACACGAAGCGTGCCCAGTCCGGGTTCGCCACCACCCAGTCGATGTAGCGCGTGACGAACAGCTTGACGCACGCTTCGGCATCGAGCGTCTCGATCAGCCCTTCCTCCAGCAGCCTGGCGTATTCGCCGATGCCCTCCAGATAAAGGGCGGCGATGATCCGCTCGCGATTGCCGAAATGGTGGTAAAGGCTACCGATGCTGGCGCCGGAACGGTCACGGATCATTTCGATGGTGGTGGCCTCCACCCCATGCTCGGTAAAACAGGCAAGCGCGGCCTGTAGGATTTCCTGCTTGCGACTACTGCGGGCCACTCAACCTCCGACTAGAATATTTTTCTAGAATTTAATTCTACCGTTCGTATACTGCACCGTTCCAGGCCATAGAAAAAGACCGGAGAACAGGCATGGCGACGATACAAGCGCAAACCCTCACGCTCGACAACGGAAACGGCCACGCCCTGGCCACCTGCTGGTACCACCCGCTCGGCAGGCCATGCGGTGCCGTGTTGATCGCGCCGGCGATGGGCGTCCAACAGCGATTCTACGCGGACTTCGCGACCTGGCTCGCCGAGCGCGGATTCCTGGTGGTGACGTTCGACTATCTCGGCATGGGCCAGTCCCGCCAGACGCCCTTGCGCCAACTCGACGTGGACATCCTCGACTGGGCCCGCCATGACTGCAGCGCGGTACTGGCCAAGGTCGCAGAAGCAGTCGATGAGCTACCGCTTTACTGGATCGGTCACAGCGTCGGCGCGCAGATCATCCCGCTGGTGAAGGGCCATGAGCGCCTGACCCGCATCGTCACGATCGCCGCCGGTAGCGGCTACTGGCGAGAGAACAGTCCGCAGATTCGTCGCAAAGCCTGGTTGCTCTGGCATGGTGTGGCCCCGCTACTCACGGCGCTGGCAGGCTATTTTCCCGGCGACCGGATCGGTGCGGTCGGTGACCTGCCCGCCGGTGTCATCCGTCAGTGGCGCCGCTGGTGCCTGCATCCGGACTATCTGGTAGGGGTCGAAGGCGAACCCATGCGCCGTGCGTTCGCGGCGGTGCAGACCCCACTGACCTCACTGTCCTTCGCCGACGATGAAATGATGTCGGCGCGCAACACCGAGTCGCTGCACGGCTTCTATACGGGCGCACCGAAGCGGCTGGTGCGCATCGCGCCGAGCGAGATCGGAGCGGACCGCATCGGCCACTTCGGATTCTTCCGCAAGTCGTTCGCCCCGACCCTCTGGGCCAACTGGCTTCTCCCCGAGCTGAGCCATGAGCGCGAGGCCGCTGCCTAGACCCGCGTCACCATCCGGGCAGACATGAAAAACCCGCTCCGAGGAGCGGGTTTTCACTGACGCCGATCCGGGCTGCTTACGCGACCTGCATCAGCTTCGCGTAAGCCTTCAGGTGATGATCGTCGTCGCCGAACTGGTGGGCGATCATGACCAGGCGCTTGGCGTGATGGGCGAGGTTGTATTCCCAGGTCATGCCGATGCCGCCGTGCAGCTGGATCGCTTCCTCGGCGACCTTGCGCGCCGCGCGGGCGCAGACGTACTTGGCCGCAGCGAGGATGCGCCGACGGTCGTCGTTGTCTTCGCCATCGGCAAAGGTCGCGGCGAGAATCGCCATGCTGGTGGCCTGCTCCAATTCGGTCTGCATGTCCACCATCCGGTGCTGCAGAACCTGGAACTTGCCGATCGGCACGCCGAACTGCTTGCGCGTTTTCAGATAGTCGAGCGTCAGCTTGCACGCTTCGTCCATGCTGCCCAGCGCGTCGGCACACTGGGCGGCGATCGCGCGGCCCTGCTGATAGCGCAGCGCGGGCATGGCGTTGCCGACCTCGCCCAGCACGTCTTCGGCCGCGACCTGAACATTGTCGAGCACCAGCTCGCAGCCCTTGCGACCGTCGATGGTGGGATAGACGCGGCGGCTGACGCCCTGAGCGTTCGGATCGACCAGGAAGAGGCTGACGCCCGCTTCGTCGCGGCTGTCGCCAGCGGTGCGTGCCGAGACGATGATCCGTCCGGCGCTGTGCCCGCCAATCACCACGGCCTTGCGACCGGACAGGCGATAGCCGCCTTCGGCAGCCTCGGCGCGCGTCTGCACGTCGTTGAGGTTGTAGTGGCTTTGCGGCTCCTCGAAAGCCACCGCCAACTGCAATGAGCCGGCCGCCACCTGCGGCAGCAAGTCCTGCTTCTGCGCGTCGCTGCCAAGCTGGTTAAGCAACCCGCCACCGAAGATGACCGATTGCAGGTAGGGTTCGAGCGTCAGGCCGCGACCCAGCTCGGTCATCACCAGCATGGTTTCCACGCCGCCGCCGCCAAACCCGCCGATCTCCTCGGAAAACGGCACGGCGGTCAGGCCCAGCTCACCCAGCTGCCCCCAGAACTCGGCGGAAAAACCCAGCTCGGACTCGCTGAACTTCTCACGCTGCTCGAACGGATAGGCGTCGCGTACCAGGCGCGCCGCTGTGTCTTGCAGCATTTGCTGCTCTTCAGTCAATTTGAAGTCCATTGCGGTGCCCCCTTACAGCTCGAGAATCATCTTCGAGACGATGTTCTTCTGGATTTCGTTGGAGCCGCCGAAAATCGACAGCTTGCGCATGTTGAAGTAGTCGCCGGCCAGCGCCGCGCTGTAGTCGGCGTGCAGCAGCTCACCGTCGTAACCGAGTTCCAGCTCCTCTTCGAGGAACGGCAGCGCGTACGGGCCGATGACCTTGCGCAACAGGCTGGTGATGGCCTGACGGATCTCGGTGCCCTTGACCTTGAGGATCGAGGACTCGGCACCGGGCACGCCGCCCTCCTTCGCCGCCGCGAGAATGCGCAGGGTGCTCATCTCGATGGCCATCAGCTGCATTTCCACGTCCGCGACCTGCGCGCGGAACAATGGGTCCTCGAGCATCGGCTTGCCGTCGCAGACCTCTTTCATGGCAATGCGCTTGAGGTGCGCCAGTGCCGCTTTCGAGGCACCGATACCGGCCAGCCCCGTACGTTCGTGGGTCAGCAAATATTTTGCGCAGGTCCAACCCTGGTTTTCTTCGCCGACCAGGTTTTCCACCGGTACGCGAACGTTATCGAAGAAAACTTCGTTGACCTCGTGATCGCCGTCCAGGGTGATGATCGGTCGCACGCTGATGCCCGGCGTGCTCATGTCGATCAGCAGGAAGCTGATGCCGCGCTGTTGCTGGGCCTCGGGGTCGGTGCGCACCAGGCAGAAGATCATGTTGGCGTGCTGGCCCAGCGTGGTCCAGGTCTTCTGGCCGTTGACCACATAGTGGTCGCCATCGCGAACAGCCCGGGTTTTCAGGCTCGCCAGGTCCGAGCCCGCACCGGGTTCGGAGTAGCCCTGGCACCACCAGTCCTCGCCGGAAAGGATACGCGGCAGGTAGTAGTCCTTCTGCTGCTGGGTGCCGAACTTGATGATCACCGGTGCGACCATGTTGACGCCGAATGGCACCGTTCGCGGGGCGCCGAACGCGGCGCATTCTTCGTCGAAGATGTGTTTTTCCACGGGGCCCCAGGTGGTGCCGCCGAATTCCACCGGCCAGCCCGGCGCGTACCAGCCGCGCTTGACCAGTATCTGTTGCCAGCGCTGGTGGTCCTGCTTGGACATGTGCTTGCCGAGCTTGACCTTCGCGGCGATGTCCGCCGGCAGTTCGCTTTTCAGGAAGGCGCGCACTTCATCGCGAAAGGCGAGCTCTTCAGCCGTGTAGTTGACGTTCATGAATAGGTCCTCGATGTCCGATCGGCAGATGACAGGCGGGCGTCGCTCATTGCCCGGCCTGCCATTCGGTGAAGGTGCGGCCTTCAGCGGCCAGTTTTTCCAGCAGCGGCGCCGGCTTCCACCAGTCGCCGCAACGTGCATGCAGCTCCTTGACCCGCGCCAGCACCTTGTCCAGGCCGACGCTGTCGGCGTAGTACATCGGGCCGCCCCGGAAGGCCGGGAAGCCGTAGCCGTTCAGGTAGATGACGTCGATGTCGCTGGACCGTTGGGCGATGCCCTCTTCGAGGATTTTCGCGCCTTCGTTGACCAGCGCGTAGATCGTCCGCTCGACGATGTACTGCTCGTCCAGCGCGCGACGCTCGATGCCCTTTTCCCGCGACGCTGCTTCGAGCATAGGCGTCAACTCGGGGTTCTCCAGCGGCGTACGGTTGCCCGGCTCGTAGCGGTAATAACCGGCCCCGGTCTTCTGCCCGAGCATGCCCGCAGCGCAGAGCTTGTCCGAGACGGTGGGGAAGTCCAGATGCGCCGGCAAGGTCGCGCGCTGCCGCTTGCGAATGGCCTGGCCAATGTCGAGGCCCGACAGGTCGCGCATGGCAAAAGGGCCCATGGCCATGCCGAAATTGCGCAACGCGCCATCGACCTGCTGCGGGGTGGCGCCCTCCTCGAGCAGGAACTCCGCCTCGCGGCCATACTGGAAAACCATGCGGTTGCCGACGAAACCGTCGCAGACGCCGACCACCACCGACACCTTTTTAAGTGCCTTGCCGATGGCCATCGCGGTCGCCAGCACTTCATGGCTGGTCTTCTGACCACGCACCACTTCCAGCAGGCGCATGACATTGGCCGGGCTGAAGAAGTGCAGGCCCACCACGTCCTGGGGACGCCGGGTGAAGGCGGCGATGGCATCCAGATCCAGCGACGAGGTGTTGGATGCGAGCACCGCACCCGGCTTGCACACCGCATCGAGCTGTTCGAACACCTGCTGCTTGACACCCATTTCCTCGAACACCGCCTCGATCACGACGTCGGCTTGCGCCAGGGCGCTGTAATCCGTCACGCCTTCGACCAGTCCGAGGCGCGCTTGCATCGCCTCCTCGGTCAGGCTGCCACGCTTGACGCTGGCGGCGTAGGTATCGCGGGCGCGTTGCAACCCGCGCTGCAACGCCTCCTCGTTGATTTCCAGCAGCTTTACCGGGATGCCGGCATTGGCGAAGCTCAGGGCAATTCCGACACCCATGGTGCCGCCGCCAATGACCGCGGCGGACGTGATCGCACGTGGTTTCACATCGGCAGGCAAATCGTTGATCTTGCTGGCCTGGCGCTCAGCGAAGAACGAATGGATCAGCGCGCCGCGCTGCGGCGAG
The DNA here is from genome assembly GCF_009789555.1 of Stutzerimonas stutzeri. NCBI lineage: Bacteria > Pseudomonadati > Pseudomonadota > Gammaproteobacteria > Pseudomonadales > Pseudomonadaceae > Stutzerimonas > Stutzerimonas stutzeri. The sequence goes on from NZ_CP046902.1 coordinate 620,755, forward strand.
TTCAGGCACTCGGCGAACAGTTCACGCTCGCGCTTGAGGCCTTCGGCCAGCGGCAGCCGGGTAGCCGCCTCGACCGCAGCGATGCAACGCAGCGGCGAAAACAACCCGGGCATGCGCTTGGCGACTTCGGCGTGCTTGGCCCTGATCAGGGCCTCGTTGTCGGCATTTTCCAGCCCGCGGGTCTGCTCGCCACTGCGGCGCGGTGCGAACCCCTGCTCGACCATGCGACGGGCATAGGCCAGGCCGGCCTCGTTCAGGTCGCCGTCGAACAGTTCATCGACGATATGGTGCTCAACGGCCTCCGCCGCGCCGATCGGCGCGCCACTGACGATCATGTCCAGCGCTTTGGCAACCCCGGCCAGACGCGGCAGTCGTTGCGTGCCGCCAGCGCCCGGTAACAGCCCCAGCTTCACTTCCGGCAGCCCCACCTTGGCGTCCCGCCTGGCAATGCGGTAATGGCAGCCCAGCGCGACCTCGAGACCGCCACCCAGGGCCGTGCCATGGATCACCGCGACGCTCGGCTTGCTGCTGCCCTCGATGACCTCGATCACCTCTGGAAGGCTTGGCGCCTGCGGCGGCTTGCCGAATTCCTTGATGTCAGCGCCGGCGATGAAGGTGTTGCCTTCGCAGACCAGCACGACGGCGCGGACCTGGGGGTCCGCCTCGGCACTCTGGAAGGCTTGCAGCAGCCCCTGGCGCACGGCATGGCCGAGCGCGTTGACCGGTGGGTTGTTGACCGTGATCAGGGCAACGTCGCCCTGTAGTTCGAGCCGTACGGCGTCCGTCATGAGAGGCCTCCGCTTGTGAAATGATGATTGGATTTGTAATTTCACGGAATCGCGTTTCGCACAGCAGAATAGTCGAGTCATTTCCGCATGTCGAGAGCGTCGCAATAATCCTCTCGACTGGCAAGCGCCATACGCCCGCACGAATCCGTCGACACGTCGTTTCCGTTCGGTTTCGCCGCTGATCGGTGCGCCAGCCTCTCGAAGCGGTGTCCAGGCCTCGCCGCGAGCACCGGACCCGAAACAAAAAAGGAGCCGACCCCAAAGGGAATCGACTCCTCGTGGTGCCGCCCGATCTACAGTCCCAGGCAGAGGTACTTGATTTCGAGGTAATCCTCGATGCCGTACCGGGACCCCTCGCGGCCAAGACCCGACGACTTGACGCCGCCGAAGGGCGCCACCTCCGTGGAAATCATGCCGGTGTTGATGCCGATCATCCCCGACTCGATCGCCTCGGCCACTCGGAAAACCCGGCCGAGGTCGCGTGCATAGAAATACGCGGCCAGGCCGAACTCGGTGTCATTTGCCAGGGCAATGCCCTGCGCCTCGTCCTTGAAGCGGAACAAGGGAGCCAGTGGGCCGAAGGTCTCTTCCTTGGCCACCTTGGCATCGTGCGGCACGTTGACCATCAGCGTCGGCTCGAAATAGCTGCCGCCCAGGCTGTGCGCCTTGCCCCCGGTGACCACCTGGGCGCCATTGGCGACGGCATCCTCGATATGCTCCCGGACCTTGGCGGCGGCGCGCTCATCGATCAGCGGGCCGATATCGACACCCTCATCGAGGCCATTGCCGATCTTCAACCTCTCCACCGCCGCCTGGAATTTTTCGGCGAAGGCGTCGTAGACACCGTCCTGAACGTAGATGCGGTTGACGCATACGCACGTTTGTCCCGCGTTGCGGTACTTGGACTGCATGGCACCTTTGACGGCCTCATCGAGGTCGGCGTCATCGAACACCAGGAACGGCGCGTTGCCGCCCAGTTCCAGCGAAACTTTCTTGATGCCAGGTGCGCACTGCGCCATCAGCTTGGCGCCGACTTCGGTAGAGCCGGTAAAGCTGATCTTGCGGACCGTCGGGTTGGCGGTCAGCTCGTTGCCGATATCACCCGCCGAGCCGGTCACGACGCTGAATACGCCCCGGGGGATGCCGGCGCGCTCGGCCAGTTCGGCCAGTGCCAACGCGGAGAATGGCGTCTGGCTTGCAGGCTTGAGTACCATCGTGCAACCGGCCGCCAGCGCCGGACCGGCCTTGCGGGTAATCATCGCCGCTGGGAAATTCCACGGCGTGATGGCGGCAGTGACGCCGATAGGCTGCTTGATGACGATGATGCGCTTGTCTTTCTGATGCCCAGGGATCGTGTCGCCGTAGACGCGCTTGGCCTCCTCGGCGAACCACTCGATAAAGGACGCCGCGTAGGCGATCTCACCCTTGGACTCGGCCAACGGCTTACCCTGCTCCAGCGTCATCAGGCGACCAAGATCGTCCTGGTTCTCCATCATCAGCTCGAACCAGCGGCGCAACTTCTGCGACCGCTCCTTGGCCGTCAGGTCGCGCCAGGCCGGCAGCGCGCGCTCGGCGGCTTCGATGGCGCGGCGCGTCTCGGCGGCGCCCATCTTCGGAACCGCGCCCAGGGTCTCGCCACTGGCCGGATTGTTCACCTTGATGGTCTGGCCGCTGTCCGCGTCCTGCCAGGCTCCGTCGATATAAGCCTGCTGGCGGAACAGCGATGTGTCTTTGAGTTGCATGGCAGTCTCCTACGAGCCGGCAGGGCGCCGGGAAGTGAACCAAGGCCTGGTGGCCGATGCGCGACGATTGAAATGGAACCGCTCGAACTGGATCAGAGCGGCGCCCGCCCCCCCGGGTTCCGGTTGCGCCACGACGCGTTTGAAATCTCGAACGCATGCTAGGCCGGTCGCGCGACGGCAGGCAACATCATGTTCGGAAAAATTAACGCACCATAGCCCAGCCTGATGACCGCCTCGATCGCCACCCACCGCTCACGCGATCGGCTTCCAGCCGCCGAAGCGCCATGGACGGCAGCGGAGTAGATGCGTATGATTGCGCCCGCAACGCATCCGTAGCTCAGCTGGATAGAGTACTGCCCTCCGAAGGCAACACTCGTCGAGTTGAGAAGGGTGTCAGCTAATGGTCAAATAGACCGCCGCAACACATACGCACCAGTAGCTCAGCTGGATAGAGTACCGCCCTCCGAAGGCGGGGGTCGTGGGTTCGAATCCCGCCTGGTGCGCCATATCTATCTGATTTATCAGGCTTTTTTACAGAAGCCCGAACCATCACTCCGCACCAACCACTCCTAGCGCCGAAGCTAGCTTACCGAGCTAACCCGCTGCCTCGTGATACGTATTTGTCCTGGCGGTGGATCCCATTTAATGGTCCGAAAGGCTACGTCATTCGAATCGAGTGAGTGAGTGAGTGAAAGACCGGGCCCGTCGAGGTTTAACGATTTATTCCGGGGCGCATGCTGGATATTGGCAATATAAAAGACAGAAAGGCCCCAGGAGCAATCCTGGGGCCTTTTGTTTTCCTGAATCCAACCAGTATTTTTGGTAGAGGGTGCCCTCACCACCACAGCCTAGACGGATCAGCCCTCCTGCAGCGCCCGCGGACGGCTGCTGCGCTGCTCAGCCTGTGGTGCCGGCGCTTTCTGCAGCTGGAAGTCGAAGTCCACTTCGGCGAAGCGGCCTTCCACTCCACGGGCACATGCAGCTTCGGCGTCTTCGTTGAAGCGAATGTCGCCGACCAGGCCATCGCGGGTGGCGTAGGCAAAGTCGTCCCACAGGTATTCGTCGCCCGACAGATTGATCTGCGTGGTCAGATGGCGATGGCCCGGTGCAGATATGAAGAAGTGGATGTGCGCCGGACGCTGGCCATGACGACCCAGCAGATCCAGCACTTCCTGGGTCGGGCCATCCGGCGAGCAGCCATAACCGGACGGCACGATGCTGCGCGCGCGGTAGCGGCCTTCGGCGTCAGTAACGATGCGGCGGCGCAGATTGTAGTCGGACTGGCTCTTGTCGAAGTAGGAGTAGTTGCCCTGGGTATTGGCGTGCCACAGATCAACGACAGCGCCGGCCAGCGGCTTGCCATCGGGTCCGGTGACGTTGCCCTGAAGGAACATTACCGTGGCAGCCCCATCTTCGCTGCCGTCATCCATACGGACTTCGCCTTCAGCGATCGGCGCACCGGCTACGTACAGCGGGCCTTCGATGGTACGCGGGGTGCCACCGGTCAGGCCGATCTGCGCGTCCTTGGCATCTTCGAGCAGGTCGAGGAAATGTTCGAGGCCAAGCCCGGCCACCAGCAAGCCCGCTTCATTGCGTCCCCCGAGACGGTTGATATAGTCCACGGCTTTCCAGAATTCATCCTGGGTAATTTCCAGGTCCTCGATGATCTTCACGCTGTCCAGCAGCACGCGGTTGATGATGGTCTTCAGGCGGGTGCTGCCCTGATCATTGTCGAAGCCGCTGGCTTCCTTGAAGAACTGCTGGATTTCAGGGGAATGGGAGATTTTCACGGTCATGGCTCAGGCCTCATCTTGTAATTTTTGGTCACGCTGACAACGGACCGGCGCACCCGGTCGATTGAATAACAGGATCAGCTATCGTCTTCACGGATCGACGAGGGATGCCGGCAAAGGGCGTTGACCTCGATCTCCATGTAGGGATAAAGCGGGAGCTGCATCAGGGTATCGTGCAGCTCCTGCACGCTCGCCACGTCGAACACGCTGTAGTTGGCGTACTGGCCGGCGATGCGCCACAAGTGGCGCCACTTGCCTTCACGCATCAAACCCTGGGCCAGCTCCTTTTCGTCGACCTTGAGCTTGGCGGCCTTGGCGGCGTCCATGTCCACCGGCAGTTTTACGATCATCTTTACGTGGAACAGCATCTTGTCAGCCTCCGGTTACTTGCGACTGAAGAACGCCAAGCGCTCTTCGTCCAGGGTCAGACCCAGGCCCGGCGTGCGCGGCACTTCCAGCTGGAAGTCGCGGTAGACCGGCGCCTCGGTGACGATTTCTTCGGTGAGCAACAGCGGCCCGAAAAGCTCGGTGCCCCAGGTGAGTTGCTTGAGGGTGACGAAGGCATGCGCCGAAGCCAGGGTGCCGATGGCACCTTCGAGCATGGTCCCGCCGTACAGGGCAATACCGGCCGCTTCGGCAATCTGCGCGGTGCGCAGCACCGCGCGAGGGCCGCCGTTCTTGGCGATCTTCAGGGCGAAGATGCTGGCCGCGCCGTCGGCTGCCAGGCTGAAGGCGTCCTCCACGCTTTCGATGGACTCATCAGCCATGATCGGCGCGGGGCTGCGCTGGTTCAGACGGATCTGTCCACCACGGTTGATCCGCGAGATCGGCTGTTCGATCAGGTCGATGCCGTTGTCGCCGAGAATCTGGCAAGCGCGGATGGCCTGGGATTCATCCCAGTACTGGTTGACGTCGACGCGCACGCTGGCGCGCTCGCCCAAAGCCCGCTTGATGGCAATAACATGCTTGAGATCGGCATTCACCTCGTTGGCGCCGATCTTCAGCTTGAAGATGCGGTGCCGGCGAATGTCGAGCATGTATTCGGCTTCGGCGATGTCCTTGGCGGTGTCCCCGGAGGCCAGGGTCCAGGCCACCTCCAGGCTGTCGCGAACACGGCCTCCGAGCAGTTCGCTGACCGGCAACCCGAGGCGCTTGCCCTGGGCGTCGAGCAGCGCGCTTTCCAGGCCGGACTTGGCGAAGGTGTTGCCCTTGGCTGCCTTGTCCAGGCGCAGCATGGCGGCGTTGGTATTCGCCGCATCCTGACCGACCAACAGCGGGCCGAGGTGGCTGTCGATATTGGTCTTGATGCTCTCCGGACTCTCGTTGCCGTAGGCCAGGCCGCCAATGGTGGTGGCCTCGCCAATGCCTTCGACGCCGTCGCTGCAACGCACGCGGATGATCACCAGCGTCTGCTTCTGCATGGTGTGCATGGCCAGCTTGTGCGGGCGGATGGTCGGCAGATCGACGATGACCGTCTGGATGCTTTCGATCAGGGCGCTTGTCATGTAACGGCTTCCATGGTTTTCGATCGGAGATTCACGCCTTGGCAACTCAAGGCGTGCTGATCGTGTGAACGAGACAATGCGTACCGATGGCTTCAGCGCATCAGTGCGAATATGACTTCATCGAACCTGTCTGGCGGTTGTCTGGCTAAACGCCCAGATACCGCTCGGATAGCTGCGGTTGTTCCGCCAGCTCTGTCGGCGTGCCCTGCCAGACCTGACGCCCTTTCTCGATGATGTGGTGGCAATCCACCACTCGCGCCATTTCCTTGAGGTTCTTGTCGATCACCAGAATCGTCTCGCCCTCAGCCTTGAGCGTGGCCAGGCAGCTCCAGATGGTTTCACGGATGATCGGTGCCAGCCCTTCGGTTGCCTCGTCGAGAATCAACAGGTTGGGATTGGTCATCAGCGCGCGGCCAACAACCAGCATCTGCTGCTCACCGCCAGATAGAGTCTTGGAAAGCTGGTCCTGCCGCTCTTCGAGGCGCGGGAACAACTTGTAGATACGGTTGATATCCCATTTCCCGGACTTACCCTGTCGCGCCGTGGCCAGCAGGTTTTCCTTGACGCTTAGGCTCCCGAAAGCCCGCCGGCCTTCCGGAACCAGCCCCAGCCCGGCTTGGGCAATACGAAACGGATCGGCTCCGCGCATTTCCTTCCCATGAATGCGGACACTGCCTGCACTGGGACTGATCAGCCCCATGATGCTTTTGACCGTTGTGGTCTTGCCCATGCCATTGCGGCCGATCAACGAGACCACCTGGCCCTCTTCGATCTTCAGATGCATGTCGAATAGCACCTGCGACAAACCATATCCCGCTTGCAATCCAGTCACTTCAAGCATGTTCTTCTCCCAAATAGGCAGCCCGAACCTGAGGGTCGTTGCGCACCTCTTCCACACTGCCGGTAAGGATGGTTTTGCCGTAGACCAACACGGTGATGCGGTCGGCCAGGGCGAAGACCGCGTCCATGTCATGCTCGACCAGCAAGATGGCGTAGCGGCCCTTGAGCTCGTTCAGCAAAGTGGTCATGCGAACCGACTCCTCGCCGCCCATGCCGGCCATGGGTTCGTCGAGCAGCAGCAGCGAAGCCTCCTGCGACAATGCAAGGGCAATTTCCAGCTGGCGTCGTTCGCCATGAGACAGCTCACTGACCAGCCGCTCGGGACGCTCCCCAAGCCCCACACGAGCTAGGTAGTCCTGTGCTGGATCAAGCAAGCTGGCGTCGCTGGCCAGCGGCTTCCAGAGGCCAAAGGTGCGACCCTCCCGCGCAGCGATCGCGAGGGCGACGTTTTCCTGCAGGCTGAATTCGGGGTACAGCTGGCTGACCTGAAAGGAGCGGGCCAGGCCCAGGCAGGGCCGGGCGTGGGCGGGCGTCGCGGTAATGTCCTGCCCGGCAAACCAGATGCTGCCGCAGTCAGGACGCAACTCGCCGGCAATTTGTGAAATCAGCGTGGACTTGCCGGCGCCGTTGGGCCCGATGATGGCATGCAGCTCACCAGGCATGATGTCGAAAGTGGCACCGTTGGTTGCCTTGACGGCGCCGAAGGATTTCTCCAGACCACGGACCGAGAGTTGCGCCGTCATGGGGTCACCTCACCCGCTTTGCTCAGATCGATTGGCTTTTTTTCGGCACGCTCGCTGACCGGCGAACGGGAACTGGACCTGGGGCGCCGCTCAGTCAACAGCAGGCCATAGATGCCGCGCTTGCCGAACAGCACTACTGCCAGCAGGATCGGCCCGAAGATGATCATCCAGTGTTCGGTCCACAGGCTCAGCACCTGCTCAAGGCCCAGGTACACCGCGGCACCAAGGATCGGACCGAGCAGCGTGCCGACGCCACCAAGAATTACCATCGCCATCAGCTCGCCGGACTTTTGCCAGGAGCCCATGTCAGGGCTGACAAACATGGCGTAATTGGCCCAGAGGATACCCGCCAGCCCTGCTCCGAGGCCGGCGATAACGAAGGCGGTCAGGCGGTAGCGTAGCGGCTTCAACCCCATGCTCACTGAACGCCGCTCGCTTTGCTTGAGGCCGCGCAGGACGAACCCGAAACGCGAACCCACCAGACGCCGGCAAAACAGCAACCAGGCCACCAATAGCGCAAGGCTCAGGTAGTAGAACTGCACCGGGTTATCCAGATCGATCAGCGGCAGCTGGTTACGCTCCATCATCAGGATGCCGTCGTCACCGCCATACAGCGACAGCGAGCCAAGCAGGTGGTAGAGCATCTGCCCGAAGGCCAGAGTGATCATGATGAACTGCACCCCGGTCGTTCTGAGCGACAGGTAACCGACCACCAGCCCGAACAGCGCGCAAACGGCCAGCGCCAGAGGCCAGACCACCAGCGCACTGTTACTGCCTTCCCAGCCCCAGAGCGGCATGAACTGGGACGTATGAAAGGCGACGATGCCGACGATGTAACCGCCCAGACCAAAGAACGCGGCATGGCCGAAGCTGACCATGGCGCCATAGCCAATCAACAAATCAAGGCTGGCGGCGGCGAGGCCGTAAATGGCCAAGCGGGTGAACAGGCTGACCAAGAAGGGCTCCTCGAGCATGCTGGCCAACAGAGGCAGCAGCGCGAAGACGCCTAGACAGAACAAGTCGATGTATACACGACGGGACATGGGTAACTCCTTCAGGCGCGTGCCGGCAGCAGGCCGCGCGGACGCACCAGCAACACCAGCGCCATGACGATGTAGGCGCTGGCTGAAATCAGCCCGGCGCTGAGGGTGCCGCTGACCGTAGCGGGTAACAGGCCATCGAGGATCTGCGGGATGAAGGCGCGCCCAAGGCTGTCGACCATTCCGATCACCAAAGCCCCGGCCAATGCGCCACGCACCGAGCCGACGCCGCCGACCACGATCACCACGAAGGTCGTGATCAGGATGCGCTCGCCCATGCCCGTCTCTACCGACAGCAACGGCGCGGCCATGAAGCCGGCGAGACCACAGAGGGCGCAACCGAAGACGAACACACAGGTGTACAGGCGCCTGATATTGACGCCCATGGCCCCGACCATTTCATGATCATCGGCACCCGCGCGGATCAGCATGCCGACGCGGGTATGGTTGATCAGTAACCACATGCCGAGCGCGACCAGAATACCGGCGCCGATGAACAGCAGCCGACTGACCGGGTACATCAGACCAGGAATCACCTCAACGAAGCTGTTGTACCAATCTGGTGTCGGCACCGGTGGTGGGCTTCGCCCGAACAACAAGGTCACCAGTTCGTTGGTGAAAAACACGACCGCGAGGGTCGCTAGCACCTGATCAAGGTGATCGCGGTCGTAGAGTTTCCGGATAACGCCGGTCTCAATTACCAGTCCATAGAGAGCGGCCCCCACTATCGCGGCTAGCCCCCCCAGCCAGAACGACCCTGTGGCGATGGCTGTGTAGGCCGAGCAGAAAGCGCCAACCATATAGAAGGTGCCATGAGCGAGGTTGATCACGCCCATGATTCCGAAAATCAGGGTCAGCCCGGAAGCCAGTAGGAACAGCAAGGCGCTGTACTGCAACCCGTTGAGAATTTGTTCGAACAACAACATGGGAAAATCCTGCGGTAGAACCCCGGCACCCACGGCGCCAGGGCTTCACATTACATGGCGCATTCAGCGGCGAAACTGTCGACTTGCGCCTCGGCGATGACCTGTACAGGCTTCTGCACCAGCTTGCCGTTCGCGTCTTCCTCGACACGCAGGAGGTGCCAGTCGATGACCAGATGGTTGTTGTTGGCGAAACTCACATTGCCGCGGATGGATTCGAAATCGGCTTTGCGCATGGCTGCACGAAAAGCCTCTACATCCTTGACACTACCGTCGGTGGCCTCCAGTGCGGAAAGCATCAACCGGGCGGTATCGTAGGATTGAGCGGCATACACGGTTGGCACGCGGTTGTACTTGTCGGTGAAATTCTTCACGAAGGCCTGGTTGGCCGGGTTGTCCGACTCGGGGTTCCACAAGGTCACGATATTGGTCCCCTTGGCCACGGCGCCTGTGGCATCAAGCATCCGCTCATCCATGGAGAAGACCGGCACGACCATGGGCGTGGTCTTGGCCAGCCCGGAGCCGCCGTACTGCTTGGCGAAGTTGATGCCCGCACCTCCCGGATGGAACTGGAACACGGCGTCCGGCGCAACAGAGCGGACCCGGGCCAGCTCCACCGAGAAATCCAGCTGATTGAGCTTGGTGTAGATCTCTGTGACTTCACCGGCAAAGGTGCGCTTGAAGCCTTCCAGTGCATCCCGGCCGCCCTGGTAGTTCGGCGCCAGGATGACCATCTTCTTGTAACCCAACTCGTTGGCTGCGACGCCGGCCATCTCGTGGATGGTGTCGTTCTGATAGGAAGCTACGAAGTAGTTTGGCTTGCAGTTTTTGCCGGCCAGGGTCGATGGGCCGGTGTTCAGGCTCACGTAGAAACCGTCATCCTTCAGTGCGGTGGTCATTACCGCTGCCAGCACATTGGAAAAGATCACCCCGGAGTAGAGGTCGATGCCGTCCATGCGCATGCGATCGACAATCTGCTTGGCACGGGCCGGTTGCAGGCCGTCGTCCTCGACGACGATCTGCACCGGTACGTCGCCGACCTTGTTGCCCGCCTCGTCGAGGGCCAGCGCGAAGCCGTCTCGCGAGTCTTCCCCAAGGTAGCCGGCCGGGGTCGAAAGGGTGGTGATGAAACCGATGCGCAGCGGCTCCTGGGCCAGGGCCGGAGCGCTGAGGCTGGCTGAGACAGCGATACTGATCAATGCACGCGAAACAATTTTTTTCATGAGGCTGCCTTATCTGTTATCCGGGCGCGTCGAGCCCTTTTTGGTAGTTCGTTTTTGGGGCAGAAAAGAAGGAAATTCATTTTTCTTGTTATCGCGCCGGCATTTTATGTGCCACAGGCGGACTAGACCTCTGTAGAACTGTCTGTGAATTTTTCGTAGTAGAGCTGACCTTGGTGCAAAGCCTGTTCGCTCAGCCAAGTCTTGATCGACTCCACCATCGGCGGCGGGCCGCAAACGTAGATGTCGGATGGCGCATTGCTAAGTGCAGTGGCGTCGAAATGATCGGTGACGTAACCGCGTTTTCCGTCCCAATCATTGTCATCGCCGCTGACCACCGGCACGAATCGAAACTGGCCTAGCCGTTGTTCATAGCGGGCGATTCGCTCGAGCTCGCAGAGATCCGTGGCGCTGCGTACGCCGTAATACAAGGAGATCGGCTGGTCGCAGCCGGTTTCGCTCAACTGATCGAGCATTCCGAGGAAGGCCGACAACCCCGTGCCGCCGGCAACGAAAATCAGTGGCCGGGCTGGCTGGCGCAGATAGAAGGTGCCAAGCGGTGCTTCGATGTTGATCTCGTCGCCCACACGACACTGCGTTCGAATGTAGTTGCTCATCGCACCATCTGGGAGCAGCCGGATAAGGAACTGCAGCTGATTGGTCGGGCTTGGGCGGTTGGCGAAGGAATAGGCGCGGGTGCTGGAGGTGCCAGGTATGCTCAGCCGCGCGTACTGTCCTGGCAGGAAATCCAGCGGCACGGCGGACTGACCAGCGTCCAGATGTAGAATCGCCGTGGTTGGAGAAACCTGCTCCACGCCGGTGACTACACCAGTCACCGGGCTTGACTCGGTCTGGCTGCAGAGGGTCGAGGCAAAGTCGAAATAGAAGGTGGCATCTGACTGGACGCGGGTCTGGCAGGTCAGCACCTTGCCCTGTGCAAGGTCTTGCGCGCTCAGGGCCTCGTCGTCGACATAGTCCTGGGTGTAGCTACCCGACTCGCAGCGACCCTGACAGGTAGCGCAGACACCCTCCCGGCAGTCCAGTGGGATCTTGATGCCATTGCGCATAGCCGCGTCGATCAGAATCTCGTTCTGCTCTACCGGAAAGAAAACCGTCTTGCCGTCGGCAAAACTGAACGCGACTTTATGCATCATATGCGAATTACCACTTGAGCGTTTGGTGGCCATAAGTTCATGAGTTGCCTTGCGAAGCAGTCTGCCGAAGCAACCATGCGCTTGAACCCTATTTGATTCCGCGCCCACCTGATGGTCTATCCCATTTATAGGCGAGGCTTATCCGGTTATTTCGACGTTCAGGCGACCACCCAACACGCCCGCCTCCTGATCCATTGGCGAGCCACGGTTGCCGTGACCTCTCGCGGCAGTCGCAACAAATCGGATACTGTTTTTTCAATATCTGGATAGATGCGGAAGGATACTTACTGCCTAATCGACTGCGAGATTAACTTTATTTATCTCAATAAATCGATCGGCACTTAAGCCGGCAACAAGAAGACATAAAAAACTGCCCAACCTAACTGGCAACTATTAGTTGCCAATCTCCAGGAAGGTAACTAGAAGATGCTTCGAAGGAATACATTCAGGCGCAGTGCAGCAGTTGCAGGCTTGCTGGGCTGCCTACCCTTGACTGTGCAAGCCGACTTTGTCGACGACAGCGCGGTCAGTCTCGGGCTTCGCAACCTCTACCTCGATCGGGATTTCAAGCAGAACAACGCCCCCACATCGCGGGTGGGCAACTGGTCTCAAGCATTCGATTTTCGGGCGATCTCGGGTTATACCGAAGGGCCTGTGCAATTTGGTCTGGACCTCTCCGCGCAATACGCATTTCGCCTCGACGGCGGTGGCGGACGCGGCCCGGACGGCATCATTCCTTACGATCGCAGCGAGGGCGAGCAAGCCAGTGAGTGGGGGCGTGCCGCGCTGACCGGCAAGATGCGCTTTTCCAAAACGGAGTTGAAAGTCGGTGAGCACCGGCCCAAATTGCCGGTCGCGTTCTTTGACGACTCCCGCCTGATGGTCACCACCTATCACGGCTTCTCGGTGGAAACCAAAGAGATCGACAACCTGTCTTTGACCGCCGGACGCTTCACCAGAATGAGCGGCCGTGAGTCTGCCGGCAGCGAAAAGATGTACCTGTTCAATGGCCCTGATGTGCGCATTCGCAGCGACGGCCTGAATTTCGGTGGCGGCACCTATGCATTCACCTCCGCGCTGTCGGCGACATACTTTTATGGGCAGCTGGAAGACATCTACGAGCAGCACTACTTCGGCCTGGCTCACCTTGCCGACCTAGGAAGTGGGTACAAGCTGAAGACTGATCTGCGCTATTTCGACAATAGCGAGGATGGCGACGCTTATTACGGCAATATCGACAACCAGTCATATGGTGCCATGACGGTCCTCAGTAAAGGCGCTCACAGCTTCGGCCTGGGTTATCAGCGCATGCTCGGTGACAGCGCGTTTCCAACACTGAGCGGTTATGCCCCACAACCGTACCTGGTGAACTGGTCAACCATCGCCTTCATCAAGCCTAACGAGAGTTCCTGGCAGGCTCGCTACGAATATGATTTCGCGGGCATGGGCATTCCCGGCATGAAGATGATGACGCGCTACATGCGCGGTACCGGCATCGACCGCGGCGGCGATCAATCGGAGAACGTCGAAAGCGAGTTCAACCTGAACCTGGGTTATGTGGTCCAGAGCGGTGCACTCAAGGGCCTCGGCTTTGAATGGCGCCATATGGATATCAAGACCCGTTACGGCGCAGGTGCCGCATCGGGCAACGACTTCAAAGAGAACCGCTTGATCACAACGTACACATTCAAATTCTGATTCGCCACGCATCCGCCCTGCTCCAGCTCACTGCGGGGCGATGCATACCCAGTTGGTCACCGACACCCTGCAAAGACAACCTTTACAGGGTGTTTTTCTTTTTAAAGAACAGCGTCTGTACAAGGAGCTAGCTCAGCGAGCAGCATTTGTTTTCACAGGTTGTCGTGGCCTGCGGGCTGACCCCAGCGCCTGCGCCACCCCATTACGAATCAACGGCAGACGGTCCAGCCGTCAAACGCGATTCGCCACCAACTCGCCAGCTACGCAGCGCCGATTCGTCTACCGCAGCCACGGAGCGCGTCCACAACCCATTGCCGAGCCCGGCAGCCTTGACCGATCCAACTCTAGACCGGCTACAACGGGTAAAAAAATGCCCCGATGCATGATCAACGGGGCAAAGGCTACAAGCAGGGAATGTTACAGATGATAGAAGTCGAGCACCGAATTGATGGTGTCGTTGAGCAGCACTACATGCTTGCGGGTGATTTTGAAGCTGTCATCGCGTTGCACGAGATTGTAGGTGGCCCAGCCGTAGAACTGCTCCGAGGTGGCTAGCCGGCAATACTGCGTCTGCCAGTTGACCTTGACCTGAAGCTGCCCTCCCTCGTGCTCGGCAATGCGCACGTTGTTGATCGCATGCATGGTGCGCGGCATCGGGTTGGCCGAAGCGGCTTTACCGGTACGGATGCGGAATACCCGGTCCTCCAACCCCGAACGATTGGCGTAGTAGATTAGTGACATACCGCGCTTCGGATCGGTGGTGTAGCGGTGCTCGGATTCCCACTGTGGCAGATGGAACTCACTGTTCTCGTCGAACATGTCCAGGTAAGCGTCCCAGTCCTGAGCATCGCAGAGCTCGGACAGACGGTAGAAGAACTGCTCCACTTGGTACTGCAGTTGCGAATTCATCATCACACCTCACGGGGTTTAAGGGATTTTGCGGCCAGACCGTCGAGCAGGAATTTCTGCCAGGCGCCGTGCTGGTTGACGTAAAGCCCCTCATGGGTGAACTCGGTGCCGGTCAAAGCGGGGGAAATCCCGATGGTCTCGCTGTTCGCGGTCGGGCCCTCAACCCACTTCTCGTAACCGCGGGAAATGTCGCTCCAGCGCTCCAGACGGGCTTCGAAGCCACGCTGTGCTTCGCGGAACTCCACCAGGTCATCCGGGGTACCGAGGCCAGAGACGTTGAAGAAGTCTTCGAACTGACGAATGCGGTTCTCGCGGTCTGCGTCGGACTCACCCTTCACACCCAGGCAGAAGCTGTGAATCTCAGTCTTGTTCCAGGCCACCGGACGGATGATGCGCAGCTGCGAGCTGATCTGGTCGAGGAAGAACATGCTCGGGTAGATATTGAGGTTGCGCAGGCGATGCATCATCCACTCGGCTTTGCCTTGGCCATATTCCTCTACGAGACGCGGCATGATGGCCGCATAACCGGGGCGCACGGCCGGGTTAGGCATATCGCTGAACAACACGCTGTGGCCATTCTTGAACGCGAACCAACCGTCATCGGTTTCGGCGTCGCCGGCACCCAGCTTGCTGTAGTCCAAGGTACTGGACTCAGTAGCCCCCTTGGATGCGTTGACCTGCTGACGATGCTGTACCGTGGCCACGTAGTTGTAGTGGACCGTACTCACGTGATAACCGTCGAGGCCGTTCTCGTTCTGCAGTTTCCAGTTGCCGTCATAGGTGTAGGTGGACTTGCCGGGCAACACTTCCAGCTCACCGGTTTTCGACTGCGCCACCATCATGTCGAAAAACACCTTGGCATCGCCCAGGTAGTCTTCCAGAGAGTCCGTGCCTGCTACGTCAAGGCTGACGAAAACGAAGCCCTTGTAACTCTCGATGCGCGCTTTCTTCAAGCCACGAGTGGCTTTGTCAAAGCCTTCCGGGTATTCGCCCGGTGCCTTGACCTTTACCAGGCGGCCATCACTTTTGTAGCACCAGGCATGGAACGGACAAGTGAAGGTCGACTGGTTGCCCTTGCCAACGCGGGTAAGAGTCGTGCCCCGGTGCTGACAGGCGTTGATCAGGGCGTTCAGTCGCCCCTCGCCATCACGGGTGATGATCATCGGCTGGCGGCCAGCGCGCATGGTCATGAAGTCATGATTGTTGGCGATCTCGCTTTCATGGCAGGCGTAGATCCAATTCTTCTCGAAGATCAGCTCCATCTCGAGATCGAACAATTCCGGCTCGGTGAACATCTCGCGCGCGATGCGGTAGATGCCCTCAACGGGGCGGAAATCCAGACAGCCCTGGATGAAGTCCTGCCATTGTGGAAGGGTTCTGCTACTCATGATTGGACCTTTGAGGTGATGAAGAGTAGCGGTGATTAAAAGCCCCTGCCCCTGTAAGGGACTATCCGGGTCGTCGATGAAAGCTATCCACTTAGTCAGGGCGCCTCAACGATCGAAGCGCTGTGCCAGCTCCCTTAGCGCTTCGGCCTGGCTGAGCAGCAGGCGACTGCTCTGCGCCCCCTCGCTAGCGCTCCCGGCATTTCTAGTGGCCAGGGTCGCGATACTTTCGATCTGGCCGCTGATGTCACCGACTACCTGCGTCTGCTGCTCCGTGGCAACGGCCATCTGGTGACTCATGGCGGAAATCTCGCCGACCGAATGCACGATGCCGTTCAACGCTTCGCGCAGCGAATCGACCTCTTGCGCGCAGGCTTCAGATAGCGAGACGCCGCGGGCAGACACGGCGACAGACTGGCGCGTGCTGCTGCGCAAATCAGCAATCAGTAGGCGCACCTGTTCGGTCGATTGCTGGGTGCGCAAGGCGAGCGAGCGCACCTCGCTGGCCACCACGGCAAACCCACGGCCCTGATCGCCCGCACGGGCTGCTTCGATGGCCGCATTCAGGGCAAGCAGGTTGGTCTGTTCCGCGATGCCATTGATGACATCGACCATACCCCCTATCGAATCGCTGGCATCGACCAGCTGCGCGATGGCATCGCCGATGCCCTTTACCGCATTGCTCAACTCCTGCATCGACTCCTGGTTATGAGCGGCCATGGCCAGGCCTCGTTCTGCCAGGGTGTGAGCATCGCCGGCAGAGCACGCGGTGTGGTGTACGTGTCGACCAATCTCCTCAACGGTGGCTGCCATCTGGCAGATTGCCGTGGCCGCCTGATCTGTTTCGGCACGCTGGGCGTCGAGCGATTCAGCGTCGTGCTGAACGCGAGCGGCGTACTCCATTGAGCTGGCTTCTACCTGTTTGCCGGCCATGCCGATGCGTAACAGCGCGGTGTGCAGCCGCGCGTTGAACCCATGCAGCGCCAGATTAGCCAGCGCAATCACGCCGTTACCCTCGCTGTAGGCCCGCGCGGAGAGCGTGCTGATGCACGCCGACGGAACACTTTGCAGCAATTGCTGCATGTCGCGCTCCTGACGCCACCTTAACCATAGTTGCAGTCCGAACAAGGGCAGCACGGCAAGCGCCCCCAGTGTCGGGGACGCGCCAGCGGCAAGCGCCAATGCGATGACTGGCGCCACGCAAACTGCCGTCAGCGCCACAGGCTTCAGGTAATCGCAGGCTATGGCCAGGTGCCGTGCGCTGCTCAGCAGCTGGCGATACAGCCGTTTGGTCCTGGCGACTTGCACGTCACTTGCGGGACGGGCCATGGCGCCATAACCGACATGCTTGTCGCCGTCGAAGACGCGCATGATGTACAAGTCCAGCCAGAATGCTTCACCGTCCTGACGACGATTCATCACCACGCCAGCCCAGGGATGATCAGCATGCAAAGACTGCCAAAGGTCGATAAAGATGGCATCCGGCGTATCAGGGTGGCGCAGGAGCGAACAGGGCTTTCCCAGCAGCCTTTCGCGGCTGTACCCACAGGCTTTTGCAAACGCGTCGTTGCACATGTCCAGCTTTCCATCCAGATCAGTGCGGAAGATGAATGACTCGGTTTGACCGGCGTCCTGAAGAGAGGAAATGGATTGCATAACGGCGCCTTTGGGGCAGATCTGGGAGGGTGTCCGACGACGACTTCGCCGGTCACGTATAGGCGCACCGATTAAACTCTCGGGGGATGGCTTGAGATATCCGCTTTTTCAGCCTTTTCTATCCAAGAGCTGCAAAGAACGAACCGCGCCCCCAAAACGAGCGCGAGCTGTGGCAAGTGCACCTTTTGTTCCCAGACCTCGAAAGCCCAGGCCTGATGCCGTAGCGCTTGGATCCTCCAGCGTTACTTTCTGCTACCCGCAAACCGGACAGAAGCCGTTGCCAAGTGCTCCCCTGCAGGCCGAAGCCGCCATTTAGTCACCCAGATCCACCATTCCTATCCGGTTATTTCTTATTCGCTATCCGTAAAGTTTGGCCGCGACGTGACTGGTATGGCGTTTGCGTTGAAGACGGCATGCGTCGTTAGAACGCAACCGAGACTAGCCTTGCAGGAAGACCGAGTGATGAGTGCGTTAAATTCGACTGTCTATCGCGACATTCAGGCTGACCACCACGACCTCGCCGGCGCTCACGCCTGGATGAACGGCATCTGTGGACCGCATCGGTTGAAGGTCAGTGCACCCCGGCATATCCATTTCAAACACATGGGACGGATGCTGAGTACATCCACGCTCGGGTATATCGAGTACGGTACTGACGTCACCGTCGGCATTGAGGATGCTCGCTCGCTCAATAGCTACAGCCTGAGCCTGCCGCTGGAAGGCGAGCAGGAACACAGCCGCAGCGGCGCCCTCGTGCAATCGGACCGAGACAGTGGCGTGATTGTCTCGCCCCATATAAACCAAGAACTGACGATGAGCGGCGAATGCCGCAAGCTACAGGTCGCAATCCCGCGCCAGGCGATGCGCCGCACCTTGGAAAGTATGCTGCATCGCTCCGCCGATGAACCCTTGCGGTTCGAGACCCGGATGGATGCGGTAAATGGTGCCACCGGTGCCTGGTGGCGAATGGTCAAGCACTTCCTGATCGAGATGCAGCACACTGGTGCGCTCTTCGGCCAGCCGTCCCTTTCCTCGGATCTGGAAACGCTGCTCATCAAGGGCCTCATACTGGCGCAACCGAACAACTACACAGCCGAGCTGAGCCGCGCCTGTCAGGTCAAGCTGCCGCATTATCTGGTGCTTGCGCAGGAGTTTCTACACGCCCACGCACGGGACGAAGTTCACCTTGATGACATCGAAGCGGCCGCCGGCATCTCCCGCTTCAAACTGTTTGAAGGTTTCAAGAAACACCTGGGCCTGGCACCCATGGCCTATCTGAAGAAATACCGTTTGACTGCAGTGCGCCAGGAGATTCTCGAAGACCGCTCTGCACGCAACATTTCAGAAATCGCCATGAGCTGGGGCTTCACTCACCTCGGGCGCTTCTCTACCGAGTACCGGAAGTTGTTCGACGAAACGCCGAGCATGACCTCACAGCGCAATGAAGCCCGCCGCAATCGCGCATTCTGAACGTAAAGGTGAGAGCCATGACCGCAATGCAGGTTTGCACGGCGGCAGGCCTGGATCTGTCCAGCCTTTGCCGAGAGCCGGTATTCACCAGCCGTTGCCGCCAGGAGAGCCACCAGCTTCTGGCGCGAGAACTGGTCGATCATGACCTGAGATGGCGCCAGGGCCCCGTGGACACGGCCTTTTTCCGCGCCGCCATCAGTCGCTGCGACCTCTATGTGCTCCGCTATGGGGCTGAAGTGGAGGTCCGACCGAAGCCCTTCACCGATTTCGTCCTCATTCAGATGCCACTGCGTGGCAGCGCCGTGCTGGAGTGCGACGGGATCACACTGGAAGCGCAGCCAGGCCAGCTGACGGTCTTGGCGCCTCAGCACGAAGCAAAGCTCATATGGCGCGCAGGCTGCGAACAGCTGATCGTCAAAGTACCGCGCAGCCTGCTGCAACCGGCCCGCGCGCGACTCGTAGCCGAAGGCAGTCTGCCCAATGCCGACATGCAGCCGCTGTTCAAGCTGGATGGTCGCCAGGGCGCGCGCGGGTTGCGCCTGCTTGGCGACTTGCTTGATCAGTTACCCGGAGACGATGACAGCGACGGCGACAATCCCCCCTGGCGTCGCCATCTGGAAGAAAGCCTGTCGATGTTCCTGCTCACTCATCAGCCGAGGGACAAACCGGCTTTGCATTGTTCGCCGATCGACCGGCAAGCACGCAAGGTTGAAAGCTTGATGCTAAGCCGGCTGACCGATGCCGTTACCTTGCAGGAACTGGCAGCCGAATGCGGAATGAGCGTTCGTAGCTTGAGCAACCTTTGTCAACGGTGTTACGGCCAACCGCCGATGGAGCGGATGCGCAACCTTCGCCTGGAAGCCGCACGCGAACGCCTGCTCGGCTCGCGCCACCTGAGCGTTACCGAAGTGGCCCTGGATTACGGTTTTAGCCATCTGGGGCGCTTTGCTAGTTATTACCGCGAGCGGTTTGGCGAACTGCCTCGGCACACCTGAACAGGGCCAAAGACGGAGGAGGTGCCTTCTCCGTACTCTGGTGCCATCCTTCGTATCCGATCGCAGGCAGCTGGTTCGAGGTACCTGTGCCGTGATCAAAAAGGCCTTGGCCCTCCCTGCGATGAGAGTCCAAGGCCGTGTTCATCGATCAGCGCCCTTCGCTAGTCGCCCAGCGGTTCATCAGAGTGTTCGACGGCAAGGTCTCGTCCAACAGCTTCTTCGCCGTCTCGATCCCGGCTACGGGCAAGCCGGTGGGGTCGAGCAGACCGATCTGCACCAATACGCTCGCCTGGTCCCAATAGATGTGCTCGTGGTAGAGCTTGTCGCCGCGGAACTTGACCACCCCGAGCATCGGGATTTCCACGTACTTCCCGGTCGGTGCCACATTGGGCAGCAACCAGTCGATCTCCGTGGTGTGAGTGAAGCACATGATGAATTCGTCGACGATCTGCGACGAGCCCACGGTACGCGAGATGGGAATGAGCTTCATATCTGGCGGATTGCCATGCACGAAATGGTGCTGGTAGAAACGGCTCAGTTCCTTGTAGCCAACACCACCGGTCATGGTCGGAATGTGGTTGACGTAAGGCTCGGCAACCATCGTGGCCATGGTCGCCGGCACGTCGCGAGTGCCGAACTCATGCTCGACATGCTTTTCCCACAGCGCTGAGAGGTTGTAGTCAGGGCCGATTTCGCGTTTTAGCGCGGCGATGCTGCGCTCATGGGCCATCAGAAAGGCCGCTTTGTCAAAATGCGTGCCGCCGAAGCGGGCGAAGGCGTGATCCACATCGGGGTAGGTGTAGAGCTCGATGTTAGAGCGTCCACTTAGGGCCTTGCCCAGCAGCTCGCGCGTGGCGCCGTCGCAATAGGCATCCAGTTCGGCGAAGTGCAGCACAAGCCGCCCTTTGATGTTGTCCGCCTCGTCCAGGTACTGGTCGATACCCATGCCGTAATAGCCGACCGAAGTAGCTGCCTGGGTACGGGTGGCGGTCAGGTAGGCGAGCTTGCCACCCATGCAGAAACCTACATAGCCAAGACCGCCCTCTTCCACCTCGGCCAGACCGCGCAGGGCGGCAAAACTAGCGTCAATGTCTTCCACGGCCTTGTCCACATCGAGACGCTGGAACAGGTCGATGGCCTTTGAGAAGTCCGCTTCCTCATAGCTCAGCTCAATACCTGGCTCGAGGCGCCAGAACAGATCCGGTACCAGCGCCACGTAACCTTCTTCAGCGTAGAGGTCGGCTATCGCCCGCATGTTGGCGTTTACGCCGAAGATTTCCTGGCCAATCACTACGCCAGGGCCACGGCCGCTGGAGGGCAGCGCCAGGTAACCGGAGAAACTGCCACGGCCATCGGTGGCGCGGATGTCGATCGTCTTGTTCATCTTCATCTCCTTCGTATTTGCAAAGCGTTTGATACCGCTATTGATCGCTGCCGAGCCGTTCGAACCAGGTACGGGGAGCGATTCCCTGGTCCGGACCGAGGATTGAAAAGCCACCGTCTACAGGAATATCCACTCCGGTAATCCACGACGCGGCCTCGCTACAGAGAAAGCAAACCGCGTTGCCCACTTCCTCACCGCTGCCGACCCGGCCAAGCGGGTGAAAGTGAGCGCCCACGCGGTCGGCCAGGCCTCGATCACCGCCGGCGAACTTAGCGACCGAAGGCGACCAGGTCCAGGCCGGTGATACACACACCACACGGATGCGCTGCTCGGCCAGCGACACGGCGAAGTTCTTGGTGAGCTGGATCAACCCGGCTTTAGAGGCGGGATACAGCGCCCTCCCGCTGGCGCCGAACTTGCCGCCGGTGCTGCCGATGTTGATCACGGTGCCGCCCGCGGTCATTTGCGCGCCGGCTTTCTGGGTAAAAATCGCGGCAGAGATCAGGTTGACGTTCAGGGTGTGCAGCCATTGCTCGCGACTGGATGCGAGCCCCTGATCCTCATAGATGCAGGCATTGTTCACTAGAATGTCGAGGCGCCCGAAGGCTGCCAGGGTTTCCTCGATGCACTGGTCGATATCTTCATCCAGCTCGACGTTGCAGGGGCAGAAGCGGCAGTACTCGCCCATTTCCGCGGCCAGCGCACTGCCGCTCTCACGGTTTCGACCGAGCAACATCACCCGCGCACCCGCCGCCAGCAAGCTGCGGGCAATGTCAGTACCCAGGCCCTGGGTGCTGCCCGTAACGATGGCGACCTTTCCGACCAGGCTTAAGGCGTTATTCATCACAGTGTCTCCATGGCAGTACGCACATCGCTTATCTGCGCGATCAGCTGCATGCTGGCGAGCGACGCTTCATGCGCGGCAGGATTGGCCGAAGCGCAGGCGTCGGCCGCGACGGTGACCTCAAAGCCGCAATCGACGGCGTGGCGCACAGTGCTTTCCACCACCGAATGCGTGGCCACACCGGCGATCAGCAGGCGGTCCGCCTGAACGGCCCGCAGGAGGATTTCCAGCGGCGTGCCGTAGAACGCATTGATCCGGGTGTGCTTGAGCACGAATTCGTCGAGGCTAGACCTTGGGGCGAGCGGCTCGTAGAAATCCGCGCCCCAACTGCCGTCCTGGACCGCGCCACTGGTGGCCACGGCTTTGAGAATCGGCGCGTTCTGGATCAAGTCGGCATAGTCCGGGCGGTAGGCCACCCGGACGTGGATGATCGGCCAGCCACGCGCCCTTGCGTCTTCGAGCAAGGCAGCTGCCGCGCCCAGTACCTTCGCGCGGGCCGGATCATCGGCCGCCAGCCCCACCCGGATGCGACCATCCGGATGCAGCACATCGTTCTGATAATGCAGGGCGAGTACGGCGGGCCGACTCATCAGACGAACACCTCGAGATTGGCGAACACGTCTTCGCAATTGACGAGGTCGACCCGCTTGAGCGCGATCTTCCAGCCACCGCCGTCCTGCTCCGCCAGCTTGTAGGTATAGCGGCCTGCAAGCTGGCGCTGTTCCAGTCGCCATTCACTGACCTGGAAGACAGCACGGACCACCAGGTGCCCGGCCGCATCGCAACCCTCTACAACGATGTTGCCGACCAGATGCGCAGTCCGGGTTGGCGGCTGCTGCGACCAGTTACGCGCGTTTTCCACCCGGCGGATACGCACCTCGCGCAGCATGCGACCTTCCCAGAACAGCGAGATGTGGTCGAAGGGGTTCGCCTGCTCGTGCTTGTGCGGCATCCAGTACATGCCGGTCTCGGTGTACAGCGCATCCCATTCCCAGAAACGACGCTCGTCCAGCAGCCGCGCTTCGTCGAAGATGAACCGCTCGATATCGCGCTGCATATCATGGCCAACCTGAACCGGCTGTAGATCGCGAGTGCCGAAGTCGAAGTTACGATCAAACTGCATGGGTGCTCTCCTTGGCGATTAGGGTGGCGGTCATGTACTGCTTCCAGGCGGCGAACTGGTTACGCATTGGCAGTTCGCTGGTGCCGTTGGTGGACACCGCGCCATCGGGCAGGATGGTGTCGCTGCCGGCATAGCGGTGCATGCTCACCCAGTCACCACCGCGGGTCAGGTTGCCTTCCTGGCAGCGGGCGTAGACCTCTACGTCGTCGGGCATCACGTTTGAAGAAGGCGAGTTGATGACATTGGCGTAGGTCAACGCGCGATCGAATACTTCCTCCGGTGCGCCCTTGAGGCGGAAGGTCTGGATCTCGACCATGGTCTGGTTCACCGACAGCGGGCGGATCACCCGGAACTGCTGGAACACGGTATGCGGCGAGCCGCTGCCATAGATCACCGTGTTGTGTCGGTTCATCCCCAGGATTTCCTGCGCCCGCTCTGCGCCGTAGGCTTGCGTCAGGCATTCGAAATGGGCACGGGAAACCGGATCGCGAGTGGCCGCTGCCGGATCGAAAATGGCTTCCATGTAGCCGTGGCCGTTGTTATAGGCACGCAGCTCGAGCTTTTCCCAGAAATCGTAAGGCTCGCCATTGCCGTCCATGATCAGCAATTCGAAAGGCATCTCGCCAATGACACTGGCCTCGCTGCGGGCCGCTTCGAAGGAGGACTCATGAGTGATCCGGGCGTGCATGGTGTCGTGCAGGTTTTCGTAGAAGACCTTCCAGTTGGAACGCTGCATCACGCGGAACACGCCCGCAGCGACCTCAACCTCACCTACCGGTGAACGGTCGCAGAGGTTGTCGATGGAGCTGATCACATCACCGAGAAAGCTCTTCAGATCCGGACCGAAATCGGCCTGGCTGGCAAACACAAAGCCGCGGTAGCTGTCGACCCGGGCCACACTCACCATCGAAAAGTCAGGGTGTTTAGGGTCGTAGCAGGTGCCTTCGAAGCCGCTCTTGAGTGGTGCCGACAGGTGATCGCCGTCGAGCTTGAACGTCCAGGCGTGGTATGGGCAGCGGAAGAACTTGCCCACGCTGCCATCACCGTCTGCCACCAGCTTGGCGCCTTTATGCGGGCAGCGGTTATAGAGAACGTTGACCTTGTTGTCAGCGCCCCGAACCATGATCACATCCTGATTGCCAATGCGTGTGGTGTGGTAATCGCCGACGGCCTTGACCTGACTTTCGTGGCCGACGTAGATCCAGGCCTGGCCGTAGATGCGCTCCATTTCCAATTGAAACAGCGTCGGGTCTGTGTAGACGCTTTTGTGCACGCTGTCGCCCCGCACCAGCGCGGCGATCTCCTCGTTCGATGGAATCATTGTTTTGTCCTCATCACAGATCGAGCACCAGTCGGCCGCCGCGAGCGCGGGACACGCAGGTGCAGAAACTCCCCGAAGCACGGTCGCGCTCGGACAGGCAGATATCACGGTGCTCGGCGTCTCCTTCGAGCACCTGGGTCACGCAAACACCGCAGTCGCCGCGGCGGCAATCGAACATGGGGTCCAGGCCGGCCGCGACCATCACGTCCAGCAGGCTTTGCCCAACCGGGACATGCAGCGTGACGCCACTCCCTCGCAGCTCCGCGTCGAAGGCGGTCTCGCCAGCCACTTCCAGGCTGCCGGCGAACAGCTCGCTATGCAGATAGTCCTCGGCCCAGCCGAGATCACGGGCGGTATCCAGTACATCGGCAATCAGCGATTTCGGGCCGCATACGTACAAATGCCGCCCGGCCACCGGCGCGGCCAACACCTCGCTCAGTGGTATGCGGCCGCTGGCCGGCTCGCCGCTGATCCAGCAGCGCGCCTCAGGCATGGCGCGGACCTCGTCGAGATAGGCCATGCCAGACGCATCCCGACCGCCGTAGTGCAGCGCGAAGCCGCGACCCTCCTGGCGTAAGGCCCGCGCCATCGCCAGGATCGGCGTGATACCGATGCCACCTGCAATCAGCAGCGCATCCTTGGCCATCTCGGAAAGCGGGAAATGATTCTTCGGTGCCTCGACCTTGAGCGACTGGCCTTCCTGGAGCCCGTGCACCCAGCGCGAGCCACCGGTGCTGGGCTGCTCCAGCTGGACCGCGATCTCGTAGTAGTTTTCCCCAGGCAGGTTCACCAAGGAGTAAGCGCGCTGCATCGGGCGCTCGCCCGGCACATGCAGTTCAATGTGGGCCCCCGGCAAAAAAGACGGGAGCGCCTGGCCGCCTTCGCTTGCCAACAGCAGCCGGCGGATGCGCGGAGTCAGGGACTCGATACGTTCGACACGTAGGGAAAGGCTAGACATGCTCGTTTCCTGATCAAACCACTCGGGTTTCGTCAGGTCACTTTAGGAACGGCCCGAGGTAGTAAATAGCCGATATCGGTAAACTACTATCCGGTAATGGCAACACTGCTCGATTGGCAGGCATGACTAGGCGATAGCCCACCAAACTGTGTGAATGCCCCGCGGCAACTGGAAGACCGAAACATCGGCTGGAGCAGAGGCTTAGCGGTCATTGTCAGGCTCTGGGCCCGAAAGCTTTTTGCCTATGCTGTCGATCTGCGCCGCGGGAATTCGTTGGCAACGGCTCACCATTGCCTCCCCCTGCGGACATCCATTCAACGGTTTCCGGGACTCACGATGCAAACATCAAGAAGTGATTGAGGACTGGGACGGCGACGGCGCTATTCGCCTGCCTGACGAGGTTTTACAGGCGATGGGAGTCGATGTTGGAGACACGCTCTACTTACTCGAAGAGTACGTAGGCACCACTCGATGCCTAGTGCCTGCCACTTTCTGATAGTCGCCTCGACACGCCTGTTCCGTAAATCCTGGACGGTGGGCCGGCGGGCATCTGCAATCGGGGCGAGCGTTCAGCGCTCAGGATTGAGCCGCTACCGGAATGAGCCCACCTTGCGCTCAGACAAGGTCAGCGCGATCTTTTTTCGCAGGTCGCATTCCGAGAACGGCTTGTGCAACGTGTGGTATTCACCGAACCGTTCCGGTATTCCGCTCGCGCCATACCCTGTGCTGAAGATGAACGGAACATTGCGGGCATGAAGGATATCGGCCACAGGGAACACCCGCTGCCCGGCCAGGTTGACGTCCAGCATCACCAGGTCGACGTTCACCGTCCTGGCCAGCTCGAGTGCGGTGGCGAGCCGAGCGACTGAGGCGACGACCTCGCAGCCAAACTCTTGCAGCATGTCCTCGATCATCATCGCGACGGCGCCCTCGTCCTCGACGACGAGTACTCTCACTCCATCGAACGGGGTCACGGATCTTCTGCTCCGACAAGAATCGAGAAGCGGCAAACGAACCCATCAGGGGCGAAGTCGATGTCGAGTGTGCCCCCCAGGTCACGCTCTATGCAGCGCGCCATCAAGCGAAACCCCAGCCCATGTCGTTCAGGTCGGGCCACCACCGGCCCGCCTTGCTCACGCCAGTCGAAGACCAGCAGCGATGCATTCGATTGTGCCTGGACGTCCCAGCTGACGCAGAGCCTACCGGTCTCGTCCGACATTGCTCCATATTTGAGCGCGTTGATCGCCAGCTCGTTGAGCGTCATGGTGAGGCTCAGCGCGACGCGCGGGCTGACCTCGATTGCCGCCCCGTCGATGGCGATACGGCCGGGCTCATGACCGACGATGGGCATCAGCACTTCACGCGCGAGGGAATCGAGCGGAGTGTCGCCCCAATGCCGCTTCGTCAACAGGTCGTGCGCCCGCGACAAGGCCAGCAGCCGCGCTTCGAACCGCTTGTAAACGTCGTCTGCGCTTCGTGCGTTCCGCGCGGTCTGGGCGGCCAGCGATTGGACGGTGGCCAGGGTGTTCTTGACTCGATGGTTGAGTTCATCGATCAGGGTCTTCTGCCTGTTCTCCGCCTGCTTGCGCTCGGTGATGTCGACAAGCATGTTGATCGCACCGACCAGGGTGCCATCTGCATCGTGCAATGGCGTCGGGTAGGGAATGAAGGGCACGCGGGTGCCATCCGGCCGCTCCGCGATCGCCTCGACGCCGCGTATGGGACGGTCTTCCCTCAGGGCGATCGCCATCGGGCACTGGTCGTGTGGCAGGGGGCTTTCGTCGGCGTTGTACAGCCGCCAGGTGACGCACCACATCTCGCCCAGTTGAGGCGTTCGGCCTGACAATTCGACCGAGGCCTGATTGAAGAAGGTGATACGGCCGTCGGCGTCGGTCGTATAAACCGCCGCCGGCAAGGCTTCGAGCAGGTTGCGCATATGCCGTTCGCTTTCCCGGATACGGTCCTCCATGCGCTGGGTAAGAGTGACATCCTGAATCACCCGCACCCCATAGCGGAAGGCGCCAGAAGGCTCCCTCACGGACGAGCTGTGGATGTCCAGGTAGACGATTTCGCCATCAGGCTTGAACGCGCGCTTTCGAAGCACGTAGCTGTCCAGCTCGCCGGCCACCTGACGCGCGTACAACGCGGCATCCTGCTCGGTGTGGTCCGCATGGGTATAGTCCAGGAACGTCATCGCCAGCAGTTGCTCGCGGCTCCGGTTCAGCATCGTGCAAATGGCGTCGTTCACGCGAACCAGGCGCCCCTGCGCATCGGTTTCGGCGATGCCTATCGTGGCGGCCTCGTAGGTCGCTGAAAGCCGATCATCGCTCTCTCTACGCGCTCTTTCAGCCAAATGGACATCGGTCACATCGATGGTGAAGCAACGGGTATTGAAGAACTTGCCCGCCTCGAAACGTCCATTGGAGGTGATCACGACATGCTTGATGGTACCGTCCTTGGCCCGTAGACGCGCCGGATAGCCTTCCAGGCATTCGCCCTTGGACAGTTTATCCAGAATGTCGCTTATAACCGGCGCATCGACATGAAACTCGGTTATGTGGCGCCCGATATATTCGTGTGCCGTATATCCAAGCAGGGACAACTCGGCCTTGTTGGCGCGAAGAATGGTCCCATCGGCGCTGACAATATGAAGTCCCACCGCGCTGTTATCGAAGAAGTCTTCCAGATCGGCACTTTTGCGCCGAAGCTCCTCGGCCATCGCATGCTGTGCCGTGACGTCCTGAAAACAATTGATCGCGCCCTGAATCGCCCCGTGTCGATCCCTGAGGGCCCTGATGTTCACCAGGGCTACGAAGCGGGAACCGTCCGGACGCTGGATGATCACCTGCCCATTGCGCGTCGCAACGCCCGTACTGAGCGCCAACGCCATGGGGCAGTCTTCGAATGCCAGTGGCGTACCGTCGTTCAGAAATAGCCGATGCGAACCGCAGAAACGATCGCCATTCACCCCGAGCACGGGTGTCCGGCCCCACAACTCGGCTGCTTCGGCGTTGTACCTGACCAGCCAGCCGTCACGGTCACAGAGATAGACCGCACCGGGGATGGCATCGAACGCGCTGGCACACAACGAAACCAGGCTGTCGTATTCGCTGAGCGCGCCGGGAAGTTGTCCTATGTTCGACATCGTGTGATCCATCCCGGCGTTATATCGGCGTATCTTCGATATCTGAAATGTGGCGAACGTCCATTACCTGTCTATGTACAACCGCTGGAAATGCATGGCGATGCCAGGGATCGCATCGAATGATGGACTCGCGAGCCTGAATCAATTGCAGGAGTTGCCCTGCGCATCGGCAGGTTCGAGTCGAACAAGGAAAACACGTACGACCTTCCATTGTCGACCATAAGCCGTAGCCGGCCTGATCGATGAATGACCGTAGGGAAGAACAGAAGTGTCCTGTTGCGGTCCAGCGCAATCGTCGAACGTCGCATGCAGAACGACTCCCGGCTGGCGGATTAACCCACCCGCCGACGCGGATGCGCCTGCCAGGGGAGTCTCCTGGCGGGCTGTCCGGACGATGAAGCCCCTCGAACGCTCTGTGGCACAACGTCATTCAAGCCGAGATGGGCATCAGCGGCGAATTTTCCGACGGGTTGCGCGCGTGACCCGGGCTCGGCAGTCGGCCAGGCCGTTGCATCGAGTCGCCCTGTGTTGAAGTTTGATGCGGTCGGCGCTTGAAGACGCGCCACGCTTCTGCCCGAGCATCGCCGCCAGGCCGGACTACAGACCGTACGGCGACCCATGGGCCGGGCCGACCCCGACCCGCTGCATCGGCGTCTACCGGTGCCGCGGCTCGGCGATCGTCGAACAGGTAGCTGCCCCGTGCGCGCCCGCGGGATGTTCGCTGTGAGAGGCCGACGCGGGCCGCACACCCGTAACGGATCGCGGCCGCGAGAACCGATCAGACCTGCACGACGCCAATCGCGACCGCGAACGCCAGCATCACCAGGCTCACGCCCCAGGCCCAGAAAAAGGTAAAGGCGATGTGCTTGCGCAACTCCACGCCCGCCAGGGCCAGCGCCAGGTAGACGCTCGGTACCACCGGGCTGATGGCAAAGCCGGTGTTCTCGCCAATCAGCATGGCCCGAGCGACGGCTTCCAGCGGCACACCGGCTGCCACCGCTACGTCACGGATGACCGGTAGCAAGGCGAAGTAGTAGGCATCCGGCGAAAAGATCATGCCCAGCGGGACGCCGAACGCGCCAATGATGACGTGCAGGAACTGCGCCGAGCCGGCCGGCAGGATATCGATCAGCGCCAGCGCCATCCCGTCGGACATTTTCGCGCCCGATAGCACGCCCAGCAGAACCGCCGCGGCCATCATCACCAGCACCATCTGCAGCGCGTCCGACGCGTGGGCCTTGAGCCGCTCGGCCTGAGCCTCCAGCGAGACGAAGTTGAGCGGCAGCGCGAGGCCAAGGCCGACCATGAAGCAGGCGTACAGCGGAAAGATGCCGGTGAACAGGCAGGCCAGGATCGCGCCTGTCAGGGCCACGTTGAGCCAGTAGCGCAGCGTCCTCGGCGACAGTGCATGCTCACGGGGTTCGGCCCGCGCGCTGTCGAAGTCGATGGTCGCCGCCGCTCCCACGGAAACAGGTTGTTGGCGTTGCGCGCGCCGCCCGAGGTAGACCGCCACCAGCAGCATGCAGGCCAGACCGACCAGTTGCACGGGCACCAGGCCCAGCCACAGCTGGGTGGCGTCCAGCCCGGAGACGGCGGCAGCTCGGGCAGTGGTACCGCCCCATGGCACCATGTTGCCAACCCCGGCAGTGGTCCCCACCAGGCAAAGCAGCAGCGCCGGGCTCATGTTCAACCGACGATAAAGCGGCAGCAGCGCCGGAATCGTCAACAGAAAGGTTGCCGCGCCCACGCCGTCCAGATGCACCACGGCGGTGACGAGCACGGTGACCACGGCCACCGCCAGCGGCTTGCCGCCGGTGCTGCGGATCAACAGATTGACCAGCGGATCGAACAAGCCACGGTCACGCATGATGCCGAAGAACAGAATGGCGAAAAGAAACAGTGCCGCCGTCGGTGCGACGGTGATCAACCCACTCTTGATGAACTCGCCGATCTGCTGCGGGCTGAAACCGGCCAGCAGGCAGATGGCGACGGGGATAGTGGTGAAGGCCACCACCGGACTGATCCGGCGCAGCAGGATCAATACGATGATGCTGAGCATCATCAGAAAGCCCAGGGTTGTAATCATGTGGTACACCTCGTCATTGTTTTTATTGTCGGGCATCGGCTCGCAGGCCGACACCTCGGATGGCAAAGCGGCGCAACGCCGCGAATCAGGTGCCCGGCGGGGCGGGCAAGCGCATCGACAGCAGCAGATAGCTCAGGCTCTTGCCGTGACGGTCGAGTCCCGGACTTCGGTTCACGCCGCCTTCCAGCGCGTCCTCCAGCACGAAGTTCAGGACCTTGAGGCTGTCGAGCGCGTGGCGACGGACACGGCTGGGCTGGCGGGTTACGAACCACTCAGCGACGCGCTCACTCGTCAGCTCACGCTGCAGCCAGGCGTAGTGCGCGTCGTTCAGCGGGAACACGGCGATACTGAGGATGTTGCCCTTGTCGCCGGCACGGGCATGGGCATAGTCGGCCAGGGTGACGAATGCGCTCATCAATACCACTCCAGGGACGTTTGGATTTCATCGCGGGGGATCAGGAAGCTCTGCGTGGTGATGCTTTCGCTGACGTGGCGCCGGACCCCGCCACCGCCTGCCGGACCGTTGGTATACAGCGACTCCACTTCGGCCAGCAGGGCATCGATCAACGCCCGGTCAGGGTGCGTGAGCCCCACCCGCACGCGAACGTCGTCCAGCTCCGACACCTGTTCCAGACGTTGCGCCAGGTACTCGCCACGCCCGTCGTTGAACAGGCTGGCCACCCCCGAAAGGTCGATCCACGGCTCGATCTGAGGCGCCAGCTGCGCGAAGCGCTGCAGCAGCACCTCCCGCGCCAGCCGGGCCCGGGCCAGGGCCCCAGGACCTGCATAGGAAATCTCGCCTTCGCCGAACCACAAGCCTCGCAAGCCGACCAGCCCCTTGAGGGTTTCCGGTCGCGGATGCCCCTGAATCCCGCTGACCTGGACGCGGTGTTCGCCCACCTGGCGAACGCTCACCTCGCCCAGATCGAGCACCACATCGGGGGTCAGGTAACGGCGCGGGTCATGCACTTCATAGAGCAACTGTTCCTTGACCGTGCGCTCGCTGACCAAGCCACCGCTGCCTTCGGTCTTGGTGATCACCAGGCTGCCATCCTCTCCGAGTTCGACGATGGGGCAGCCCAGGTTCGCCAGATCAGGCACGTCCTTGATGCCGGGGTGGGCGAAATAACCGCCGGTGACCTGGGTGCAACACTCCAGCAAGTGCCCGGCAACCGTGGCGACCGCCATCTTCTGCCAGTCGTCTCGCGCCCAGCCAAGGCCATGGCGTGCCGGCCCCACCGCCAGCGACGGGTCGGCGACACGCCCGCAGAGCACGATCTGGGCACCCTGCTCGAGCGCCTGGGCGATGCCGTCGGCGCCGGTGTAGACATTGATCGATACCCGGCCCTCAGCCGGCAGGTCGGTTGGCAACCAGCGCTCCAGCGCGGCGGTGTCGGCCTGCAACAGGTCGTCGCCGAGCACGCAGGCGATGCGTGCCTGCGGGTAGCGCGCGGCAAGCAACTCGCGCAGACGCCGGGCAGCGGCCTGCGGATTGGCCGCGCCGCCATTGGTAACGATCGGGATTCGCTGCTCGAGGCAAAGCTTGAGAATCGGCTCGATGAAATCGAACAACCGTGCGGCGTAGCCCTGGGCAGGGTCGGCTCGCTTGCGCAATTGCGCCTCAGCGAGGGTTCGCTCGGCGAGGAGTTCGAGCATCAGGTAGCGTTGGCCCTTGCGTCCGGCCAGGTCCCGGGCGAGCCGCAGCGCGGCATCGGGACGGTCATTGGCAAAGCCGGCGCCGCAGCCGATGTGGATGGTTTTTGTCATGGTGCGCTCCACTGCGGTTTGCCTGCATGGTGGAGCTGGGTCATTCTTCTGTGAATTCGAAAGGTAAGATCAATTGATCCACTATTCTTATAGGTAAACCATGAACGTCTCGTTCCGCCAGTTGCGCGCTTTCGTGCGGGTTGCCGAAAGCGGCAGCTTCACCCGTACCTCCGAGCAGTTGCATCTGTCCCAGCCCGCGTTGAGCTACACCATTCGCAAGCTCGAAGACGCGCTCGGCCTGCAGTTGTTGGCGCGTAACACCCGCATGGTGGAAATGACGCCGGCTGGGCGGCACTTTCTCGCGCAGGCACGGCGGATGCTGCGGGACATGGAGGATGCGGTACGCGATGCGCGCGAGACGCTGGCGTTGACCCGCGGCATCATTCGCCTTGGCGCACTGCCAACCGCCGCGGCGTCGTTCCTGCCGCCTGCCATCGCGGCCTTCTCCGAGCTGCATCCGGGCGTCGAGGTACAGCTGCGCGACGGCCGCGCGGGCGAGATTCTCGCCTGGGTGAACAGCGGTGAGGTCGAGGCCGGCATCAGCTCCTCGCCCGCCGAGGGGTCAGGCCTGAACTTCGAACCGCTGCTTGACGATAACCTGGTATTGCTGGTTCGCGACGATGCTGCGCGGGGTACGCAATGGCGGCACCTTCCCTATATCGCCCTCACGCCGGACACCAGCATTCGACCGCTCGCCGACGCCGCGCTACGTCATCTGGGCATGCAGCCAACGCCCGTCTGGGAGGTGGCCCATATGAGTTCTGTCGTGGCTCTGGTGCGCGAGGGGCTGGGGTTTTCGCTGCTCCCCGCCAGCTGCGCGTCGGTTTTCAATATCGAACGATGCAGCACGGTCCCGATCGAGCAACCGGCACGGCGCTCGATCGGCCTGCTGGAAACCCGCCCAGTATCCCGCTCGCCATCGTTGGCGGCTTTCATGGCGCTGCTACGCGAGCGGTTGGCGTCAGGCGGTTGAGCCAATCGCCGGGTTGTGCGAATGCGCGATGGACGGCAGATCGTGTCCGAACGTCTTTTCCAGAACGGCTGATCCGGTCGTGCAGCATCTTGCGGCGTATGCTCTGCATTCCATGGGCTGACGAGCAATCCAGATGATCGACTTCAACAACAAGGGCTTCTTCAAACTGAAGCAGAACGATGAATACGCGGAGCGGGTCAGGTCGCTTCTGCTGGACGGCGAGCAGGTCATCGACGCGTACAAGTCGATGCGCGACGGCGTGGTGTTCACGAACAAGCGAATCATCGCGGTCAACGTGCAAGGTATCACCGGAAGCAAAAAGGACTTCACCTCCCTGCCCTACAAGAACATCGTCGCCTATTCGGTGGAAACGTCCGGAACCTTCGACCTGGACTCGGAGCTGGAGATCTACTTCTCATCGCTGGGCAAAGTCAGGTTCGAGTTCACCGGCAAGGCTTCGGTCGTCGAGATATCCAGGCACATCTCCCGACACTTGCTCTGAGGCGATCCGGGCTGGGGCCGGTCACGCTTGGGCGAGCGGCCTGTACCGGGTCGTAACACCTGTGGCTGCCCGGATCGGATCAGCCGGCTTACGCGTCCTGCTCGAGCGCCTCGGCGCCCGCGCAAGCGACCTGAGCGGCCTCGCTCCGGTGAACCCCATGAACCGCTACCGCGCCGATGCACCGCTGCTCGACATAGATGGGGATCGCATCAGCGGGGAACCGACGTTGCCGACCCAGCATCGATGACGCCTCGTCGAACAGGCCGCATTGCTCGGCGGCGGTAACCTGCTGAGCCTTTCGGATGGCGCATCGGGCGCTGTCGGGCGGGCTGCCATCGAGCTTCACCAGGCCAAGCGGCTCACCTGTGGTATCGACCACCGCGATGGAAACCGCCCAACCGTTACGCTCGGCCTCGACGCGCGCCGCGCGCAGCGCCGCTTCGGTCCTTTGCGCGCCAAGCCTGAAACGGTCCTGCGATGGCGGAGGACCCACATAGATGGCGGCCTCCACATCCCACAGCCCAGACAACAGTCCGCGTCCCATAAGCCCTCCGATTACCGGTTGCTCTATTTCTTGTTATTGACCAGGCACTGCCGGGTGACATCCTCGATCCGCGTCAGCCCCAGCAGCGCCATGTCACGCTGCAACTCGGCGCCCAGCAGGTCGATCGCATGCGATACGCCCGCTTCGCCCGCGTACGCCGCGGCATAGTTGAACGGTCGCCCGATGAAGACCATCCGCGCGCCCAGCGCCAGGGCTTTGAGTACGTCGGTGCCACGCCTGAAACCGCTGTCGACCATCACCGGCAGCTCGCTGACAGCCTCGACCACGTCAGGTAAGGCCTCCAGCGCCGAAAGGGTGCCGTCGAGCTGACGTCCGCCATGGTTGGAGACGATCAGCGCATCCGCCCCCGCATCGCGAGACCGACGCGCGTCATCCGGATGCAGCACACCCTTGATCACCAGCTTGCCCGGCCACAGCCGCCGGACCAGTTCGAGATAGCGCCAATTGAGGTGGCTGCGACCCGAGAAATCCCGCTTCACGTTACCGGACAGGATCGCGACGCCGCGCGTGGCATAGTTGTTCTCGAAGTGCGGCATGCCGTGATTGATCAACGTGCGCAGGAAGGTGCCGAACAACCAGCGCGGCCGTATCAGCCCGTCGTAGGCCAGGCGCAGGCTGGGGCGCAGCGGTGAGCTGAAGCCCGAGCGCGTGTTGTTGTCGCTGTTGGGCGGCACCGGGTAATCGACGGTGATCACCAGTTTGTCGAAGCCTGCGCTGCGCACGCGCTCGATCAGCGCCTCGATGCCGGATTCATCGCCAGGCAGGTAGGCCTGAAACCAATCCGTCTTGCCATTATTGAGCACGTCTTCCATGCGGATCAGCGAGCTGCCGCTGAGGATCATCGGAATGCCGGCCTTGGCTGCTGCCTGCGCCTGCACCAGATCCCCTCGGTAGGCCGACAGGGCGCTGATACCCATCGGCGCGATGCCGATCGGCAAGGCGTAGCGTTGGCCGAGCAGCTCGGTTTCCAGCGAGATGTTCGAGACATCGACCAGGGCCCGAGGCAGGAAGGCGTACGCCTCGAACGCGCTGCGATTGGCCCGGCCGGTGTGTCCGTCTTCGGCGACGTTGGCGATGTAGCCGTAGAGGGGGCGTGGCAGATGGCGTTTCGCAACGCGGTCGAGGTCGTGCAGGTTCAGGATCGACGCCAGGCGTCGCGAATGATTACTGGGCATCGACGGGTCGTTCCTGCTGTGTTTGGCCGAATCCGCTCGGGCGGGCCTGCGGATTGACCAGATCCCGCGGACGCTCGCTATGCAAGGCCTGACAGATATTCTCCACCGCGCACGCGGCCATCGCTTCGCGCGTTTCATGGGTGGCCGAGCCGATATGCGGCAGGGTGACCACGTTGTCCATGCGCAGCAGCGGTGACGCCTGCAACGGCTCACGCTCGAAGACGTCCAGTCCCGCACCGGCGATCAATCCCTCGTCCAGTGCTCGGATCAGCCCGGCCTCGTCGACCACCCGGCCGCGCGCGATGTTGATCACGAAGGCCGAGCGCTTCATCGCACGACACTGTTCGTAGCCGAGCAGGTGTTCGGTCTGCTCGGTCAGCGGCACGGTAAGGCAGACGAAATCCGACTCCGCCAGCAATTGCTCGAACGTACGGCGCTGTATCCCCCACTGCGCCTCCAGCTCGGGTTTGGGCGACGCGTTGCTGTACAGCAGCCGCATGTTGAAGCCCAGCGCGCGACGAGCGATGGCCTGGCCGATGCGCCCGAGGCCGACCAGCCCAAGCGTCTTGCCATGCACATCGTGACCGAAGTGAGGCTCGCCGACGTGCTGGGTCCAGCGCCCCTCGCGCACCATGTTGGCCAGCTCGACCATGCGCCGCGCGCTGGCCATGATCAACATGAATCCGGTGTCCGCGGTTGTCTCGGTAAGCACGTCCGGGGTGTTGGTCAACACGATGCCGCGGCGACTCAGCTCGGCGACCGGCAGGTTGTCGTAGCCCACCGAGATGGTCGCGATGGCTTCCAGCGCCGGCGCCTGGTCGAGCACCTCCGTGGTGACCTGCAACTTGCCGCCGATCAGGCCATGAGCCTCGCGCAGGGCGGCGGCGACCGCCTCGGGCTGACGC
Organism: Stutzerimonas stutzeri; assembly: GCF_009789555.1. Classification (NCBI taxonomy): domain Bacteria; kingdom Pseudomonadati; phylum Pseudomonadota; class Gammaproteobacteria; order Pseudomonadales; family Pseudomonadaceae; genus Stutzerimonas; species Stutzerimonas stutzeri. The sequence continues at coordinate 657,364 of NZ_CP046902.1, forward strand.
TCGGGCTCCTCGAAATAGTCCACCTCGAAGTGTTCACGCAAGCGCTGCAGGTGCGATTCCTTCAGCCGCCGCAGGGCGACGATTCGTTTCTTGTGCATCGGTAACTCCATGGTCAGCTGTGCTTGAGGCCCGGCATGTCGAAGTGAGCATCGTCGAGCAGCGCGAAAAGCTCAGCGCGCTGTTGCTCGTCGAGTTCCACCAGCGGAGGCCGTAGCCGTGCCCAGTGTTCCTCATCGCTGCATCGCGCGGTAGCCGCCTTGAGCGCCGCGATCACCGGGAAGCGCTCGAAGATCTTGCGCGTGCGGACCAGGGCAGCCTGCTGCTCGTCAGCGTCACCGGCCTGCCAGTTCCTGGCGAGCTGCGCGATGGGGCCAGGATTGACGTTGGCCGTGGCGCTGATGCAGCCGGCGCCTCCGGCACGCAGCGTCTGCAGCAGAAAGGCTTCGCTGCCGGCGTAGACCTCGAAGCCGTCCTGGCCGAAGTGCTCGATCACCGCCTGGGTATTGGACCAGTCGCCGGAGCTGTCCTTGAGTCCGACCACCTGCTTCGGATAGGCCTTGAGCAGCCGCTCGATCAAGCCCAGCGAGAGCGGCACCTGCGAAACCGGCGGGATGTGGTAGAGGTAAATGCGCAGCCGATCGTCGCCGACCCGCTCGATCACCTCGCTGAAGTAGCGGAACAGGCCCTCGTCGGACACGCCCTTGTAGTAGAACGGCGGCAGCATCAGCACGCCCTGCACACCTTTGGCGACTGCGTGACGGGTTTGCGCCACGGTATCGGGCAGCGCGCTGCTACCCGTACCGGGCATCAGCCGTGCAGCCGGAACGCCCGCCTCGATGAGTGCATCGAGCAATTGTTGCTTTTCTTGCACGGCGAGCGAATTGGCTTCCGAGTTGGTGCCAAACACGGCCAGCCCGACGCCCTTGTCCAGCAGCCAGCGGCAATGCGCCACGAAGCGTCCGGTGTCCGGCGTGAGGTCCGCAGCAAACGGCGTGATGACCGGCGACCATACGCGCCCCTTCTCATGACTCATGGCTCAATCCTCTTCTTGTCGTTATCCCGGCAGCCCCCAGCGGCTGCCAGCGCAGGGCTTCAGGCGAGGCGCGCACGGCGCCGCAGTGGCGCGAGCATCCAGCGGAACAGGGGTGTCGCCTGCAGCACCGAGAACACCGCGATGCACAGCAGGACCACGGCGATCGGGCTGGACAGGAAGATCCGGTAATCGCCATTGCCGATCAGCATCGACTGATGGAAGCCGTTCTCCATCACCGGGCCGAGGATCAGGCCGATGACCATCGGCGCCGGCGACACACCGGCCTTGGCCAGCCAGTAGCCGAACAGGCCGAAGCCCAGCATCAGGCCCACCTCGAACAGGCTGTTGTTGATCGCGTAGGCGCCGACGATGCACAGCGCGATGATCGCGCAGGCGATGAAGCCGTCCGGAATGCGGGTCACGGCGACGCTGGCCTTGGTGAACATCAGGCCGACGGCAAGCAGGCCGATGTTGGCGAAGATCACCGCCCAGATCAGCGTGTAGGTCACGTCGCCATAGTCGGTCAGCAGGTTCGGCCCCGGCAGGATGCCCTGCACCATCAGCGCACCGAGCAGGATCGCGGTTGCCGAGCTGCCCGGAATGCCGAGTGCGATGGTGGGGATCAACGCGCCGCCGACCACCGCATTGTTCGCCGCCTCGGGTGCAGCGACCCCGGCCGGATCGCCGTCGCCAAAACGACTCTTGTCCTTGGCAAAGCGTTTTGCCTCGTTATAGGCGAACCAGCTGGCGGTATCGCCGCCCGTCCCTGGAATCAACCCCACCACCACGCCGATGCCACTGGACCGCAGAATGTTGGGCATCAGCGCTTTCAGCTCGGAAAACTTTGGGATCAACCGGTCGGTGATGCGGCTGGCGATCTTGGCGGCGCCATGGGAGTTCTCGATCAGCGACAGCGCCTGGGGGATGGAAAACAGTCCGATCAACGCCACCGTGAAACTGATGCCCGAGAACAGATTGATATTGCCGAAGGCCATGCGCGGCGTGCCGGTGGTCAAGTCCATCCCCACGGTACTGACCAGCAATCCGATGGCGCCGGAGAACAGCCCGTTGACCACCGAGCCCTGGGCCAGCGAACCGATGATGGTGATGCCGAGCACGGCGATGGCGAACAGCTCGATCGGCCCGAATTCGACGACGATGCTGCCCAGCAGGGGTGCGGCCAACAGCAAGGCAAGGCCGCTGATGGTTCCACCGATGAAGGAGGCGAACAGTGAAATGCCCAGCGCCTTGCCTGCCTGACCCTGCTGCGACATCGGGTAGCCGTCGAGCACCGTCGCCGCCGCCGAGGGCGTGCCCGGCGTACGCAGCAGGATCGCAGCGATAGAACCTCCATACGAAGCACCGACGTAGAGCGAGGCGAGCATGCTCAGGCCGGTCGCGGTGTCCATGCTGAAGGTCAGCGGCAACAGCAGGGCCAGCGCCATGGTGGCGGATAGACCCGGCATGGCGCCGACGAACAGCCCCAGAAGCGTGCCGCCAAGAATGGCGGCGACATTGGACAGGGTCAGCACATTCGCCAACCCGATCATGACGATCGAACTTTCCACGGAAAAAGCCTCGTCGAGAGTAGATAAAGGCGATCAGCCGATCGCCGGTGGTAGCAGCGGTACGGGAAGCCCCAGAAATTGCACGAACACCAGGCAGACCACGGCCACCAGAACCACCGTGCCGATCACGGCGAAACGCACCGAGACCGTACGGATCAGCAGCAGCGCCACGGCCATGAACAGCACGGTCGACAACAGGTAACCCAGCGTGCCGATGAGCGCGACGTAGGCAATCGCCAGCGCGAACACCGCAGCGGTCACCGCATAGCGCGCCGGGGCGGGCGCCTCTTCGCTGGCAGCGGGCGGCTCGGCGCCGGAGCGGTTCGCTGCGCGCCAGCGCAGCAGCTCCGAACACACCATTGCCAGCGAGAGCAGCGCCACCGTTACCGAGTAGATCAGCGGCATCTGCGCGGCGGCCTCCGGATAACCCTGCGCGTTGATGAAGAACACCACGGCCACGGCGATGCCGAAGAGCCCGAGTAGCAACCTGTTTCTGTTCATCGGCGCCTCCCCTCGTTACGTTCGGCAGATCGCATCACTGCTGCTGGCCGCCCACTTCCTTCCAGATGCCCTGGAATTCCGTCTCCATCTGCTCGAACATCTGGCCGTACTCATCGCCGGTGACGATGTCGATGTTCAGGGCGCGCTTCTTCGCATCCTCCAGGAAGGCCTGGTCGTCCTTCAGCGCCTCGAACGCGGCGATCAGCTGCTGACGCGCCTCGGCGGGAATGCCAGCCGGCGCGCTGTAGCCACGCGAGGAACCAGCGACCACGTCTACGCCCTTCTCCTTCAAGGTCGGCACGTCCGGCAGGCTGTCGACGCGCTCATCGGCGAACACCGCCAACGCCTTGAGGTTGCCGCTCTTGACCTGGCTATAAACGGTGCCGACGTTGTTGAAACTGACATCGATCTTGTTGCCCATGGCGGCCGTGGCGGACGGGCCGTCGCCCTGGAACGGCACCTTTTTGAAGGACAGCCCCGTCGCCTTCTCGATCAGCAGGGTGGTGAAGAAGTCGTCGCCCCCCATCCCCGAATTGCCGACGGTGATCCGACCTGGCTTTTCCTTGGCCGCGGCGAGCAGGTCTTCGATGCTGTTGTAAGGGCTGTCCTTGGCGACCACGGCGATGCCCGGGTCGGTCACCACGTTGGCGATCGGTGTCAGGTCCTTGATGTTGTAGGTGATCGCGTCGTTCATGATGTAGTTGGTCATCAACATCGGGGTGTTGGTGATGCTGATGACCGAACCGTCCTTCTTCGATTGCCGCGCCAGGCGCGTCCAGGCGATCGCGCCGGTGGCGCCCGGGATGTACTCGTTGACGAAGTTCACGCCCAGGTTCTTGCTCAGATAGGGCTGCACCAGCTGCGCCAGCACATCGCTGCCGCCGCCAGGCTTGAAGCCCTGCAGTACGGCGACATCGTCGCCAGCGACGTATTCGGCCTGAGCGGCGAAGGGGACGGAAAATGCCGTTACGGCGGTGAGAACGGCGGCGGACAGTTTCAAGTTGATCTTCATTTCGCTAACTCCACGTTTCTTGTTGGATTTATGGTGTCTGGCTACCGGGCCCAGACGTGGTCAGGGGCGACGACCGAGCGCCGCCGCCCCTACAGCGGTCATGCTTTTCGCTCCTCAGCGGTTGTAGTCGAGGGTCATCCAGGGCTGGCTGCCGCCAATGCTGTAGCGCGTGACGGCCTGTTCGTCGAAGTCGAAGCCGAGCCCCGGGGTCTGGTGCAGCTTGATGTAGCCGTTTTCCTGCTCAAGCTGACGGTCGATCAGCCGGCGGAAGTTAAGGACCTGGTCATCCCAGAAGAACTCCACGTAACGGGCGTTCGGCGTTGCCGCGACCAGCGGCGCGTGCACGTCATGGAACCAGTGGGGGTACATCGGCACGCCATAACCGGCCGCCATCGCCGCGATGCGGCGCCACTCGGTGATACCACCGCACACCAGCGCGTCGGTCTGCAGGATGGCCGCACCGCCCTTGTCGAGCAGCTCCTTGTGTCGCCAGCGGCCCACTTCGACCTCGCCCGTGGCGACCGGAATCGGAGTGGCCCGAGCCAGCCGCGCGTGGCTGTCGATGTCGTCGACCAGGAACGGCTCCTCAATGAAACTCGGCTCGTAGCGCTCGAAGCGGCGCACGTACTGCAGCGCCTCGGTCACATCGCTCCAGGCGTTGTTGGCATCGAGCATCAACTCGATATCCGGCCCTACGGCCTCCCGCGCGGCGGCTACACGGGCCTGCTCCTCCTTCGGAGACAGACGTCCGGTCTTCATTTTCACGGCCTTGAAGCCGAGCGAGACGTAGTGCGCCATCTCCTCGCCGAGCCGCTCGGGCGTCTTGCCATCGAGGTAGTAGCCGCCGCTGGCGTAGGCCAGTACCCGGTCCGCGCTGGCCGCGCCGAGATAGCGATGCAGCGGCAGGCCGGCGCTCCGAGCGTTGAGGTCCCAGAGCGCGGTGTCGAGGATGCTGATGGCCCGCATGACAACCCCGGCGCGCCCTTGCAACAGGGCCTCCTGATACATCGCCTTCCAGAGCGCCTCGACATCCAGCGAGTCACGACCCAGCAATACCGGTGCCAGCAACTTTTCAACGGCCACCGGCAGCAACTCGCCACCTGCGCTGCCGACGTAGCAGAACCCGATGCCGCTCACACCGTTCTCGCCGGTCACCTTGACCAGGCCGTAGTCGCGGGCATGCACCGTGCGGTTGGAAAACGACGTGACCTGGTCCAGCGGCACGCGAGCAGCGCATACGGAGATGGAACTGATTATTGCCATTGTTTTTTCGTCCTGATCTCGCTCGAATTGTCGTATGTAAGCGCTTTCATTTCTGTCCTGACAGGCCTCTGGATCGGGCCATTCGGCATATCGAGACGGCGTGAAAGCAGCCATGTAATCGCTTACATTCCAAAAATAATGCGATGTAAGCGTTTACAAAAACCTAGTTTCGGTTTTTCCTAATGTCAAACACCAATCGCTAAGCGGCCATTCAAAAAGGACACGGAAATGGGTGACTCGCCTTTCTCGGCTCTGCTGTCGCGCGCCAGCCTGCAGGACGTCGCGCGGCTGGCAGGCGTGTCGACGGCAACGGTTTCTCGGGTCATCAATGGCAGCGCCACCGTCAGCGATGACAAACGCCACGCGGTCCAGCGGGCGTGCGATGAGCTCGGCTACGTGCTCAACGCCGCCGCGCGGACCCTGGCGTCACGCCGCAGCATGACCATCGGAGCGGTCGTTCCGACGCTGGCCACCGAAACCTTCTCGCGCACGCTCGCGGCCTTCCAGCAACGGGTTCACGAAGCCGGTTACACCCTGCTGGTCGCCAGTTTCGGGTTCGATGCGCAAGTGGAACTGAAGGAGGTCCAGACCATGCTGGAGCATGGCGTGGATGCGCTGATGGTGGTCGGTCGCACGCACGATCCGAAGATGTGGGACCTCATCGAACGCAAGCGCATCCCCTGCGTGCAGGCCTGGGCGCAAGACCCTCATCGCCCGAGCGTCGGCTTTGACAACGTCGCGGTCGCGCGGCAGATGGTCGAGCACCTGTTGTCCCTGGGACACCGCAAATTCGCCATGATCGTGGGCGAGCCCTCCTTCAACGACCGTGTCGGCGACCGGATCGCAGGCACCGGCGCGCGGCTGGCCGAAGAAGGCCTGGCGATCCCCGCCCACTGGCACATGGAGACGGACCTGACGCTTGAAGGCGCGATTGTCGCCATGCAGCGGCTGTTGCGCGGCCCGACGCGCCCCACCGCGGTCATCTGTGCCAACGACCTGCTCGCCTTCGGCGCCCTGCTCGCCGCGAAGAACCTCGGCGTGCGGGTGCCCGAAGAGGTTTCCATCGTCGGCTTCAACGACTTCGACTACGCCAGGTACATGTCCCCGCCGCTGACAACGATTCGCGTGGACCTCGCGCAGATAGGCGATTTCGCCGGGGCCTACCTGCTCGAAGCCCTGGCGGGCAAGCGGCCGGTCGGCCTGATAGAAACGACCACGGAGTTGCTGGTGCGAGGGAGTTCCGGCCAGGCACCAAGCGGCCCGGAGTGAGCCGTCCACCGCCTATTCACCCTGGAGCCGATTGCCACGGCATCGTTCCAACCATCGAGAGGAAACGCCCATGAACAAGAACAATGGCAACTCGGTAGACAACGTGGCGCAGGGGATGCGCAAGGGCCTGACCAACTATGGCGACGCGGAATTCTCGCTGTTTCTGCGCAAAGCCTTCATCAAGGGGGCCGGTTATTCCGACGACGCCCTGTCGCGCCCGATCGTCGGCATCACTAACACAGGCAGCGGCTTCAACCCGTGCCATGGCAACGCACCGCAGCTGATCGAAGCCGTCAAGCGCGGGGTGATGCTGGCCGGCGGGTTGCCGGTGGATTTCCCCACCATCTCGATCCATGAGAGCTTCGCCCACCCCAACAGCATGTTCCTGCGCAACCTCATGTCCATGGACACCGAGGAAATGATCCGCGCCTTGCCGATGGACGCCGTCGTACTGATCGGCGGCTGCGACAAGACCGTCCCAGCCCAGTTGATGGGTGCCGCCAGCGCCGGCGTGCCGGCCATCCAGCTGGTCAGCGGCTCGATGCTCACCGGCTCGCACCGGGGCGTGCGCGTCGGTGCCTGTACCGACTGCCGGCGCTTCTGGGGCATGTATCGCGGCGACGAAATCGACCAGCAGGAAATCACCGAGGTCAACGACCAACTGGTCGCCAGCGTCGGTACCTGCTCGGTCATGGGCACCGCCAGCACCATGGCCTGCGTCACCGAAGCACTTGGCATGATGCTGCCTGGCGGAGCCACGCCACCGGCGGTCACCGCCGACCGTATCCGCATCGCCGAGCGCACCGGCACCCAGGCGGTGGCGATGATCCAGGCGGGATTGACGCCTGACCGCATTCTTACCCGGAAGGCCTTCGAGAATGCCCTGATGGTGCTGCTGGCCATCGGCGGTTCGACCAATGGCATCGTTCACCTGGCCGCGATTGCCGGCCGTTGCGGCATCCGCATCGACATGGACCAGGTCGACGCACTCGGCCGCAACATTCCGGTGCTGGTCAATCTCAAGCCATCCGGCACGCATTATATGGAAGACCTGCACAAGGCCGGTGGGCTGGCGCCCGTATTGCGCGAGCTGCGGCCGTTCCTGCACCTCGACGCGCTGACGGTCACCGGGCGCACGCTGGGCGAGGAACTCGACCAGCTCGCGGCCTTCGCACAGGACGTCGTACGGCCGCTGGACAACCCGATCTACCCGCAGGGCGGCATCGCCTTCCTGCGCGGCAACCTTGCGCCGGACGGGGCGATCATCAAGCAGTCGGCCGCCAGTCCCGAGTTGATGGAACATGAAGGTCGCGTGGTGGTGTTCGATGGCCTGGAAGACCTCGCCCAGCGCATCGATGACCCCGCGCTCGACGTCGAGGCGCACGACATCCTGGTCCTCAAGAACATCGGCCCGAAAGGCGCACCCGGCATGCCCGAAGCTGGCTACATCCCGATCCCTCGCAAGCTGGCGCGCGCCGGCGTGAAGGATATGGTGCGCATCTCCGATGGCCGCATGAGCGGCACGGCGGGCGGCACCATCATCCTGCACGTTACCCCCGAGGCAGCCGTGGGCGGGCCGCTGGCGCTGATCGAGAGCGGCGATCGCCTGCGCCTGAGCGTAAGCGAGCGCCGCCTCGAACTGCTGGTGAGCGACGAGGAACTGGCACGTCGGCGCGATGCCGTCGAGCTGCCCGAACGGCGCGAAGGCGACGAGCGCGGCTATCGCAAGCTGTTTCTCGAGACCGTGACGCAAGCCGATCAGGGCTGCGATTTCGATTTTTTGCGCAGCCTGGACGAATCCGGCAGCGTGCCGCTGCGCAAGTGACCCGGCAGCCCTGGCGCTGCCCTCAACGACCCCAACCTGGAGCCTGAACGTGCACTCGACAGACCCAAACGATTACCTCTTCACCCCCGCCATCGCCAGCCTCGCCGTGGTCGGTAGCCGTCAGCGCTATCCGGTCCGTCGTGTCTATTGCGTCGGACGCAACTATGCCGAACATGCGCGTGAAATGGGGCATGATCCTGATCGCGAACCGCCGTTTTTCTTCACCAAACACCCGGACAGTCTGCTGCCGGACGGCAGCGTGTTCCCCTACCCGCCTGGCACCGAGAGCGTGCACCACGAAATCGAGATGGTCGTGGCCATCGGCCGTGGCGGTGCCGATATCTCCGTCGAACAGGCACTCGAACACGTTTACGGCTACGCCGTCGGGCTGGACATGACGCGTCGCGACCTGCAAGCCGAAGCGAAGAAGATGGGGCGCCCCTGGGCGGTGGCAAAGGGCTTCGATCATGCTGCTCCCTGCTCGGCGCTGGTGCCGGCCGCGAAGATCGGCCACCCGACGGAGGGCCGTGTCTGGCTCGACGTCAACGGCGAGACCCGCCAGGATGGCGATCTGGCCTCGCTGATCTGGAGCGTACCGGAGGTGGTTGCCTACCTGTCGAGGCTGTTCGTGCTCGAACCCGGCGACCTGATCATGACCGGCACCCCGGCAGGCGTCGGACCCGTGCAACGCGGCGACAGACTGAGCGGTGGCGTCCAGGGCATCGGCACGCTCGAGATCACCGTGGGTTGAGCCCCTGGACGACCGGGCGGGTATCGTTTCGGCGTCGCCGCGTCCTGACGTGCGACGTGATTCGACAGACCCGCGCCGGTGCGACCAGACGGCGCCAGGCGGTCGCGATCAACCGACCGTCGATTCGGCTGCGCAAGCGGTACAACCTCTTCTGCAAGCGGCGGCGGGATGCTAGCGTTCAAGCCCCGAGGCTGCCTGGAGACGCCACATGCGCTCATCGCTCAGACACCGCGCGCGCGTGCTGGTCACCGTGCTGGCGACGACGCTCAGCTGTTTCGCCCTGGCCGATGCGCGCCAGAGCCACATCGATGCGACGGTAAATGAAGCCGCGCGGCGCCTGATGGCGCAGCACGCGATCCCTGGCCTGGCCATCGCGATCACCGCCCAGGGCACGCAGCATTTTTATAATTTCGGCGTGGCGTCGACCGCGACGCAGCAGGCGGTGACATCCAACACGCTTTTCGAAGTCGGCTCGCTCAGCAAGACGTTGACCGCGACGCTCGCGGCCTATGCCGACGCGCTCGGCACGCTATCGCTGGGCGACAGCCCCAGCCGCCATCTGCCCGCGCTGCGGGGCAGCAAGCTCGACGAGATCACCCTGATCGATCTGGCGACGCACACGGCTGGCGATTTCCCGTTGCAGTTGCCCGACGAGATTCGTACCGACACGCAGTTGATCGCGTATTTCAGAGCGTGGCAGCCGCGGCACGCACCGGGCAGCCGTCGCGTCTATGCGAACCCCGGCATAGGGTTGTTAGGCATGGCCGGCGCCAGCAGTCTCGGGCTTGGCTACGTCGATGCCGTGCAGACCCGGCTGCTGCCGAAGCTCGGCATGACGAGCACCTTTATCGACATCCCGCCAGCCGAGATGGCGCGCTATGCCCAGGGTTACAACAAGGACGGCGATCCCGTCCGGCTGAACCCGGCACTGCTGGCTGACGAAGCCTACGGTGTGAAAAGCACCAGCAGGGATCTGCTTCGCTTCGTCGAGGTCCAGCTCGGCGAGATCGATACCGACGGTGCGATCCGACGCGCCATCGAGACAACCCGAACCGGCTACCATCGAGTCGGCGCCATGACCCAGGCACTGGTCTGGGAGCAGTACGCCTATCCGGTGGCGCTGCAGGACCTGCTGACCGGCAACGCCAGCGCGATGGTGCTGGAAAGCCAACCCACTGCGCCGATCAGCCCACCTCTGCCCCCGCAGGACGATGTCTGGGTCAACAAGACCGGCTCGACCAACGGCTTCGGCGCCTATCTGGCCTTCATACCGGCGAAACGATTGGGGATCGTCATCCTGGCTAACCGGTACTACCCGAACGAGGCGCGGGTGAAGCTTGCCTATCGCATCCTGACCCAGCTGAGCGACTGACTCTCGCGGGCGCCAACCTGCCTGGCGTTGCCGCCCGCCAGCGGCGGTCGCGACGCCTAGCGATCGATTTCCGAGCCGTGGCCGGCAAGCCGGTCCGCTGCCGCAGTGGTTTGCTGAGCGGGCTCCGCGTCCCGGCCGTCTTCGCTGCGAATGCCCATGGCCATCAACAATGTTTCGGTCACTTCCATGAAGGAATACCCATCGGCCCATATCTGGGTCTTTACGTTCAGCCTGTCATCCATTTTTCGGTTCCTGAGCTGGAGCGTCCGTCCAGCCGTTCGTTCAGTGAATTGCCGAGCTGGCAACCGGCAACTACAGCACTGAACATGCCATCCTTCACGGTTACGATTAATCGTTTGTAATCAATTAGTTACGCAACCAGCACCTCACGCGCACGTTGCAAGTTGCATGACCGCAGCCGCAACCCCATGCGATGTGCACGCCTGGTCGCTGGCGCCCGGTATCGCCGCGCGCTCAGCCGGGTATCACCGGCCAGGCGCAACCGATTCGCAAGGCCCCAGGCGTGTTCGCGGCAGGCATAATTGCCTTCCTTGACCGAGCCCTTGCCCATGCAGATCGACGAAGAACTTACCCTCAAGAAGCTGGAGGTCTTCCTGGCCTTCATGCGCAGCGGAAACCTGAGCAAGGCGGCGGCTGAACTCGATACCAGCAACGTCAGCGTGCACCGCGCCATCCATTCGCTTGAAAGCGCGCTGCGTTGCCCGCTGTTCAAGCATGAAGGGCGCCACCTGATACCGCTGGAAAGTGCCTATGTGCTCGAAGAAAAGGCCCAGAAGCTGGTCCAGGACGTGCTCGAAACGGTGCGCCAGACGCGCGAGGCCGCAGGCTTTTCGGCTGAGCGCTTCAAACTCGGCGCGCTCTACTCGCTGACGGTCAAAACCGTGCCGCAGCTGATCATGGGGTTGAAACTGCGCCGCAGCGAACTCAACATCGACCTGATCCTCGGCTCCAACATCGACCTGTTCTACAAGCTGAAAAACATGGAGCTGGACGCCATCCTGGTGTCGCTGAACGAGAGCGTCAGCAACGATCCGGACTGCGCCCAGCTACCGCTGTTCGCCGATGACATCTTTCTCGCCGCGCCTGCCGACTCGCCCTTTGCACAACAGCCGGAAGTCGATCTGAGCGAATTGCGCGACGCGACGTTCATCACGCTCACCCAGGGCTTCGCTACGCATCAGGACGGCAACCGGGTCTTCCAGCAGGCTGGATTCGAGCCGAAGGTGGCGATGCAGGTGAACGACATCTTCACCTTGCTGAGCATGGTCAATTCGGGCGTGGGCTACGCGCTGCTGCCGGGGCGCGTTGGGATGGTGTACGAATCCAGGGTCAGGCTGGTGCCGTTGCAGGCGCGCTATCACCTGCAACAGCACATCGGCGTGGTCTTTCTCAAAGCCAAGGAACGCGACCCGAACCTGCTCGCGCTCCTCGCCGAATGCCGCATGTACAGCCTGAAAAACCCGAGTTGAGGTGCAGCGGGTGGAAACGGCAACGCTTGCACCTCGGCGCCGCTCAGCCCAGCAGACCGCGCATGATGAAGAACAGCAGTGACGGACCCAGCAGGCAGCCCAGCGCGGTATAGAACGCCGCGGTCAGGCAACCATAAGGCACCAGCCGGGCATCGGTCGCCGCCAGACCGCCGGCGACACCGCTGGACGTGCCGATCAGACCGCCGAAGATGACCGCCGCGCGCGGGTTGTTCAGGCCGATCATCGGTGCGACGAAGGGCGTTGCGATCATCACCAGAATCGCCTTCACCAGACCGGCGGCGATGGACAGCGCCATGACCTCGGAACTGGCGCCGATGGCAGCGCCGGTGACCGGGCCGACGATATAGGTCACCGCGCCGGTGCCAATGGTGGTCAGGCTGACCGCATCGGTGTAGCCGAACGCCATGGCCACGCCGACGCCAGCGACGAAGGATGAAAACACACCGACGAACAGCGCCAGCACGCCGACCATCCCGGCCCGCTTGAGCTCTTCGACACTGACGCCGAATCCGGTGGCGACAATGGCGAAGTCACGCAACATGGCGCCGCCAAGCAGGCCGATGCCGGAAAACAGGGCGATGTCCACCAGCCCTTTTTGCCCGCCGGTGACCACGCCGCCGATATAGGACAGCAGCAGACCGATCAGGATGGCGACCGCCGATCCGTGCAGGCGGCCCTTGGTGAGCTTGTCCGACAGCCAGTAAGACAGCCACATGGTGGCGCCGATGATGGCGAAGCCGCTGATCAACCCGTAACCGGACACGACTTTGAGGAGGGATTCGTACATGGCTCAGCCCCTCTGTGCGCTGGTGAGGGGTTTGCGGACTTCGGTTTCAGGCTTTTTTCCGATCCGATCCAGCACGGGCAACAGCGCGAAGGCCACCACGACGGCGGCAATACCGGCCAGGATGGCCATGGGGCCGCCACTCAAGGCGCCGTAGACATTCTGCTGGGCAGCCATGGCCACCACGATGGGAATGTAGACGGCGCTCCAGAATTTGACGCCCTGCTCCGTCTCCATATTGAACAGGCCGCGCTTTTTCAGATAGCTGCCCAATAGAATCAGCAGCACCATGGCGATACCGACACCGCCGACGTTGGCGGGTACGCCCAGCAGTTTGCCGAGCAACTCACCGACGAAAATGCCCGTCAGGGTACACAAGGCCAGAAAGGCCACTCCAAAGATAATCATTGTTTTTGTCCTTTTGGGTTGCGCTCCGCCAGCAGATACGGCGTGAAGGCGCGTGTTATCGAGGTCATTGTTGTTATCCATCGATCAGCCTGCGAGGGTGGCTTGCAGGCCTGGGTTGCACGCGGTTTATCGGCTGCGGCTAACCTCCTGACGCAACAAGGCGCCCAGTGTGTCGAGCCGGGCGCCGTCAAAAGCCGCCAGCGTACCCTGTTCGAATACCCGTCGCGCCAGTCCGGTCAGCACCGATCCGGGTGGCAATTCGATGTGCAACCGCACGCCGCGCTCGTAAGCGGTGCGCAGCGTGCCGTGCCAATCGACGACGCGGCACATGTTGAATGCCAGATCGTCGCGCAGGCGCTCGATCTCGAAAACCGGGCGCGCCGAAGAACTGCTCAGATAACGAATCCGTGGTGTACGCAGCGACACCCGGGCAAACGCGGCCGCCAGACGATCCGCCGGTACGCGCAACAGTTCGCAATGAGACGGCACACTCACGGCCAGACGGCATGCCGCCCCCGCCCCCAACGCGCGAGCACGACGACCGACCTCGGCCATGGCCGCCTCGCTGCCGGCGATCACCAGTTGGTTGTCCGAATTGATATTGGCCAGATGCACCGGCGACTGCGGCTGATGGACCTCATCCAGCAGCCGCTCGATGCTTGCCCGTTCGAGACCGAGAATGGCGGTCATGCCGTAGCCCTGTGGATAGGCGTCCTGCATCAGCTCGCCGCGCAGCGCGACCAGCCGCACGGCATCGCGGTAATCGAGTGCGTCGGCGACCACCGCAGCGGCGTATGCACCGATGGACAGGCCTGCCACGTAGTCCGGCGCCGGGCCGTCGCGCATCAACAACCTCGCACCCGCGACGCCAGCCACCAGCAGGCAGAGCTGTACGGCGCGGGTCGACGCCAGCGCCGCTTCGCTGTCGAGCTGGAGTGCATCCTCGCCGAGCGCTTCGCTGGCCTGTTGCAAGCAGTCGAGCACTTCCGGCTCCTGCGGCAAGCGATGCAACATGCCGGGCTTCTGGGCGCCCTGGCCGGGAAATGCAAACAGACTGCTCATGCTGCCTGCTCCGGGGCTTGCCAGGGATCACGGAGCAGACGCGGACCGTCATCGGCCTTGAGCATGACCCGCGCCGCGCCGCTGGCCCACTCGCGCAGCGCCACCGCGCCGAACGGGGTTTCCAATTGCATATCGACCCGACAGGAGGCGTCGTCGAGCCGCTCGCACAGCGCCCGAGCAGCGCTGATCGACAAGGGCTGCGGGACCCGCAGCAGCAGGTCCAGATCGCTCGCGGACGTGGCGACCGGCAGGCCGCTGGCGAGCTGAAAACCCACCGAGCCGGTGACGCCCCAGGCATGTCCACAGGCATCCAGCGACGAACGCAGCCTGCGCAATGCCTGAATCGCCGGCAGGTCATCAGCGGTCTCGCACGCACCCAATGCCTCCGGCGTCACGCGGCGGCGGATAGCCTCGACGGGCATCAGTGCCGCCAGACGCTGCTCCCGCGACGCACCCCGCAGCCCAACAGCGACCAGGCCGGGCGCCGTACGCGCGCGGCGCACAACCACCGGATGACCTGCCGAGAGCACGGCGATCGCCCATGCCGGAGCATCGATCGGCAACTGCTCGGGGCGCATGCCCCAGAGCAAATCATGGGGGCGTGGTGTGTCGTGCATGTGCAGCCTCCTCGTGATTGTTGTTATCGAGTCGCTGATGAATGGCAGGGGCAGTCGAAACCGCCTACGCGCGCCTTACCACTGCGCGCGCAGCCGTTCGCGCACCCGCGACGACGCTTCGCGATTCGGCGCACCGAGGCGACCGCGCAGGTCCGTGCTGCCGCCAATGTCCTCAACCGCCTTGCACAAGCAGTCGCGCACCCGCTCGAGGTCGTCGCCAGCAGGCTGCTCGATGTTCGCCACCGAGAGGGTTTCCCAGAGCAGGCCGAGGGTTGCGTAGTTGTCGATGTCATAGGCCATCGGCGGCACCGACTCGGCCAGCGCCTCGAGTTCCTCGACGCTGCGCAAGGTGATGCGCGCGGCAGCGGCCTTGCCCATCGCGTGCACCATCACGCCGGGATCGCGCAGGGCAATGATCCGCTGAGCCTGATACCCATGAGCAAGGAAGGCCCCGGACATGGCTTTGCCCACCAGCAGCGCAACCAGCGGATGCCCGGCCAGGCGTGCGCGGGCATAACCATCCACCGCACCCGCGAGTGCCTGATGGATACCCAGCGCTTCTTCGCGGCGTCCGTAGGCCTGACTCGGCACATCGACCACGGCGACCAGCACGCGCTTTTCAGCCTTGTCACGGTCCGCTTCGATGACCTCGTCCACGGCCTTGCCCAGGGCCCAGCCTTCGAGCAGGCCGACCTCGCCATTGCGGGCGCGGGGGAATGGATTCTCGGCATCCGGCACCACGGCGATATAGCGCGCGGCACGCTCGCCCAGCGCGCCGTCGACCACTTTTACCGAGGCCGGATAGCCCGCCTGCGCCTGACCACCGGCCAGGGCGTGCAACCAGTTCAATCCACGGCTCATTGGACTTCTCCTTCATAGAGGGCACGCACGGCGGCGGCGTCGAGTTGCGTGCGGGTGTCGGCGTCGGCCAGCCGCTGGAGGAACCAGGCGTGGCGGCGGCTGCGCGGCTGCACGGGTTTGCCGAGGGCGAACAGCTCGTGCAGTTGGTCGCGGATCGCATCGGCGTCGTCGGCGACGTAGGCGTCCACCAGCCCGCTGGCGTAGCGCTGCTCGCCGCCGGTCAGGCTCCAGATGAAGGGACGGTCGCGCGAATCGTATTCGTCGAGTCCGGCTTCCTGCTCGATCACCTGCGGGCCGTTGAGGCCGACGCGGGCTTCGCGGGTGACCACCAGATAGCTGCACAATCCCGCGGCGATGGACATGCCGCCGAAACAGCCGACCGAGCCGGCGACCACACCGATCACGGGCTGGTACTCGCGCAATTCGACGATGGCGGCCTGGATCTCGGCGATCGCGGCCAGGCCCAGGTTGGCCTCCTGCAGACGCACACCGCCGGTTTCCAGCAGCAGTACCGCGCGGGTCGGGATGCCCTTGCGGTTGTCTTCGGCGGCCAGCTCCAGCGCGCCTGCGATCTTCGCGCCGCCGACTTCGCCCATGCTGCCGCCCTGAAAGGCGCCTTCGATGGCGGCGATCACCGCCGGCTGGCCGTCGATGGTGCCCTTGGCCACCACCACGCCGTCGTCGGCCTGGGTGACGATGCCCTGCTTCGGCAGCCAGGGCGAGGTGACGCGATCGAACGGATCGAGCAACTCGCGGAAGCTGTCTTCATCCAGCAATGCACGAGCCCGCTGGCGGGCGCCGAGTTCGACGAAGCTGCGCGATTGCAGCA
The DNA here is from genome assembly GCF_009789555.1 of Stutzerimonas stutzeri. NCBI lineage: Bacteria > Pseudomonadati > Pseudomonadota > Gammaproteobacteria > Pseudomonadales > Pseudomonadaceae > Stutzerimonas > Stutzerimonas stutzeri. Next base: position 674,030 of record NZ_CP046902.1, read on the forward strand.
GACGGGCGACATCAGTCATGGCCGACCTCCTCCAGTCCTTGCTCAAGACGCAGGCGCACCACACCGGGGGTCGCGCCGAAATCGTGGATGTCGATGTTCAGTGCCGGCGGCGTCTGCTCGCGGAACATCCGCTCGAACAGTTGCTGCCAGCGCTGTTCGGCGCCGTTGACCGAAGTGACGACCTGGATCGCCAGCCTGCCGGGCTGGCCGGGTTCTAGCAGCACTTCAAGATCGCCCGAGCCGACCACGCCGACCAGGGCCTTGCCGCGAGCGGGTTGCCCGGCGGCGAATTCGAAAGACAGGGTTTGCATGATCAATGGCTCCCAATCGGCGCCGAGACGGCAGGCACCAGGCGGTCGAGGAATAAGGTGGCGGCGAGCAGGTCAGCCGCGCCGCCTGGTGAAGCGCGCAGGGCCAACATGTCGCGGTCAAGTTCGCGCAACTGTCGACGCCCATCGAGGCTGGCGCAGCCGCCGGCATCGAGCACGGCGCGAGCGCCCTGGCGCATGCGGTTCAGGCCTTCGAGCCCGGCACGGTGCAGCACACAGGTGTCGGTCAGTTCGGCCATGATCGCCAGCAAGGCATCGAGCCGAGCGTTCCGCTCGCCTGCGCCATGGCGGCGGCTTGCCCATAATTGCGGCAGACCGTGCTCGATGACGGCGGGAAAGCCGTGTTGCGCCTGTTCCCGTGCGCCGGGCACGCCATAAGTTCGGCAGGCCCGCGCACCGTGGCTGTCGCGATTGGCCGGAGCGGCAGGATCGCTCAGCCTGGCCAGGGCCGCCGCGCTGGCCGCGATTCGTCGAGCCCCGCAGCCAGCGGATTCCAGCATCGCCGCTGCCGTGAGCAGTCCCAGCGCCCAGATCGCGCCGCGGTGGGTGTTCACGCCGCCAGTGGCACGCAGCATGCGCGCCTCGCCGTCTCGCCCGAGTTGGCCGAGGGCTTCACGCAGCGGCTGATGGGGTTCGCCCAGGGTCTGCGCCACGTCGGCCATGGCTTTGAAGGTGGGCCACAGGGCGGTCGCCGACGCATGCATCAGGCTCAGGTTCAAATCGGTGTGCGCCCCGCTGCCCCGCCGGTCGACGAGGCCCGGCTTGGGCGACAGGTCGGCCTCGTCGATCAGCGCCTGCACCGCCTGGTCAGCCAGCCGCTCGGCCAGCGAAGGCCGTGTTGCAATGAGTGCGCTCATCACCAGCTCCTGAATTTCGCGGGCGGGTTGTAGAGCCCACCGGACCACTCCACCAGCTCGGCGATGCTCTTGGCGGCCAACAATTCGCGGGTGGCGTCGTTGCGGCGGATGCCGAGGTCTTCCGGCAGCGCAATCAGCCCTTCACGGCGCATGCGCTCGGTGTCTTTCGGGTTGTGGCGCAGACCGATGCTGGTGACGCCGGCGACCGCGGCGATCATCGCCTGGCGTTCTTCCAGCGAGCGCGCCTTGTACAGGTAGGCGATGCCTTCCTCGGTGAGCAGGTGGGTGACGTCGTCGCCATAGATCATGATGGGCGCCAGCGGCATGCCGCTTTTCTTCGCCACATCGACCGCATCGAGCTGCTCGACGAAGGTGGGTTTACCCCCTTCCTGGAAGGTCTCGACCATCTGCACCACGAGCTTCCTGCCACGTTCGAGCATGGTCACCGGGGCTTCGCCACCGGGCATGGCCATGTCCAGCCAGGCCGGTGTCGGATGCCGACGGCCACGCGGGTCGTGGCCCATGTTCGGCGCGCCACCGAAACCGGCCAGGCGACCCCGGGTGACGGTGGAGGAATGGCCATCGCCATCGACCTGCAGGGTGGCGCCGATGAACAGGTCCACCGCGTATTGACCGGCCAGTTGGCACATCATCCGGTTCGAGCGCATCGAGCCGTCGCGACCGGTGAAGAACACGTCCGGGCGCTGGGCGATGTAGTTTTCCATGCCCAGTTCGGTGCCGAAGCAATGCACGCTCTCGACCCAGCCCGTCTCGATCGCCGGGATCAGCGTGGGGTGCGGATTGAGCGTCCAGTTGCGGCAGATCTTGCCTTTCAGGCCGAGCGATTCACCGTAGGTCGGCAGGATCAGCTCAATGGCCGCGGTGTTGAAGCCGATGCCATGGTTGAGCGACTGGACGTTGTGTTTCTCGTAGATGCCGCGGATCGCCATCATCGCCATCAGCACGTGCACCGGCTTGATGTGACGGGGGTCGCGGGTGAACAGTGGCTCGATGTAGAACGGCTTGTCGGCGACCACGACGAAGTCGACCCAACTGGCCGGAATGTCGACACGCGGCAGATCGCGCGGGTCATCGACGATCTGGTTGACCTGAACGATGACGATGCCGTCCGAGAACGCGGTGGGCTCGACCAGCGCCGGGGTGTCTTCGGTACTGGGGCCGGTGTAGATGTTGCCCTCGCGGTCGGCGGTGAAGCCGGCCACCAGCGCAACGTTGGGGATCAGGTCCACCAGCAGCCGCGAATAGAGTTCGATGTAGGTGTGGATGGCGCCAACTTCCAGCAGGCCGTCTTCGAGCAACTGGCTGATGCGCAGGCTTTGCGGGCCGGCAAAGGAGAAGTCGAGCTTGCGCGCGATCTGTCGCTCGAACAGATCCAGATGTTCGGCGCGGCTGACGCTGGGCATGATCATGTGCAGGTCGTGCAGCTTGCCGGGATCGACCTGTGCCAGCGAGCGCGAGAGAAAATCCGCCTGCTTCTGGTTGTTGCCTTCGAGCACCACCCGGTCGCCCGGCGCGATCAATGCTTCGAGTGCCGCGACGATCTTGTCGCTCGGCAGAACCACGCCATCGGCGAGGCTGCGCACCTGATCGAGACGCCGGGCCTTTTCAGCGCGACGACGCGACCACTGCGGCGGTGGGGATATTGTTGTTGTCATGCTGACTCCACAGGTTTCCGCTTTGTGGAGCGCACAGTAGGGAGACGACCGGAGGGTCATCAATCAAGCGGGGATACGCATCGTTACGCTCAGGTTAACGGTTGTGCCCCAACGGGCCTTAGAACCAACCGAGGGTGACAGCCGCCAGGAGCAGGTAGCGCCCACCCTTGGCCAGTGTCACCAGCAGCAGGAAACTCCAGAGCGGTTCACGCAGGGTTCCAGCAACCACCGTCAGCGGGTCTCCGATGATCGGCACCCAGCTCAACAGCAACGACCAGCGGCCATAGCGGTGATAGCTGCGCTGGGCCTTTTCCAACTGCCGTGGGCTGACCGGGAACCAACGCTTGTGGCGCAGCCGTTCGATGGAGCGACCCAGCAGCCAGTTGACCAGCGAGCCCAGCACGTTGCCACAGGTGGCCACCCACACCAATGTCGATGGCGAGAAGTCGCTGCCGAGCAGCAGCCCGACGAGCACCGTCTCGGACTGTGCGGGAATCAGCGTGGCGGCGGCAAAGGCTGCGATGAACAGGCCGAGGTAGGCGGATAGATCGACCATGGGACTTTCGTTGGTTGAGCCGTGAATGACCCTGAGGCCGAGTCGCTGGCAAGTAAAAGGTGCAGTACCGAACCGAGCCCCGGTCAGCGCCCCGGCTGCGAGCGAAATCCCGGAACCGCGCTGGGGCCGCCCACACGGCCAGCCGGTTGCGTGCAGTTGAGATCGCGAAACGGCTGGCCGCTGAGCAACTCCCAACCGTGCCCGGGCGAGGTCTGTCGGCAGATAATGGTGCCGTCCGCCTTGCTTTGCCACTGGTAATAGGGTGCCGGAACTGCGACGGCCGCCAACGGCAGGGACAGGGCGAATGCGAGGAAGATGGCGCGCATGATGGGGTTTTCAGTGAGGGTCTGGCGCCACTTTAACCGGATCGGTCGTTGGTGCAAGCGTCTGCCTGCGCGCTCAGCCCCACAGCTTGCGCGCCTCGCGCATGAATATTTCTATGGTTTTCGGCCCAACCCCTTCGAATTCGGCCAGACGCTTCTCCAGCTCCTCGCGGCTTTTGCTCTGCTCATGGAGCGTGCCGAGCTTACCGCCGTAATCGCGGTCAAGCTTGTCGCACAACTTCAGCAAGCGCTCCGCCGTCGACTCGTCATAGCGCACGTAACGCGCCTCTCCAAGCATGCTCACCAGTTGCTGCCGGCTGCAGCTGCAGAGTTTGCGCGGCGTGTCGCGTCGATGCTTGATCACGATCACCCGATAGGCCTCGGCGGCGATGCCCTGCTGGATGCGTTTGCCGAACAGGAAGCTGGCGATGAACCACTTGAACAGCTCGCCTTCGCCCTGCTCGATGTCGATGCCGAGCGCCTTTGCGCTGATTTCCTTTGCCATGATGGACCTCGTTGAGCGGACTCACTCATGCGACGCCACGGCGCGCTTCGGGTTTCGCAGGCTTCACCAAACGGCCAAGGTAGGCGGAAATCCGCTTATCGCTCAGAGTAGATAGGCAGATTTTTGCCTGCCCGGCCCTTTCACCGAAATCGGAGCCCCATCCCAGAGCCCCTGGGGCCGATGGCACGGCTCGTGCTACACCTGTCGGGCCCGATGCGATCAAAGACAAGAAAAGCCGCACAGCGCACCCCGCTTTCCCAGCGAAAGCCTATTTGTGTGTCTCCGTCTTTTCTTGTTCGCCTGCAGCGCTATGGCTGCGGCTGATCGTCTATCGTCAGTGCTGCGAAAACCAATAACAACGAAACGGAGAAACACAATGAGACTGACCAAACACATCAGCCTGCTCGCTGCCGCAGCGGTCTTCACCGCCAGCACAGCCGCGGTCGCCGCGCCGACCTTCATCAATATCCTGACTGGCGGCACCAGCGGCGTGTACTACCCGATCGGTGTGGGCATCTCCCAGCTTTACAGCAAGGGCATCGAGGGTTCGAAAACCTCCGTCCAGGCAACCAAGGCCTCGGTCGAAAACCTCAACCTGCTGCAAGCCGGTCGCGGCGAGCTGGGCTTCGCGCTCGGCGATTCGGTTGCCGATGGCTGGAATGGCGTGGAAGACGCTGGCTTCAAGGCTCCGTTGAAGAAACTGCGCGCCATCGGCGGCAGCTATCCGAACTACATCCAGATCGTCGCCAGCAAGGAATCCGGTATCAAGACACTGGCCGACCTGAAAGGCAAATCGTTGTCCGTCGGCGCGCCGAAGTCGGGTACCGAACTCAATGCCCGCGCCATTCTCAAGGCCGCCGGCCTGAGCTACGAGGACATGGGCAAAATCGAATACCTGCCCTTCGCCGAGTCTGTCGAACTGATCAAGAACCGTCAGCTCGACGCCACCCTGCAATCGGCCGGCCTGGGCATGGCGGCGATTCGCGACCTGTCTTCGACCATGCCGCTGAACTACGTCGAGATTCCTGAAGACGTCGTCACCAAGATCAACAATGCCGCCTACCAGGCCGCGAAAATCCCGGCCGGTACCTACGACGGCCAGGAAGCCGACGTGCCGACCGTTGCCATCACCAATATTCTGGTGACCCATGAAGGCGTATCCGACGACGTCGCGTACCAGATGACCAAGCTGTTGTTCGACAACCTCGACCAACTGGGCAAGGCTCATTCGGCTGCCAAGGACATCAAGCTGGAAAACGCCACCAAGGCCCTGCCGATCCCGCTGCATCCGGGTGCCGAGCGTTACTACAAGGAAGTCGGCGCACTCTGAGTGCGCCTGGAGCGGCGAGCGCCGCTCCAATCCCGGTTCGCGGGTGCCTGGGCATTCGCGACCGATTCCCGAACCGACCTTTGCAGAGATGCTAGTAAAACCAGCGTGCGTCCACGGCAGGTTTTGTTAGCAGCTCTACGCGACCACGCTTTATCAGCTCGAGGCATTTCATGAGCGAATTACAACAAGAACAAGGCCTGGCAGGCAGTGCAGCCGATTGGCCAAAGGCACTGTTCTACGTTGCCCTGCTGTTTTCCACCTATCAGATCATCATGGCGGCGTTCCACCCGGTATCGAGCCAGGTCCTGCGCGCCGGACACGTCGGCTTCCTGCTGATGCTGGTCTTCCTGAACTTCCCGGCCAGAGGCACTGGGCGGCCCTGGCAGCCGCTGGCGTGGCTGCTGGCGCTGGTCGGGATGGGAACGGCGTTCTACCAGTGGTACTTCGAGGGCGATCTGATCCAGCGTTCCGGCGATCTGACCACGCTCGACTTCGCCGTCGGGGTGATTCTCATCGCCCTGGTCTTCGAGGCGGCGCGGCGGGTGATGGGCATTGCGTTGCCGATCATCTGCGGACTGTTCCTCGCCTACGGCCTGCTCGGCGAATACCTGCCGGGAGACCTGGCGCATCGCGGCTACGGCCTGGACCAGCTGGTCAACCAACTCGCCTTCGGCACCGAGGGCCTGTACGGCACGCCGACCTACGTGTCAGCCACCTACATCTTCCTGTTCATCCTGTTCGGGGCCTTCCTCGAACAGGCCGGCATGATCAAGCTCTTCACCGATTTCGCCATGGGCCTGTTCGGCCACAAGCTCGGCGGTCCGGCGAAAGTTTCGGTGGTGTCGTCAGCCTTGATGGGCACCATCACCGGCTCGGGCGTCGCCAACGTCGTCACCACCGGCCAGTTCACCATCCCGCTGATGAAACGCTTCGGTTACCGCGCCGCCTTTGCCGGTGGGGTCGAGGCGACGTCGAGCATGGGCAGCCAGATGATGCCGCCAGTGATGGGCGCGGTTGCCTTCATCATGGCCGAGACGATCAACGTGCCCTTCGTCGAAGTGGCCAAGGCCGCGCTGATTCCAGCACTGCTGTATTTCGGCTCGACGTTCTGGATGGTTCACCTGGAAGCCAAGCGCGCCAACCTCAAAGGCTTGCCGAAGGACCAGTGCCCGAGCGCCTGGGCCGCGGTGAAAGAGCGCTGGTTCCTGCTGATTCCGCTGCTGGTGCTGGTCTGGCTGCTGTTCTCCGGGCGTACGCCGATGTTCGCCGGAATCATCGGCCTGTCGCTGACCGCCATTGTGATCCTCGGCTCGGCAATCATTCTGAAGGTGTCTTCGTTCGGCTTGCGGATCGCCTTCTGGATCGCGCTGGGACTGCTCTGCGCGGCATTCTTCCAGCTGGGAATCGGCGTCATCTTCGGGGTCATCGGCGTACTCGTTGCGGTCTGCTGGTTCATCAAGGGCGGCCGCGACACGCTGGTGATCTGCATGCATGCACTGGTCGAAGGCGCCCGGCACGCGGTACCGGTGGGTATCGCCTGCGCCCTGGTCGGCGTGATCATCGGTGTGGTTTCGCTGACCGGCGTGGCCTCCACATTCGCGGGCTACATCCTGGCCGTCGGTGAGAACAACCTGTTCCTTTCGCTGGTGCTGACGATGCTGACCTGCCTGGTGCTCGGCATGGGCATCCCGACGATCCCCAACTACATCATCACCAGTTCGATCGCCGCGCCGGCGTTGCTCGACCTTGGCGTGCCGCTGATCGTTTCACACATGTTCGTCTTCTACTTCGGCATCCTCGCGGACCTCACGCCACCGGTGGCACTGGCCTGCTTCGCTGCCGCGCCGATTGCCAAGGAGCGCGGGCTGAAGATCAGCATGTGGGCGGTACGGATCGCGGTGGCGGGATTCGTGGTGCCGTTCATGGCGGTGTACAACCCGGCGCTGATGCTGCAGGGCGACAGCCTCTGGATGACGGCCTATATGCTGGTCAAGGCCTCATTCGCCATCGGTCTCTGGGGCATCGCCTCGATCGGCTACCTGCAGCGGCCATTGGCCTGGTGGGAACGGTTGCTGGGCTTCGCCGCCGGCGCAACGCTGATTCTGGCCATGCCGATCACCGATGAGATCGGCTTTGCCATCGGTATCCTGCTGCTGGCACAGCACATCGTGCGGGCCCGTCGTGCCGGTCCGGCGCTGGCGTGATCGGACTGTGCCTGGGACTGGCCGGGGTGGTGTGGGCGCAAGTACCCACCGCCGATTTCACCCTGGCCTGGACCCACACCATCGAGAAGATTCGCTGGGAAGAAGATTACCGCGTGACGCCGAGCGGGCTGCTGCTCGGCGAAGCACGGGTCAAGGGTTCGGGTGCCGGGATGGAGATTCCCGAAGGCGCCGAACTGCGTGACGGCACCTGGCACTACCAGCGCCAGCTTCCGCCGTTGCAACCGCTGCGTGTGGGGCGAACCCCCGAAGCAGGGGATTACCAACTGTGCTATGACCAGCGCTGCCATGCGCTGAGCGAATGGCTCGGTCCGCCAAAAGCGGAGCAGCCTGCGCTGGACCTCTGGAGTTGCGCCTCGCCAGCGCACGGCTCTAGCTGAGCGACGGCCGGTTCTCCGGCCGCCTCATCCTCAGGCTACATCAGCTCGTTTCCAGTAACGCGCCTCGCCGTACGATCGCCGCTCTGCGCGCGCGCAGCTTGCGCCACCAGATCACCACGCCGGTGATCGACAGCACGGCAATCGCGACCCCCAGCAGTGCAATCAGGATGCGTCCCGGCAGGCCAAGTATTCGCCCGCCATGGATCGCCGGCTGCAACATGTGGAACTGCTCGCCCAGGGTGCCCTGCCCGGGTATCTCCTGCCCCAGCAGGCGATTACCGTCACTGCCATGAAAGAACAGCCAGGCATTACCCTGATCGCTGTCGTGATCACCGAAACCGGCCCCGTAGAAGTTGTATTCGAAGCTGTAATACAGCTCGCCGATAGGCTCGCTCAGACCCAGCGTTGCGGCGTGCTGCATGGCGAAGTCGTAGGCCCGATGGAAGTCGTACTGGGTTACGCCGAGTGCCTCGCTGGGCAACTTGCCACGCGCCTCGTAGACGCTCGGGGCGACCGGCGAGAACAGCGACACCACCGGTTTGAATACCTGTTCGGGCAGGTTCATCGCAATACTGCTGATCGCCACGGGCGTGAGCAGCAACCACAACCAGAGCCCGCCGGCGCGATGCACATCGTGGTTGAGGCGCTGACGCTTGATCTTCCAGGCCGTCCACCATTTGCCGAAAAACGGCCTTCCCCGCGGAAAGGTGAGCACCAGCGAGACGAAGCAGTCGAGCGTCCAGAAAATCGCGACGATGCCCATCAACCAGAGGCCCCAGTTCCCCGGCAACGTCAGGTTGTAATGAAATTCCAGCATGAACGGCACGAAGTTCTGGCGTGAAAAGCAGCACTCGCCCCAGTAGCGCGTACCGACCCGTTCGCCGGTCACCGCGTCGAGATAATGCACGACCGGCTTCTCCTCGAACGGCTTGCCGGTGGCCGGATCGTTGCGCGGCACCAGGGCCATCAGCGCCGCATGTCCCGGCTCGTCCGGGAACTCCATGTACCAGACCTGCATCCGCGGATTGGCCTGTTCGACGCGCTCGACCAGCGTACCCGGCGCCAGCACCGGGCCTTCGCTGGTGGTGTGGTAGAACGCAGGGTTCAACCACTCGTCCAGTTCATGGTGGAAGGCCAGGATACTGCCGGTAATGCCTGCGAGAAACAGGAACAGCGCGGTCGCCAGGCCGATGTAGCGGTGCACGAGAACGAGGGTGGAGCGCATCGTCGGGGTTCCGTTTTTCAGAAAGCAAAAAACCGCCGGCCCGTCGAGACCGGCGGCGGCGTTACGGATCAGAAGTCGTAGGTCACGGTGGCCATGACATTGCGCTCCTCGCCGTAGTAGCACTGGTTCAGGCTGTTGCACGCGGCCACGTAGGTTTCATCGGTGAGGTTGTTGAGATTCAGGCGCACGCCCACCCCCTGCAAGCCCACGCGCGACAGGTCGTAGCCGAGCATCGCGTCATACAGCGTGTAGGACGGGATACGCAGCGTATTTTCAGCATCGGCCCAGCTCTTGCCGAAGTAGCGCGCACCGCCGCCCACCTGCAGGCCGGCCAGCGGGCCCAGATCGAAGGTGTAGTCGGCCCACAGCGACGCCATGTTCCGCGCTACGGCGTTGGGTGTGTTGCCGCGGTTGTTGACGCCTGCGGCGCCGGTGAAATCCTTGGAGTACTCGACATCCATGTACGTGTAGCTGGCGATGACGTTGACCTGCTCGATCGGACGCAGGCGGGCTTCTGCCTCTACCCCTTTGGAGGTGAGTTCGCCCACGGCCCGGTAGAAGTTCTCGTTCGAGTCCTTGTTCGCCAGGTTGGACTGCTTCAGGTCGAAGTAGGAAAGGGTGTAGAGGTCATCGGTACCGAGCGGCTGATACTTCAGGCCCACCTCATACTGCTCGCCTTCGGTGGGGTCCAGCAGGGCGATGTCGTAGACCCCGGGCGCAACCTCATTGTAGGCGGCCGTTGCGTTCGGATTGAAGGATTCCGAATAGCTGACATACGGCGACAGACCATTGTCGAACGCGTAAAGCACGCCGACCCGGCCAGTGAACTGCTCAAGCTTGGCGCTATCGCTCTGGTCACCGTAGCTGGCATCGGCCGTATGGTCGAACGAGACATCCACCCAGTCCTGCCGCATCCCCAGCGAGAAGCGCCAGTTGCCCAGGCTGATCAGATCCTGAACATAGAGACCGGTCTGTTCCAGCTCGCGTGTCTCGTCGTACTGATGGTAGAACACCGGGCTGCCGGCACCGACGGCCCCGGTATAGGGGTTGATTGCGGACAGGCCATAACCGGCGTCGTAGTCGACCTTGGTCTTGCGGCGCTGATAGTCGAGGCCGGTAACCACGGTGTGGCTCATGGCGCCGGTGTCGAAGAGAAACTGCAGTTGGTTGTCGATCGTCCAGGCGTGCAGCGCCTCGTCCGCACCGGTGTAGTAGCGCAGCAGTTCGTCCGGAGTCGCGTAGCCGTACTGGTAGACCTGCCCCGACTTCACCGTGGAGTCGAGGTATTGGAAATTCTGCCGTGCCGACAGGATGTCGTTGAAACGGTGCTCGAGCTGGTAGCCGACCATCTGCTGGTCGCGCTCGAACTTCTCATAGTCTTCATCGCCTTCGAAAAAGCTGCGCGAAATACGCTGGCCGTTGTGCGACGTCACCGTGCCATCGGCCGGCAAGCCGCCGTGGTATCCGCTTTCCGGATCCTTTTGCAACATCGCCAGCAGGGTCAGCCGGGTGTCTTCGGTGAAGTCGACGCTCACCGAGGGCATGACCGCGTAGCGTTGTTCCTCGATGCCATCGACCTGGTTACCGGCATCCTTGGCCACCCCTGCGAGGCGATAGGCGATCCGCTCGTCATCAAGCGGCCCGGTGAAATCGAACGCGGCCTGCTTGTAGTCATTGCTGCCGTAGGAAAACTGCAATTGCCGCCGGGTCTCGTGCTGCGGCTTCTTGGTCGTCATCGCCACCAGCCCGCCCGGCAGGCTGCGCCCGTAAAGCACCGATGATGGCCCCTTCAGAATGTCGATGCGCTCGACGAAGTAAGGGTCGACCTGCAGGCTGCTGTAGGTACCGCTATCGCCCAGCAGCTTCTGGCCATCCAGATAGAGGTTGTCCACCGAACCATCGGTGATGCCACGCATGGCGACATAGTCATAGCGGGTCGTCGCCCCGTAGGGCGAGCTCATCAGGCCGGGCGTATAGCGAACCGCCTGGGCGATCGAACGTGAGCCCTGGTCTTCGATCTGCTGGCGGGTTACCACCGAAACCGTCTGCGAGGTCTCCACGAGCGGCATGCTGGTCTTCGTTGCCACGCTGCTATGGGTCGCGTTGTATCCCTCCATCTCACCGAGGGCGTTACCCAGGGCGAAGCCTTCCACCACCATGGGCTTCAGCTCGACCGTGCGCGCCTGCTCCGAGCGCGGTGCCAGCGAGTAGGTGCCGCGCTCGTCGCGCACCGCCTGCAGCCCGCTGCCCTGGAGCAAAGCATCGAAGCCGTCCTCGACGCCGTACTGGCCCTGCAGGCCGCCGGACCGCTGCCCTTCGATCAGGCGCGCGTCGACCGACAGCATCACCCCGGCCTCGCCGGCAAAACGGCTGAGCGTGCTGGACAGCGGGCCAGCCGGGATATCGTAGCCCCGCACCGATTGCTGGCTGGCGGACTGCGCCATGGCCATCGGCGCGGTTGCAAGCGCAGCCAGCGGCAGGCAGAGCAGCGCGGCACGAACGGCCTGGGCGAGTGTACTGGGGCGGCGGAACGGGAGAACGATGGGGCGCATGGATCATCCTTTTTGCAGAGGCAAAATCGTGGATCGTTTCCGTTATGCCCCGCGACATCAGAAAAAGGGAACTGCAACCGAGAATTTTTTACATTCGTATTAAATCAGGCGGCGTTCGGCTCCGAGGGTTCGAGGCTCACCCACCAGGGCAGGCGTCGATTGATACGAAGCGCCAGTGTGTCGGCCAGTACCTGGAGCACCCGCTCGGTGTCGGCCAACGGATAGGCACCGACCACCCTCAGGCCGGCCACGCGGGGGTCGCAACCCAGATAACCCTGGCGATAGCGCGCCAGTTCGGTGACGAACGCGTCCAGCCGCATGTTGTCGGCCAGCAGCACCCCGCCTGCCCATGACTGACGACCTGGCTGGGCGGCGCGCTCGGGCTCGAGCCGATGGCGGTCGAAGCTGACCTGTCGGCCGCCCGTGACGGTATGCCAGCGGGATCGGTCGGCGAGCTGGATGTCCACTGCGCCATCGAACACGCTGAGCTGGATACGACCATCGCCTTGCAGCACGGAAAATCGGGCGGGGTCGTTCGCCCGCAGGCGGCCCTCGCCCGTATGCAAGCGCAGCGGGCGAGGTTCGGCCACCGCCTGCATCAGCAGTTCACCGCGATACAGCGAAAGCGTGCGGGTTCGCGCTTCGAATCCGATGTCCACCGCGCTGTCGGTGTTCAGCCACAACTGCGAGCCATCATCGAGGCGCCAGTGGCGAACTTCACCGACCGCCGTGCGCTCGTCCGCGGCCCAGCTGCGCCAGGGCATCGCACCCGCGGCGAGTGCCAGGGCACCGCCGCCGCACAGGATCGACAGCGTTTTCAAGGCGTGCCGGCGGCTTGACGGCCTGGGGCGCAACAAGGCTGTCGCAGCCGGACTGAACGGGTCGCCGGTCAACGGTCCGAGGCGTCCACTGATTCGCTCCACGCGCCGCCAGGCCTGAGCATGCTCAGGGACCGCCAGCCAGGCACGCCAGGCCTCGCGGTCGGCTTCGTTGACCGAATCCGACTGCAGCACCGCGAACCACTGGGCCGCAGCCTGCAGTACCTGATAGTCGAGGCCCATCATTCGTCCTCGGCCAGCGTCAGGCAATGCAGCATGGCCTGCGCCATGTACTTCTTGACCATGCGCTCGGTGACCTCAAGCTCAGCGGCAATCGCCGCATAGGTCATTCCACTCAACTGTGACAGCAGGAACGCCCGACGTACCCTATGCGGCAGCCGCGCCAGCATCGCGTCGACCTGCATCAGCGTTTCGACGATCAATGCCTGGGATTCTGGCGAAGGCGTGACCGCCTCCGGCTGCTGGGCGAGAGAATCGAGATAGGCTTGCTCGATCTGCTTGCGCCGCCAGTGATTGATCAAGAGCCCCCTGGCAATCGTGTGCAGATAGGCGCGCGGCTCTCGGATAGCGTCGAGTTGGGTGTCCTTGGCCAGCAGCCGCACAAAGGTGTCCTGCGCCAGATCAGCGGCCTTATGGCTGCAGCCAAGCTGCCGGCGCAACCAGCCGTTCAACCAGCCCTGGTGATCGACATACAGCCGATGCACCCATTGTTGCCGGACCATACCCTCGGTCGCCATGGTCGTTGCCCTCACCCTACGAGACGCTAATGCTAACGCTTCTCATCCACTTAGCGCTATGGCGATGACTGCCGATCGGCCGGCATGCTTTCGGATTTTTCTGGCTGGACTAGGCTTTGATGACATCGACCTGGAGTCCCGCTATGAAATACACCGTTTCGCTTTGGGCTGCCGCGCTGCTGCTCACCGCCATTCCTGCCCAGGCGCTGGAGATGCTACCCGGGCTGTGGGAGTTCTCCAGCGACAACATCGAAGTGGATGGCATGCAGATGCCCGGGATGGCGGAGATGGTCGAGCAGATGAAAGGGCTGCCAGCGGAGCAACGGCGCATGGTGGAGCAGACGCTAGCCTCCCAGGGCGTCGAGCTGGGGGCCGGCGGCGTGCGCATGTGCTTGAGCGAGGCGCAGGTGAAATCGCGTCAATTGCCGTTCCAGGACGAACCCGGCTGCAGCCAGACGCTCGATCAGCAGACCGAGACTCACTGGTCCTTCAGTTTCCAATGCCCCGACGCCAAGGGCCAGGGCGAGACCCGGCTGATCAGCGAGCGTGAGGTGACCAGCGTGATCGAGAGCGATTACCGGGTCGGCAACCAGCAGGGCAGCAGCCGCATGCAGTCACGCGGAAAATGGCTGGGCGAGGATTGCGGAGCGCTGAAACCGAGGCAGCCGTGACGGGGTTTCACGTGGAACGTCGAGCGCCACGATAGCGCCCCGCTACTCCGTCGCCCATTCGCCACCGCTGTTCTGCTCACAGGCCGGCTCGAGAAAGCGCGCATCGCTGGCCACGCCGTAATAATGGATGTCTTGCCGGTAGGGCATGTTGGACACCTGGGCGTTACGGCAGATGCCGAAGGCGCCGCCGGGACAGTGCTCGACGAATGTGACCTCTACCTGTTGATCCTTCAGCTGCGGCTGGCAGAAGCCGGCCCGGAACAAGCCCGACGGGATCGTGCGGTTCTGCTGGCAGAGCCGGACCTCGATCCGCTCATCCTGGCTATGGATAACGCAACCCTCGGCCCAGGCCTGACCGAGAAGGCCCAGCGACAGCAGCGCAAAGCAGATTGAACGCATCGAATGGCACCCCAGTTTTTCCGCGCGACTCTATCATGCAGGCGCTGAAATCGCTTCCAACCCGCCCTCCGAATGAGCACCATGGCCGCATGCTCACCCAGATACCCACACACGTCATCCACGGGCCGCTCGGCGCCGGCAAGACCAGCCTGCTCCGTTCGCTGCTGGCACAGAAACCAGCAGACGAACGCTGGGCTGTACTGGTCAACGAGTTCGGCCAGATCGGCCTCGACGCCGCCCTGCTGACCGGCAACGACGCGGGCATCAGCCTGGCCGAGGTGGCCGGCGGCTGCCTGTGTTGCGTCAATGGCGTGCCGTTCCAGATTGGCTTGAGCCGCCTTTTGCGCAAGGCGAAGCCCGACCGGTTGCTCATCGAACCTTCAGGGCTCGGCCATCCCGTCGAGCTTGTCGCACAACTGGGCGCGCCACCGTGGCACGGTGTCCTCGCGTTACAGCCGAGCGTCGCCGTGCTCGATGCAGGACTTCTCGCGAGCGGTCAGGCACTGCCGCCCGCCCAGCAACAGGCGCTACCGCACAGCGGCTTGATTGTGTTGAACAAAAGCGAGGCGCTCGATCAGGCAGACCGCCAACGCGTCATCATGCGTTTGCCTCCGCTGCCGATGCGCTGGACGTGCCAGGGCGAGCTGCCCATCGCCGTCCTGCCGGGCATCGACACACGCGCCGAAGCCACCGACCGCGTCCAGCCACTTCCTGGCGCCACTGCCGGGACGGCCGGTGACGTTTGGCTGGACCCGCGCCGGCCGTTCTGCCAGAGCCAGGGGAACCCGGACGGCTGGAGCATCGGCTGGCGCTGGCATCCCAGCCAGCGATTCGACCTGAAGCGCATCGTGCATTGGCTCGCAGGGCTTGACTGGCGTCGAGCCAAGCTGGTGCTGCGCGGGCCAGACGGCTGGTATTCGGCCAATGCGCTGAATCGCGAGCCACTCGCGTTCATGCCGAGCGAGTGGCGAAACGATTCAAGGCTTGAACTGATCTTTGCCGAGCCCCAGGACGAAGCGCGGCTGAAGGAGCTGATGGACGCCTGCCGCCTCTAGCGCAGGCTCACTCGTTGCGACGACGCCAGTCGTCCATCTGGATGACACGGCCGGCATCAGGCGGCGCGTGAAAAGGATGCGCGTCCATCTCGATAGGTCCAGGGCGAGCGCCGAACATTACGACGGTGCCCTGATGCCGCTGCTCGCCCGTGACCGTGAACTCGAAGCCATAGATTCGCGCGAATCGGCGCTGCCCGCGAGCGTCGCGGATCAGTCCGAGGCGACGAAAAGCGACATTGCCGTCGAGCAGTTCGACGTCCATCTTCGCGCAGTGGCGCCGCACCGCCGCCAGTGCCCGCTCGCGGATGCCATGCGAATGCCAAAACCAGGCGGCGACCCCCACCATTAGCAGGAAAATGAACAGGTTACCGAGCGTCAGCATGCGCCGTGCGCCCTGCTCTGGCGCAACGCCGCTGGCCCAGGCGACCGCGGCACGCTCAACTTTCCAACCAGACGTCGCGCGCCCAATGCCATACGCTCTCCCAGCTCTCGTCGGTGAGTTCATGCTCGTCGCCATCGAACAGCATGACTTCGCCTTCAAGATCGACTACATAGTAGTCGGGCCCGTCCTGGCAGATCGGCAGCAGGTCCCGAGCGACCCCTGCATCCCAGGCATTGGCGGCGACTTCAGGCAGGTAGGTATGCGACTGCGGATCGACGGCGGTCACGGGTTCGAGCCTGCCATAGACGACGTCGCTGACGGTCAACAGGAACTCGCGCAGGCCGAACGGCAGGTTGATCAGCAACTCTTCCTCGACCTCCACCAGACGATCGTCGTCCGGCAGTTCCAGCGGCACCGGTACCGGTTCGTTGAGTTCACGCAGTTGCTCGATCACTTCTTCCATGACAGTCCCCCTTCTGCAGTCGTCAGGAATGCGCCGTTTATACAAGCCCGCGCATTGGCTAGCCAGTACCAGTCGCGCTAAAGTGCGCGACCGCTCAGGAAAAACCGCTTCCCGCCGCGCCCAGGCGCAACGATGCAGGCACGGACCTGATAATCGCACGAGCGTCCGCTCGCCGCGTTCAGCCCGCTTGGGCTCGACCAGGAGATATCGTGGCATCCTCCAACGACCGCGACAGACTCGAGCAGGCCGTCGCTCTATGTGGTGAAGAACCCATCCACATCCCCGGCAGTATCCAGCCTCACGGGTTTCTGCTGGTGCTCCACGAACCCCAGCTGACCATTATCCAAGCGAGTGAAAACGTATCGCAGTGGCTGGGCGTGGACGCGCACGCGCTGCTGGGACGCCCGCTTACCGAACTGATTGGCGAATGCGGCTTCGCCGAACGCCTGGCTGCGCTGGCCGAGGATGACCACAATCCGTTCCACCTCAGCGATATCAGCTTCAGCCTGCCGGAGCGCGCCGACCCGCCATCGTTCGCCCTGATGGCGCACCGTTATGATGGAAGGCTCATCGTCGAGTTCGAGCGCGCGGGCAGTTCCGGAAAGGCCTACGACACCCTGTATCCGCTGATGCGAACCTTTGTCGTGCAATTGCAGGAGGCCCAGGATCTTGAACTGATCTGCCAACTGGCCGTACGCGAAGTCAAGCGCATCACCGGCTTCGGGCGGGTCAAGGCTTATCGCTTCGATGCTCAGGGCAACGGGCTGGTACTGGCCGAAGAAGCCGATGACGGGTATCCGCGCTACCTCGGGCTGCATTTTCCGGCCTCGGATATTCCGCCGCAGGCGCGCCAGCTCTATCGCAACAACCTGATCCGCGTGATACAGGATGCCAATTACCAGCCGTGCCCCCTGGTCCCGCCGATCAATCCGGACACCGGTCGCCCGCTGGACCTGAGTTTCGCCTCGCTGCGTAGCGTGTCGCCGGTGCACCTGCAATACATGCGCAACATGGGCACGCTTGCATCGATGTCCATTTCGATCGTCATTCAGGGCGAGCTGTGGGGCATGATTTCCTGCCACGACGCCTCGCCGCGCGCTGTGGGCTACCAGACCCGTACGGCGTGCGAACTGTTGGGGCGCATCCTGTCGCTGCAGATAGAAGCCAAAGAGGCGGCCGCGTTGGCCCAGCGCAAACTGGAACTGCGCCGGCAGATCGTCGACATGCTTTCGGCCATGGCTGACAGGGACAGCGTCGTTGAAGGATTCAAGAGCTTGCCGGCGGTTGTGCTCGATTTCGCCAGTGCCAACGGCGCCGCGATCGTCTCTGGCGATCATCACGAAACCGTCGGCGAAACCCCGCCCCCCGCGCTTCTGGCCCGACTGACCCTGTGGTTGTCACAGCAGCACGAGCGCCTGGTGTTCAGTACCGATTGCGTGACGCACGACATCCCGGCCGTGCCTGAACTGGCCGAACACTGCGCAGGACTGCTGGCGATCTCGATTTCGCGCCTGCATCCGCACTACTTGCTCTGGTTCCGCCGGGAGCAGATCAAGACGGTGAACTGGGCCGGTCAGGCCGACAAACAGCGCGACGATCAGGGCGGGCTCACTCCTCGCGACAGTTTCGAAAGCTGGCGCGAGACGGTTCGCGGCTATGCGCGCCCCTGGCAGGAAGTGGAAATGGAAGGTGCGCTCGAACTGCGCACCGCCGTGCTCGGCATCGTCCTGCGCAAAGCCGAGGAAATGGCCCAGCTCGCCGGCGAGCTGCGTGAAAGCAACAAGGAGCTCGAGTCGTTTTCCTACAGCGTCTCGCATGATCTGCGCGCCCCCCTGCGGCATATCGCCGGCTACGCGGAGCTGTTGGCCGAACTGGAGGGCAGCAAGCTGAGCGACCGCGGTATTCGCTTTCTGGACAACATCAGCGATGCGGCCCGTTTCGCGGGCACGCTGGTGGATAACCTGCTGAGTTTTTCCCAGATGGGCCGCGCGGCCCTGCGCCTGTCGGACGTCAACCTCCATGCGCTGGTCGAATCCATTCGTCGGGAACTGGCGCCGGACTGCGAAGGCCGGCAGATAGAATGGCAGGTCCGGGCAATGCCTGTGGTCGTGGCCGATGCTGCTTTTATCCACATGGCTCTGCGCAACCTGATCTCGAACGCCATCAAATACAGCCGCACGCGCGAACATGCCACGATCGAGATCGGGGCCGAACAACGCGCCGAGGAAACCATCGTCTACGTCCGCGACAACGGCGTGGGCTTCAACATGCAGTACGCCAACAAGCTATTCGGTGTCTTCCAGCGTCTGCACCGGATGGAAGAATTCGAAGGCACCGGAATCGGCCTGGCCAGCGTACGACGTATCGTCGAGCGCCATGATGGGCAGGTTTGGGCAAACGGTGAAGTCAACCAGGGCGCGACGTTCTTCTTTTCGCTGCCCAGGCTCACCTATGCGTCATCCAATTAGTACGGGACCTTTGATGCTCAAACCGATTCTTTTGGTAGAAGACAATCCTCACGACCTGGAGCTGACACTGGTCGCGCTCGAGCGCAGCCAGCTGGCCAACGATGTGATTGTCATGCGCGACGGTGCCGAGTCACTCGATTACCTGTTGCGTCGCGGCGAATATGCCCATCGCGCCGATGGCAATCCGGCCGTGCTGTTGCTTGACCTCAAGCTGCCCAAGGTGGACGGCCTGGAGGTGCTGAAGACCGTCCGCGAAACCCCGGAACTGCGCAGCATACCGGTCGTGATGCTGACGTCCTCGCGTGAAGAGCCCGACCTGATGAAGGCCTACGAACTTGGGGTGAACGCATACGTGGTCAAGCCGGTCGAATTCCGGGACTTTGTCGCGGCTATTTCCGACCTAGGCATCTTCTGGGCTGTTCTCAACGAGCCACCACCGGGTTCGTTTCGGCTAAAGCGCCAACGCCGCGGTGCGCCGGGCGACGAGGAGCCAAGCTGAAAGGCAGCTCCGAACGACTGGGCCGCCGTCTTCTATCAAGCAGTGCGACACCCGCGACAGGAAGGTTATGTCACCGAAAAAAAATATCAGCCTCCTGTTCGTTGAAGACAGTCCGCACGACGCCGAGCTGGCACTCCTGACGCTGGAACGGACCCATTACACCGTCGACACGGAAATCGTCTACGACCGTGCCGGTGTCGTCGAGGCACTGCAACGGCGCCGCTTCGATCTGATCCTTTCGGATCTCATTCTGCCCGGCTACTCGGGCAGCCAGGCGCTCCAGGACGCCAGGCAACTGGCCCCCGAAACGCCTTTCATCTTTCTATCCGGCGTGTTTGGCGAAGAACACGCCGTCAACATGATGCGCTCCGGCGCCGTCGACTACGTACTCAAGCAAAATCTGAATTTTCTGCCCAAGGCAATCGAGCGCGCGTTGAGCGAAGTGCAGGAGCGCCACGGCCGGCTTCGCGCCGAGGAGGCGCTGCGCGAGGTGGAGGTGCGCGCGCGTCTGGCCATCGATGCGGCGGGCCTGGGGATGTGGGACTACGAGCTGCAGAGCGGCACGATGATTCTCGATCATCGCTGCCGCACGATGCTCGGCCTGCCCGACGACGCCGCGGTGAACATCAAGGTGCTCGGCGCGCTCTGCCATCCTGATGATCTGCAGCGCATACGCAGGAAAATCCAGGACACCCTTACCGACGAAGGGGACAAGGAATTCACCATCGACTATCGGGTACTGCTCGACGATGGCCGGACGCGCTGGGTGGAAACCCGTGGCCAGGGCTTTTTCGAGGAGGGTGCCTGCAAGCGCTTCATTGGCGTGGTGATGGATATCACCGAACAGAAGCTGGCGACCGAAGCGCTCAAGCGCATGAACGAAACGCTCGGCGAGCGCGTCGAGGCCCGCACCCGCGAGCGCGACCGCACCTGGGAGCTGTCCCGCGACCTGCTTGCAGTGATGCGTTTCGATACCACCGTCGTCGCCCTCAATCCGGCCTGGGAAGGCACGCTCGGCTGGCCGCGCGAAACGCTCATTGACCAACCCCTCTGGTCGCTGGTCCACCCGGACGATATCAGCGCAACGCTCGAGGAGACGGATCGGATCCGTCGAGGCAACTTCACTGATCGCTTCGTCAATCGCATGCAGCACCGCGACGGCGGCTACCGCTGGCTGTCATGGACCGCGGTGCCCGAAGGCGAACGGATGTACGCCGCAGGGCGCGACATCACCAGCGAGATCGCTGCTGTGGACCGGCTCGCGGCGGCCAACCGCGAGTTGACGGAGCAGATCAGGGAACGTGAACGCATCGAGGCGACGCTGCAGCAGATGCAGCGTCTGGAGGCCGTCGGCCAGCTCACCGCTGGCGTCGCGCATGATTTCAATAACCTGCTGACCGTGATTCTCACCAGCGCCAGCTTTCTCAAGAACGACCTGGAACGCGGCGCGCCGCTGTCCAAGTCATTGAGCCGGCTGCAGTACATTCAGGAATCGGGCGAACGCGGCGCGACCCTGACCAGCCAATTGCTGGCCTTCGCTCGTCGCCAGCAGCTGGCCCCGAAGGCGGTGGATCTCAACGATACCCTGGTCGGCCTGCTCAGTCTTTTGCACAGCACGCTCGGCGGTGCCGTGACCATCGAGACCGACACCTGCGCCGGGCTCTGGCATGCCCTGGTCGATCCGACCCAGATCGAAATGATCATCCTCAACCTGGCGATCAATGCGCGCGACGCCATGGGCTCGGGTGGGCGCTTGTCCCTCAGCACCGCGAACGCGGTGATCGACACGCCAGCGCTGCGGGCAGAAGAGCCCGGCCCTGGCGAGTACGTGGTTCTGTCGGTCAGGGATACGGGCTCAGGCATGAGCGACGAGGTGCTGCAGAAAGCCTTCGAGCCGTTCTTCACCACCAAGGAGGTGGGCAAGGGATCGGGGCTCGGGTTGGCGCAGGTATTCGGCTTTGCCAAGCAGTCGGGCGGCGGTGCGCGGATAGAGACGGAACTGGGGGTGGGGACGACCGTCCGGGTTTATCTGCCGCGCGTCCAGGCGCCCGAGCTGCCGATCACGGCGCCGGAGTGCCTCCACAGCACCCCGATCGGCGATGCGTCGAATACCGTCCTGCTGGTCGACGATGACCAGAGCGTGCGCGAGGTGACCGCGCAGATGCTGGTCAATCTGGGCTATTCGGTGATCCAGGCGGAAAGCGGGCACAGGGCGCTGCAAGTGCTCAAGGACGGCACCAAGGTTGATTTGCTGCTGGCGGATTTCGCCATGCCGGGCATGAATGGCGGCGAACTGGCGCGCGCCGTCCTGTCGAGTTTTCCCAAGCTGCCGGTGGTATTCGTCACCGGCTACGCCGAGCTTGGAGAGCTGGGCATGGGCAGTTCCACGATCATCCAGAAACCTTTCCGCGAAGATCACCTGGCCAGCAAGATTCTCGGAGCGCTTACCGAAGCGAGTCCGGCCTGATGGCGTCGTTGCGCCAGTGGCTCCGCGAAACCAGTGCGCCGCTGCACGAACGCGTCGACATGACGTTCTCGCGCTTCGACCTGAGCAATGGCCTCCAATACCGCCGTTTCCTGTGCGCGCATGGTGCCGCGCTGTTCGGCCTGGAAGCGGCACTCGAACAGGGCGCTATCGAACGGCTGCTGACCGATTGGCCCGAGCGGCGCCGAAGCGCGGCGTTACACGAAGACCTTCAGGCATTGCAGATTGCGTCACCGGCGCCGCTGGTGATCGCGGCGGGAACCGGCGAAGGCTGGTACTGGGGCGTCGCCTATGTACTGGAGGGGTCGCGGCTGGGCGGCCGCGTGCTCTCCCAGCGTGTGCGCGACGGCGGTGCCGCTCGCCCACTGCGCTATCTCGCCCACGGTGAAGGCACGCCCTTGTGGCCGCGTTTCCTGACGCAGTTTGAATGCCGCGCGAAGGCGCTCGATCGGGATCAAGTGCTGGCCGGCGTGCAAGCGGCGTTCGGACAGTTTCTTCGCGCCGCCGAGCAGCACGCGCAGACCACCGATCCAGCCCCGGCGTAGCGCTCCCCGCTCGTTCGCATCGCGCCGTCCGCTCTGCCGCTGCGAACCGATGTGCCAGCCGAACCCGGACGGGTAACGCGAGTCACAACTCAGCTATCACCGTTTCGGTGTTCAGCAGGGGTCAGGTACACGCCATAGCCGGGGGAGATCATGGACAAGGCAGATCGTGCAGGTTTTGCCGTATTCATCCTAGCGATCGCATTCATCGCTTTTGTCAGCGGAGCGTTGATCACGCTTTCCCAGAGCTTTCCCTATCGCTACCTGAACGACGCCTACAAGGCCGGACAGGCCACGCTCGCCCAGCTCACCGACACTGATCTCTACACCGAAACGCACCTGTGGCGGCAAGCGCGGCGTCAGGACCGAGGCGTGACCCTCCATGATCCGCAGGGCGCGTTCGAAGGGCTGACCCTGTACACATCGGGCGACGGCAGTTACGCCAATCTGGTGGACATGCAGGGCGACGTGGTCCATCGCTGGGCGCTGCCCTACCGAGAAATATGGACGCAGAGCCCCGCCGGACGCGCACCCCGGCCGGAGGACAGGATCTACTGGGACAAGGTTCGTCTATTGCCCAATGGCGACCTGCTGGTCGTGATCACGGCCGACAACGACACGCCATGGGGCTATGGGCTGATTCGCATCGATCGTGACTCCAGGCTCATCTGGGCGTACCACGGCGCAGCCCATCATGACTTGCACCTGACGCCAGATGGCCGATTGGTCACCCTGACCCATGACTTCAGCGAGGACGAGATACCTGGACTGCAAGGTCTGGAGCGGCCATGGCTGGATGACTTCCTGGTGATCCTGGACGTTGAAACCGGCGAAGAATTGAACAAGTTGCCACTGTCCCGGGCCTTTCTCGCATCGCGCTTCGCCGAACCGCTTTACCAGACGCCGAGCTACGCGACCGGCGATCCGCTGCATGCCAACAGCGTCCACTTTCTCGACGATGCTCAAACCGCTGCCTTCGCACCGGCCAAGGGCCGCCCCGGCCAGGTGCTCGTCTCGTTCCGCAACCTCAACACCATCGCGCTGGTGGACACCGAGCGGGGCATCGTGACCTGGGCCACCACAGGACCCTGGCTGGTCCAGCACGACGCAAGGGTGCTGCCGAACGGCAATTTCACCCTCTTCGACAATGCCGCCAACTATCGGGAAGGGAACATTTCGCGGGTGCTCGAAGTGAACCCGAGCACCCATGAACTGGTCTGGAGTTATGAAGGAAACGATGAACAACCCTTTGAGAGCTATGTCCGCAGCTCTGCGCAGACACTGCCCAACGGCAACCGCTTGATCACCGAATCCGATGGTGGACGTCTGTTCGAGGTCACGCGAGAAGGAAACATCGTCTGGGAGTTCATCAACCCGGTTCGGGGCGGTGATAACGAAGCCTTTATCCCCATCGTCTCATCTGGGCAACGGATCGCTTACGAAACGCTCGACGCGGAGTTCCGCGCCGTTATCGATCAGTCGCTGGACAGGTGAACGACATGAATGCCAAGTACATCCGAAACAGCGCAAGGTCCTTGCTGCTGATAGTCGCCGCGCTTCCCCTGCTCGCGCACGCCTATGTCGGGCCGGGCGCCGGGCTGGGCCTGCTGGCGGCGCTCTGGGGTCTGGTGGCCGCAGTGGGCGTGGCCATCTTCTACGTGGTGATGTGGCCGATCCGCCGCATGCGCCGGCGGCGCAAGGCCGAGCAGGTCGCAGCGATGGCGCGCTCCAATGACACCGCAGCGCCCATCGAGACAGCGCGCAACACGGACTCGACGCATCCCTGATGCACCTGCTTGCCTGCGATCTGACAGCCGAGCGGCTCGTCGAGTGGGAGGATTGTCATGGGAATACTGGATCTGCCCGGACCGCTGTTCGCCATCATCGACAGCCTGATGGCGGCGATCCTGCCGGCCAGTGCACGTTTGCTGGTCTGGGCCGCGCTGGGCGGTGCCGGTACGCTGCTGCTGTATCGGCTGGTCTCGCCGCAGGGACGAATCGGTCAGGCCAAGCGAGAAGCGCGTGAAGCGCGGCGTCGATTGAGCGCGTTCGATGGTGAGTTCGCCGAGGCCGGCCCGCTGATACGCGGGCAGTTCAGCGCGGCGTTTCGCCATATCGGCCTGGTGTTGGGCCCGACCCTGCTCGCCATGCTGCCGCTGCTCGCATTGCTGACCTGGATCGACCATACCTACAGTTACGATTTTCCTGACCGAAACGATCCCCCGGCGACCACGGTGGAGCCCGAACCCGACTTCACTGAGTGGATCCTGGACAGCGACATTCCGCTTGTCCGGATCGGCATTGCGGGCAGCGAACAGGTGGAAATCGCGCTGACTGCACCGATCCCGGTCATCGAACAACGCCAATGGTGGAACTGGCTGGTAGCCAACCCCCTTGGCTATCTACCCGGCGATGCGGGCCTGGAGCGGGTCAGTATCGGCTTGCCCCAGCGCGCCTATCTGCCCTTCGGGCCGCCCTGGATGCGCACCTGGCTGGCCATCCTGTTACCGACCATGGTGGTGGTATCGCTCGTCACGTATCGCTGGGCGCGGGTGGAATGAACGATTCGACGGTTGCCCGCAGCCGCACCGGCGAGGCGAAGGCCGATCCCGGCTTCACAGTGCCTGCGTGGATGCACCTGCTCAGTGGCTGGATCCACCGCCACCCCGCCTTCTGGATCCGCCTCGGCAATCTGGAAACGCGCACGGTGGCCGACGCCATCGAAGACATCCGCGTGGACCGGCCAATCTTCGTTGCCGGTCTGGCGCGTTCAGGCACCACGGTACTGCTCGAGAAACTGGCCGCTCACCCACAGGTGGCCAGTCACCGCTACATCGATTATCCGCCGGTACTGACGCCCTACTGGTGGAACCGCTGGCTCGAGCGGGTGCCGCGCGCAACCGAAGTCGCGCGCGAGCGGGCGCATCGGGACGGAATCAGCATTACCTCGCAGAGTCCGGAGGCCTTCGAGGAGATGCTCTGGATGGCGTTTTTCCCGCAGGCCCACGATCCAGGCCAGAGCGCCGTGATGGGACGGCAACACACCCATCCTGCGTTCGAGCGCTTCCATCAGGAGCACCTGCGCAAACTTCTGGCTGTGCGTAAGCGACAGCGCTATGTCGCCAAGGGAAACTACAACCTTGTGCGGATGGGTTACCTGCACCGCCTCTATCCCGACGCCCGCTTCGTGCTGGCAATCCGTGACCCGGTCTGGCACATCGCGTCCTTGATCAAGCAGCACCGCCTGTTCCTGGCGGGCGAGAAATCGGAGCCCAGAGCCCTGGAACACATGCGTCGCGTGGGTCACTACGAGTTCGGGCTCGACCGCCGGGCCATCAATACCGGCGACGCCGACCTGACCCGCCGGATCACTGAACTCTGGGAATCGGGTCGCGAGGTGGAAGGCTGGGCACGGTACTGGTCAGCGATTTACGACCATGTGGCCGATGTGCTCGAAGCCGATGACGCGCTGCGCCAGGCCTGCCTGATCGTGCGTTACGAAGCCCTGTGCAGCGAGCCGCGCGAGACGTTGGCGCAAGTATTCGCCCACAGCGCGCTGTCACTGACGGCCGAAGCACTGGATGACGCGGCGGCGGACCTTCACGCGCCGGGGTATTACCGGCCGTCGTTCGATGACGACGAACTCGCCACGATTCACGCCATCACTGGACCGGTAGCGGCCCGCTTTGGCTATGCCGAAGGCACCCTTTCCAGCGGCTGACAAGGGCCGCCCTAACGCGAGGTCCCCATGGCTCGAACCAGCACGCCGCTGCGGCATCTAGAACCGTCAGGTCACCACGGGCCCGCTCGGCTGGCAGGGCCAGGTTCGCACCTCCATCGGCATGCAATGACCGTCGACAAGGCCGCTCGGGCCGCCCTCAACGGCCAGAAGCCCTGTGTCCTCTGGTTCACCGGTTTGTCGGGCGCGGGTAAATCGACCGTGGCAGATCTGGTCGAGCAGCGGCTTCACGCCTTGGGCAAGCGCACCATGATTCTGGACGGCGACAACGTGCGGCATGGCCTGAACCGCGATCTTGGTTTCAGCGACACCGATCGCATCGAGAACATCCGCCGGGTGGGAGAAGTCGCGCGGCTGATGGTCGACGCCGGGCTGATCGTCCTGGTCAGCTTCATCTCCCCTTTTCGCAGTGAACGGCAAATGGTGCGCACACTAATGGAGGCGGGTGAATTTATCGAAATCTTCGTCGACGCCTCCCTGGCGGTCTGCGAAGCGCGCGATCCAAAGGGCCTGTATCGCAAAGCGAGAGCTGGCCAGTTGCCTGACTTCACCGGCATCGGCAGCCGTTACGAGCCGCCGGAGGCACCAGAGCTGCGCCTCCCGGCCGACGAAGCGCCAGCCGAGGCGCTCGCCGAGCAGGTCATGGCACTGTTACAAGCGCGCCGGATGCTCTGAGCGCACCCGCCTGCGGGACACAGCACCGTCCCGGCGCCGTCGTGGCGTGGTGGGTGGTGCTGGTGGTTTACAAATAATTCTGACAATTTCAGCCCCTTGGATCAGGGGCTGGGCCCGCTTTGAAGTTAGCATTGAGATAATAATATTTCGACAATTCGCATGGTGAGAACGATTAGATGCAGGATTTTTGCCAAAATATTCTGACAAATCTCAACACCCAAAGAGCGTAAACGGTTGGCTACCAGAATTTCCCGCCAGAGTAAGCTCACTACGGTAAGCAGTTTCGCGGGATTCGGATGCACCCGCTCTGAGGCCAGCGAGTGTTTACGATCAGCTCGCAAATCGTCTGCTGGGTCTGTTCTTCGGAATCGCGCCGGATGATAAACCTTCCACCGTTGCAGATTTTGTCATCGTAGGGCCACGCTTCGAAGGCTGCTTCCTCGCATCACTTGAATATTCTAGCGTCTGTTACTCCACAGGCCTTCGCTGTACACATACCGACCCATGTCATGGCGATTTGCTGGTCACTCAGGAGCTCGGGCTTCGACCTGCGGACCTCCTTCATTCCTCCCGCAGCCTCGGGGTACGCAAACATCCCACCGAATTTCGTCTCGCCATGCTTGAAGTTGAAAGTATTGATATCATATGGACCAAAATGTCTAAACACTGACCTTAGAGGTAATGATAAATGTCCCGACTGGCAGAGTACCGTAAACTGGAAGAGCAATTGAAGTCGCAAATGGCCGAACTTGAGGCCATGAGAAACGACAAGAGCCTTAAAAAGGATATGGAATTTGAAGATAAGCTTCGCTCGCTGATGGGTGAATACAGCATTACTCTACCTAGCTTGATCAATATTCTTGACCCGCAGTTTGGGACTCGTCGCGCTCCGGTTCAGCAAGGCCCGACACCACGCCGTGCTCGTCAGGTCAAGACATACAAGAACCCTCACAGCGGTGAAATAGTTGCGACCAAAGGTGGCAATCACAAGGTCCTGAAAGGCTGGAAAGCAGAATATGGAACGGATGAGGTCGAAAGCTGGATCCAGTGATAGCTTAGATCCCTCTGGTTTCAATAAGAGGTCTAATTAAGGCCTCTTAAGTTACGCATGAATATGCATTGGCCGATCCGCCGAGCAGCACAAAGCAGTACGCCACGGATTAGCAGAGGTGGCCCGCTAGTTATATTGGCCATATCGCAAATCGCTAAATAGCGTGATTTTTAAAAGCCTGGCGCCTCGATCAGATAGCCCATTCCGCGAGCAGTTTGTATCAGCTTCGGCTCGAACTCATCATCAATCTTTGCCCTTAACCGGCGTACCGCCACCTCGATCACGTTGGTATCGCTATCGAAATTCATGTCCCATACTTGGGAGGCGATAAGTGACTTTGAGAGTACTTCCCCGCGACGCCTAAGCAATAGCTCAAGCAGCGCGAATTCCTTTGCAGTTAGGTCTATTCGTTTCCCCGAGCGCACCACCCGGCGCCTCAGCAGGTCCACCTCTAGGTCCAGGAGCTTGAGTATTGTTTGGTTGGGGGCATGGTTGCCGCGGCGAAGCAACGTACGGATCCTGGCTAGCAATTCGGAAAATGCAAACGGCTTGATGAGATAATCATCAGCGCCCAGCTCCAATCCCTTCACTCGATCCTGAACCCCGTCTCTGGCGGTGAGGAAGAGCACGGGGACCTCATTACCGGCAGCGCGGACTTTCTGTAAAACCTGCCACCCATCCAGGCCAGGCATCATCACGTCTAAGATGAGCAAGTCGTATGTGGTATGAAGCGCGTACTGAGCAGCATCGGTCCCGTTCTCTACTCGATCGACAGTGAATCCCGCCTCCGTGAGCCCCTGCTGTAGGTAGGTGCCTGTTTTCGGCTCGTCTTCAGCAACAAGAAGCTTCATGAAAGTACTCCCTCCGGCATTTGGAACAGTGTGCCGATTGTAAGGGCGTGCAGCCAGTACCTTACAGAAACGTAATGCTCGCATCATCTGTCTGACAGCTTGTAGCGTTAACGTCTACATCAGCAGTTGCTCCCACACTCTGCTTTTTGGCCTTTTCCATGCTCCTTTGGCCTATCGGCGCCTAGATGGCGCCTTTTTTTTGACTGCTGGAAACAAGGCCACTTGCGCTTTCGCTTGTGCTCACTGCTTGTCTGCATTGCTGACGAAACCGTAATGTCTAAATCAGGGTTCTGACAGGAACGCTCGGTTAGCTTAGACACAAGCCCAAGCCTCTGTTTATGGAGCTGCGCTGGGTCTCCCGTGTCTTCGAACGAGGTAACAAGTAATGAAATTTTTCAAATCCCTTTCTGTACTGCTCGCTATCGCAGCAAGCTCTTCCTATGCAATGGCAGAAGGTGGTGGTGATCGTACCTTTGCTCGTATGGAGCAGGCTCGCCAAGCAGCGATCGCTAGTTATCAGGCTGACCAGAAGGACCAAGCCCAAGAGGTAGCCTCAGAGGCAACTTCAGCGAAGCACGCTCACGCTAATTGCTGAAGCGAAACCTTCCGTAAATGTGATCACGCAGATCTCTGAACTGTGGCAGCTACTACGAATGTTGAAGCTGCCACGGTGTTGGCACTGCAATATCAGTTGTTAGAACCGACGAGTCGGTATTAGCTACGCTGAACCTTGTCTCGTTAAAAAACGTGACCTAGCATCCCCGCACCAAGCGGATGAACCGTATATTGGCTAGTTAAAAATCAATCCTCTTTTAACGGCCAAGTTGATAATTGTTGAATCCCCTACTTTGCTCGGTCAATCGAGGCCTTCTACATGGCCCGCATAAACTGAAAAAACGTGCTGAAAAGAGTGAAGGAGCATCAAAGAACCCCTAGAGAACCGCTCGTTTATGACGGGATTCTTATCAAGCCTGCGACTTCAATAAAGCCAGTTAAAGTGACCGGAAACCTGCTCGCAGGCGCTTTCTTGGGCGCATTCAGGCGCGCTTTAAGCTTACAAAAATGTAATCACGCCTCTTTCTCAGGTATGCCATCTTTACGATTAAAGGCGAGTCGCTTGATACGGCAGACCGTGCGCGAGCTTCTAAGATCAATTAACGCTGGCAACACCAACCCTTAGGGCTGGTTTCGGCTTGGCTCCTTAGCTTGATTGGAACGTACACATGCAACGTAAAACCTCTAGGCGAACCTTTGTTAAAGGCTTGACCGCCGCGGGCCTCCTTGGCGGTCTTGGCTTGTGGAGAGCCCCAGTTTGGGCAGTGAATAGCCCCGGCCAGCCCAGCGTACTAACCGGCACAGAGTTCGATCTACTGATCGGCGAGACGCCAGTTAACATCACCGGCGCGGCCCGGACGGCAATGACCATCAACGGGACTATTCCAGGGCCGCTTCTACGTTGGCGTGAAGGGGATACCGTCACGCTGCGAGTCAGGAATAAGCTGAGCGAAGATACATCGATTCACTGGCACGGCATGATCTTGCCGGCCAACATGGATGGCGTGCCTGGATTGAGCTTCCACGGCATCGCTCCCGATGGCATGTATGTATATAAGTTTCAGGTTAAACAGAACGGAACTTATTGGTACCACAGTCATTCGGGGCTGCAGGAGCAGGCAGGCGTCTACGGCCCGTTGGTCATCGATGCCAAGGACCCGGAGCCGTTCAGCTATGACCGCGACTACGTGGTGATGTTGACTGATTGGACCGATGAGGATCCCGCCCGTGTTCTAGCCAAACTCAAGAAGCAGTCGGATTACTACAACTTCCACAAGCGCACCGTCGGAGACTTTATCAACGACGTAAGCGAAGACGGCTGGGCGGCCACGATTGCGAATCGGAAAATGTGGGCTCAGATGAAAATGAGTCCCACCGACCTCGCCGACGTAAGCGGCTACACCTATACCTATCTAATGAACGGCCAAGCACCCGACGGGAACTGGACCGGTATCTTTAAGCCAGGCGAGAAGCTTCGTCTGCGGTTCATCAACGGCTCGGCCATGAGCTATTTCGATGTCCGCATTCCAGGGCTGAAGATGACTGTAGTCGCAGCCGACGGCCAATACGTCAACCCAGTTAGCGTCGACGAATTCCGAATTGCCGTGGCTGAAACCTACGATGTGATTGTCGAGCCTGCGACCGAGGAGGCTTACACGGTCTTCGCTCAATCGATGGACCGCACAGGGTACGCCCGTGGCACGCTAGCGGTTGCCGAAGGGCTGAGCGCTCCTGTTCCCGAAACCGATCCTCGCCCACTAATCACCATGGACGACATGGGGATGGATCACGGCAGCATGGGCGGTATGGCGGGCATGGACCATGGCGGCGGCATGCAGGGCGACATGGGCGCGATGGACCATAGCAACATGTCCGGCATGAACCACGGTGACATGCAGGGGATGGGCAGCATGGGCGCAATGTCCGGAATGGATCACAGCAAAATGGCTGGGATGTCAGGGATGGACCACTCTGGGATGGCGGGGATGAGCGCAGGTATGCAATCGCACCCGCCCTCAGAGTCCAATAACCCACTGGTGGACATGCAGACCATGAGCCCGACTCATAGGCTGAACGATCCCGGCATTGGCTTACGAGACAATGGCCGCCGAGTCCTGACCTATGCCGACCTGAGAAGCACCTTTCCCGATCCGGACGGCCGCGAGCCCAGTCGGACGATCGAACTACATCTGACCGGTCACATGGAGAAATTCTCCTGGTCATTTGACGGCATAGAGTTCTCTGATTCTGAGCCGCTGCGTCTCAAATATGGCGAGCGGGTACGCATCACTTTGGTCAACGACACCATGATGACCCATCCGATTCACCTCCACGGTATGTGGAGCGATCTTGAAGATGAGAATGGGCAGTTCATGGTTCGCAAGCACACGATCGACATGCCTCCCGGTTCGAAGCGCAGCTACCGCGTAACAGCTGATGCGCTCGGTCGCTGGGCCTATCACTGTCACCTACTGCTTCACATGGAAATGGGCATGTTTCGTGAAGTCCGAGTGGATGAATAAGAGGAACCTTATATGGGAAATTCTATGAAGCGTAAAACTCTTATCGGCAGCGCTTTTATGTTTAGTTTGCTGGGCGTAATGAATATGTCAGCTGCGTTTGCAGAGCAAAAGCATGATCAGCACAAGCAATCATCGGCTTCATCGCAGAATCCAGGCAACAAGCCGGCATCTCAGACACAAGGCACCTCTAACTCAAAAATGAACCACGGCGACATGGATCATGGCTCGATGGACCATGGAGAAATGGAGCACGGCAAGATGGATCATGACCCCAAGGCCACTGATACTGAGGTGGATTCGCACCATGACCACTAGACCTTCTCGCTTTGCTCTGATTGCGCTCGGAGTTTCGTTGAGCGCAGCGGCTGGAGGGACAGCCAACGCTGCCGAGATGATGGATCACTCGATGCATCAAACCCCTCCTGCTGAGGCAGCTCAAGCCCCTGCATCTTCAGCCAAGCCCGCAGCTAAGAATCATGGCTCCGGTGGGCAAATGGACCATTCTGCGATGGGTCATGGTGCGATGGACCATAGCACGATGAACCATGGCCAAATGAAGCATGACGATACGCTCGAAATGCCCGGCATGGTTCATCCCTCGTTCATTCCAGTATTGACCGATGCGGATAGAGAAGCGGCTTTCCCTGGTCTTCAAGGTCATACGGTCCATGACAAGTATCTGGCCTGGTTCCTTCTGCTAGATCAACTTGAGTACCAGAACGCAAATGAAGGTAGCACCCTCAGTTGGGAAGCTACTGCCTGGGTTGGTGGCGATATCAATCGGTTCTGGTTTCGCTCGGAAGGTGAGCGAACGAATGGCGTTACTGAAGACGCGGAAATTCAGGCGCTCTACGGGCGTGCCATCAGCCCCTGGTGGGATGTGGTAGCAGGTGTTCGCCAGGACTTTAAGCCCGAGTCGCCGCAGACGTGGGCGGCTTTAGGCGTCCAGGGGATGGCTCTGTATGGCTTTGAGGCGGAAGCCACCGCCTTCGTCGGTGAAGGTGGGCAAACAGCAGCACGTTTTGAAGGCGAGTACGACATTCTCCTCACTAACCGGCTGATCCTCCAACCGACTGCCGAGCTCAATTTCTATGGCAAGGACGATCCTGCGCGCGGAGTAGGCGCTGGTCTCGCAAACACAGAGGTGGGGCTGCGCCTCCGATACGAAATCGTTCGTGAGTTCGCACCGTACATCGGCGTCACGTGGAGCCGGGCATACGGTAATACCGCTGATATGGCGAGAGATGACGGCGAAGATCTAGATGAGGCGCGGTTCGTTGCTGGCATCAGGCTTTGGTTTTAAGGACCTTCGATGAAAAGAATAATTATTAGCTTCGCTGCCTTCTGTGCTCTAGGCCTGTTGGTAGTGGCCGGAGTTGTTTTCTCAGGACTGATTAGCGTTGCCGCGGATGATCCTCATACGGGAGTCGTGCACGCATTCCTGGAAACTGCTCGCAATCGCTCGATTGAGGTTCGCTCCGAAGACATAGCCGTGCCATCTCTCGACGATGAAGACCAAATCCGCGCCGGGGCGGGGAACTACGACTCGATGTGTGTGGGTTGTCATTTGGCGCCAGGCATGGCTGAGACCGAGCTAAGCAATGGCCTTTATCCCGCTCCACCCAGCCTGGCTGAAGCGGGGCTATACGATGACCCAGCAAAAACATTTTGGGTCATCAAGCATGGCATTAAGGCCACTGGGATGCCCGCGTGGGGTAAAAGCATGGCTGACCCGTACATCTGGGGAATGGTGGCTTTTCTGCAGAAGCTTCCTGAGTTAGATGAAGGAGCGTATCGAGCACTCGTTGCGTCTAGCGGTGGTCACCAGCATGGTGGTGGGGAGACCCCAGCTGGGCATAGTGAGCAACACGGCGAGATGGCCTCGGGCGACCACCATCAGGGCGACAGTGGCGGCTCGGATCACCATGGCTCCAGCAGCACAGGTGGAGCATCCGGCCAATCAGGCTCCGGTCATCATGGTAATAACGAAAGCGATGACCATCATGCGTCCGAGGAGCCCCAGGCGGTTGAGCACAGCAATGGCAGTGACAGTGCCGATGCGGAAGGCAAATCCCCTTCAAAAAACCATGTGCACGCAGACGGGAAGCAACACGAGCACTAACATCCGGTATATGTGTGCCTATGCGGTTCTGATCGAGGCTCTAAGAAAGGCGGTTCAGCAAGCAGAGGATCGGCCCTAGGCCATCCTAGTCGACGCAACGGTACCGGAGGGCTTTGCAATTGCTTCCTTCCTAAAAGTTAGGCCGCAAGGCCAGTAACTTACCTAGTTAAGCGGCTTGCGCTCCGGCCGTTCCCCAACGAATGCTCCCAGTCGTGGCGACAGGGAGCTCCCTCATTTTCAACTCAATCATCTCGAACAGACTAGCGAAGCCGTACAGGCAATCTGACGGCCACATCGCCACCAACTGCGCCCGCAGATCCCCGGTGCGGTTGGACTTACCTTACAACATTGTAATGAGGTTTTTCGAAACGGGCTCGGTAGGAGCGTGTCGTAATTCAGTGTCTGCTAACAGGCTGATGAGCCATATCGGCCAGTAAGCAAACGACGAAATACAACTATCGAACCCTGGAGAACGTAAATGACAAACTCAATGTTCGCATCCTGTATCCAAGCTTGTTCGAACTGTGCCCTAGTGTGCGAAATGTGCGCCTCTGCTTGCCTACGCGAGGATGATGTAAAAATGATGGCTCGCTGCATCGAGCTTGACCGCGACTGCGCGGACATTTGCAGGTTGGCTGCCACACTGATGAGCCGCGAAAGTGAATATGCTAAGGAGTTCTGCGCCCTTTGCGCCAAGATCTGCCGTGCATGCGGAGAGGAATGCGCGAAGCATGAAATGGATCATTGCCAAGAGTGTGCGAAGGCGTGCATGAACTGCGCTGAGGAATGTGAGCGAATGGCAGGATAACATCCGTAACTCACTGCTCTGGCACTACTAAATTGGGAGTGTCAGAGCCCCTCGAAGAATAAGAAAAGCCATGGTGCGCTTAATGTTCGCGCCTCCATGACATATCGAAAAAGTGCGTACGATACCCGCAACTGCCAAGAGCGAATCAATCCCTGTCCAGCAGCATTTCATTCCAAAGCGAAATACGATAGTTACGCGCTAGCAACTCTTACTTAGCCACCGATGATCGCCACCGTAACGGTCTATTCTCTTGCCACTGTCTCCCGATTGAGCGCTGAAAACTAATTGAGTGAATTAGCATGAAAGCTCCTGGCAAAAAGGCGGTCCAACAACAACCAAGCGGGCCATGCGACCTTATTTTGCTGGGAGAAAACGAAAATGGTTTTGCGAATATTCCCATCGCAGCGATTGGCTTTGCTGCTAGTACTGCTCGCCGTTCTGCAACTCAGTGGCTGCGCCGTTTCCCCGCGCCTGAAACCAAGCGACCAGCCAAGCGTTGCTCGCAAAACCTTTGTCATCACTGGTGCCTCCAGTGGCTTCGGCCGCGGCGTGGCGCTCAAGCTTGCCGCTCTGCAAGGCGACGTGGTGCTAGCGGCCCGCCGGACCGACGTGCTCGAAGAACTGGCCGCGCAGATACGCATGGCTGGAGGATCGGCACTGGTGGTGACCACCGACGTGAGCAACCCGAACGAGATACAGGACTTGGCACGAGCCGCCATCGAGCGTTTCGGCAGGATCGACGTTTGGATTAACAACGCTGCGGTCGGAGCGCTGGGTCGTTTCGAGGACGTTCCCGTCGAGGACCATGCGCGGATCGTGGATGTCAATCTTAAGGGCATGATCTATGGCAGCCACGCAGCCATGCGCCAGTTCAGAGCTCAAGGCTTCGGCACGCTTGTCAACGTGGGCTCAGTCGAGAGCGAGATACCGCTGGCTTATCATGCCTCCTCCGCAGCGACCAAAGGTGGCGTCATAAATCTCGGCGCGGCAATCGCTGAGGAGATTCGCCTGAGCGGTAGCGAGACCATCAATGTCGCCACCGTCATGCCCTGGGCTGTGGACACACCGTTTCTGGGAATCAATTTGCCCTTTCTAGTTCATTGATCAGGGACTTCATTTCTGCGATTTCTCGGCGCTGAGCGTCGATGATTTCGTCAGCTAACTTGCGGACGCGAGGATCTGAAATCTGAGCTCGTTCACTTGTTAGGATTGCTATGGAATGGTGGGGGATCATGGCCTTCATGTAGTCCGTGTCGTCTACCGTCGCTTGCCCACGTACAAGCCATAGTGCAATGGTAAAAGCTACTGCACTTCCTGCCAATATCGCTAGGTTTACTGACTTACGCTTATACATGTTGAGCATGAATGCGAGCATGACTACTGCCATTACCGCGCCCATCACTAATGCCATCCAAGCGCGAGTCTCGCTCCAAAAAACATGCTCGAACGAGTAAGTATTTAAGTACATCACGCCATACATAATGATCGTAGACGTGGCTACCATCGCTGCAAAGCGCCAGTAAGACATTTGCATAGTTAGACCTCTTTAATGATTGCTGCTGGATCGGCGACTCAACGTGTTCGCGCAGCCCTGCTTAGAAGTGGCTTTCGAATGCTCTCCTAAAAACGGACAAGCCGAAGATGATGAGGTTTCGATTTTTTGAGAAGCTTACAAAAATGTAATCATCGACCGCTTTAAGACCGGCTTAAAGCGCTGCCAGCGCTGTACTACGCGTAATGTTCCCCTGAACTAATCAATCGCTAATAGCTTATAAGCAGACAATACCAACGTCGCGCTATGGACCACTGCGCGAAAGAGCGGGCCCACTAAGATGGCCTTCAAGCCTTGAGACCCGACTACTCGGCTTAGCAAGCCCAAAGAGTTATCGTGAGCAATAGAACACTCGGAGAGAACAATTCAGCACCAGCATATGCCACGTTCTTGTCGAGTGTGACCGCAGGGTTAGTATTCGCACATTAGATGTGTGGCGGCTAAGACGGCTGGGTGTAGCTGGCTCCAAAACTGAGCGGCGAGGTTATTCTGTCCAAGCCGCGCCTTTCGTGGCGCGCGGGACCTCACTCACTTTGAAACAACAGACCTTCGATTCGATCATGTTCTTCCGGTGTTGGCAGGGCAGATGAGTCAACATTGCCAATACTATTTGGCTGACCATTTCTGGTGGGCCAACTTCAGGGTGGTAGGCGCCATCTGCGTCGAAAGCAACCCAGCCGTACAATTCTCGGATGACTTCGGAAGGATGGCCATCTTCCATTGCCACATACCAGTCCGCCAATCGGAAACGCTTACCGGCAAGCTTAGAAGTAGCCATTTCGGCTCGAACCAGCGCCAGATATAGCGGGTGCGGCAGTTCTCTACGGCGCCGGTTTCGTCGAGCAAGAACGTGAACGAGGCGTGCGACCGTTGCTCTGTAGAACCGGCTCGCTCCTCTTCCTCGCCTAAGGTAAAAACGGGAGCAAAACCGCCCCCCTCTGTTCTGAAGTTGGTCGTCTGGCCTTGGTAGACCCTGGCAGCGTTCCACTGCACCTCGCCAGCATAAGCGTAAGCGCGCAGATCAAACTTCATCGATCGTACCTGAGGGTCGGCGACGATTCTACGCTCGCCAGGAGCTACAAGGGACTGGGCCACGTAGTTTCCGCCAACGATTTCTTCCCAAACGCGCTTGGTGAGCTTGTCTCCTCGGTATGCACCGCGACTACCATACCCGCTGACAGGCTTGAAAAAGAGGCTACGGCGGTTTTGCCACAGGTGCTCTGCATTACCATGCTCGACAGGAACGGTAAGCGGGACGTATTGGGCCAATACGGTTCGGATTTGCTGATCAACGCTAATCTCTTCCAAAAAACGTGCGTTGGTTAGGTCAACCAACCTGCGTTTGTCGGCGTAAAGGGCATAGGCCTGAGGGTGTGGCGTTACCGTCACGACATCAGCCAAATAAGCGCTGCGCAGCGCGCTGCAATTGTCGCCTTCCAGATAGAAATCGGTGAGTCGGTTGTAGACGAGATCCACAGGCTTTCCGTCGACCAAGAGGGACTCGTTGTGAAAGGCCAGATCGGCTGGGTCTGCGATTAGGCAGTCGATTCCTGCTGACTCGAATAACCGCTGAAAAAGAAGGAACTCCGGATACAGATATTGGGCTTGTGGGCTTTCATCCAAGATCACCACGCGCGTGAGCGGACGTTGCTCGCCGCTCGTAGACCATTCCTGGGCGAACATATCCAGAATCGAACGCTCGAAGCCGCCGGGTCCATCCTGACCTGGCGAAAGCCCGACTACGCCGCTGCAACAACTACGCTGCGCGCGGGCGAGCAATACGTTTAGCATCGCTCCGCCCGCATTTGTGTTTATTTCGATGAGCCCAAGCTTGTCATCATCCAGATGGAAGTCGTAGCCAAAGAAGACGCCGCGCGCACCCCGAGGATCATGTCGTGCAATAGGAGGTGCAGAATCCAGAGCATGCTCACGCCAACCGGGCGAACTCACGGTCTGCTCGATGGCCTGAATAACCTCATTAACCTGGCGCAGCCGCAAGGATGAAACAAAGACCGGTCGTGCTGCAAACACATGGGGGCAACGTGACTTCAATAGCTCCGACAGCTCTGAATTCCCAAGCTGTTCGGTCAATGAGTTTACG